>NZ_KE386494.1:928523-1071729 GCF_000427425.1 Caldanaerobius polysaccharolyticus DSM 13641 | reverse complement strand
TGCTTTAAGCTGGTAAGTACTAATAGGTCGAGGCCTTGACCTTATACCCACCCCCCTTTATCCTGGCAAGGTTAAGAGCATCTGGAAAACAGGTGCTTTTTTTATTTTGGTAAACAAATATGTCTGACATGTCGGACGATAGAGATAGTCATACGTGTATTTGGCCTTTTTATTCCTGTTGTCTGTGTCACACGCTAAAAAAAAATATGACATTTTAATCTTCAATGCAGGAAAATTAAAACATTTGTAGAACATTATGTATATAAAGTATAAATCTTAAAAATGGAGGGTGTAAGAGGATGAAATTGATAGGCGTGGACATAGGCAACGATAGCGTAAAGGTAAAGACAAAAGACAGTGAATTCAATATAATGAACCTGGTGTCAGCGGGTTACAACAGGAGGGTATTTGGCCAAGAAGCGGGTCATCTAATAAATTTATTGGATGTTTCAATTGAAAGCAAAGGGCGGCAAATGGGAAGGTATTTTGTAGGGGGACTGGCCTTTAAAGAGAATAGAGGGGATATGATAGAAAAGAGCAGGGGAGAAACCAAAGCGGAAAGCGATATAACGTACATAATGGTTCTTACATCATTGGCGTACTCTCTGTACGACGAAAATAACCCGGTTAAAAAAGAATACGTGACGTTAGGTGCAGGACTTCCTACAGAAGAGTATTTTAACGATAGGTTGCAGGATTTATTTAAATCGCGGCTAAAAGGCACTCATAAAGTGACTTTTCATAGCCCTAATTTCAATGGAGCTCAGATAACGCTGGTAATAGACAGGGTTGAGATAATACCCGAGGGAACCAGTGCTGCCCTTAGCATCCTTTACGATGAAAAAGGTCATTTTAAAGAAAAGTACGAGCACCTGAGGGATAAGCTCATATTGATAATCGATATAGGTAGCCTTACTGTGGACGTGTCTACGATGGAAAATGGGACATTTGTCGGCAAAGGCTTTTTCGGTATAAACAAAGGCATTGCAGATCCGCTGAACAGCATTCTCCTGGATTTAAAGAACAACTACGGTTATGAGACCAGCAGGCATAAATTAGATTATTTTTTGCGTAGGTATGGCGTTATAGAATTTGGGGGAAATAAGATACAGCTTGCGGAGATGGCTGAAAAGCACTTTGAGGATTTCACTCGCGTTATGGCTAATCAAATATACAAGGAACTGGATATGCGAGGCATAAATATAAGCGATGTGTATACCACCTTTATCGTAGGAGGCGGGGCTATTACATTGAGGAATTATCTGGACAAATACCTCCACTTTTCTAGATTAGAATTTGCGGAAAATCCATTGATGGCCAATGCGGAAGGTTATCTCAAAAGCATATCATTTTTAACGGCTTCGGGAGAAGATGAGAAAAAGGAAGTGTTTGAAGAAGAAGCGGCTATTTCAAAACAAGGATAATCTGTGGTAAAGGCCATTTGCGTCACAGGGGTTGCTGTAGATGGGTAAGAAAAACAATATAAAAATAGGAGATAGGTTGTCAATAAGAATAACCGCAGATGTTGATAAATTGGCTTTGGATTGGCTAAATAAACAGGAAAACAGGAGCAAAAGCGTATTAAATCTGATTACTGCCTTTGCTCATTTAGAGAAATACGGTAGACCTGAATTGGTTCAGTTGCTTTTTAACTCCCTTTTGTCTGACTCGGAGAGTAATGAAAATAAGGCTGTTTTCTTCCATAAAGAGAATATATCGTCGGACAGGTCCGACAAATCCGTCGGAGATGAACTTTACGATGAAGTGTTTGGCGTCGCTATGAAAGATAAGACAATTCAAAAAGACAGGAAGGGAAATGATTTGTTTAACGCTATTAAGAGCATAATCAAGTAGAAAATTTTTATTTAAATCTATTTTTTGATATGTTATAATAACTTCTGTCTATAGAGTTCTAAGAAATTTTATTTTAGGGTGAAAAAGATGGAAAAGGTTGTTACACTAGAAGTAATAAAGGGAGAAACGGGTGATACGATAAAGTATCCGGAAGGAACTATCATCACAGCTGATGCAAAGTCATGGGCGAAAAATAATTTTAAAACGGTATATGTCGGTGGGGAATGTGTTGTAAACCCCGAGGAAGGCAGAAAAGATGAAGACCATGTGGTTATCTCTGTTGTAGGAAGGGATAAGATAGGCATAATAGCATCGGTAGCGAGAATGCTTGCTGATTGCAATGTCAACATATTGGACATAAACCAGACTCTCATCAACGGGCTTTTTACCATGATAATGGTTGTTGACGTAAGTTTGTGCTCTAAGGATTTCAATCAACTGAAAAAAGATTTAAGTCAATTAGGCGAGAAAATAGGGGTTAAAATTGACGCCCAAAAGCAAGCTATTTTCAATTACATGCAGAGAATATAGGTGATAAAATGGCTATTGCATTTCAGGAGATTACGGAAACCATAAGGATGGTACAGGCCGAGAATTTGGATATAAGGACTATTACGCTGGGTATAAATTTAAATGATTGCAGAAAAAGCGATCCTCGAGCTACCGCCGAGGCTGTGTACGATAAAATAACCAGGCTTGCTGAGAATCTGGTAAAGGTTGCAGAGGACCTGGAGAGCGAGTACGGTATCCCTATTGTTAACAAAAGGGTATCTGTTACGCCTATCTCTATAATAGGAGATGGATTTGATTTAGAAGGCTTTAAAGCCATAGCTGAGGCCATGGACAGGGCTTCTCAGGAGATAGGTGTGAACTTTATTGGAGGCTATTCGGCACTGGTGCACAAAGGGTTCACCAGCGGTGATATAACCCTTATAAGATCCATTCCTGAAGTTTTGTCTGAGACCGAGAGGGTATGTTCCTCTGTGAATGTGGCCACTTCCAGATCTGGTATCAATATGGACGCAGTTTTGATCATGGGTAACATCATCAAGGAAACGGCTGCTCTCACCGCAGATAAGGACGGCATTGGCTGTGCGAAGCTGGTTGTATTTGCTAATGCCCCGGAGGACAATCCTTTCATGGCTGGGTCGTTTCATGGGATTGGAGAGCCTGAGAGCACGGTAAACGTGGGCATTAGCGGACCCGGTGTGGTACATCGGGTGGTGGAAAGGTTAGGGCCTGATGCGGATTTTGGAGAATTGGCGGAGGCTATAAAAAAGACTGCGTTTAAGATAACGAGGGCCGGAGAACTCATAGGAAGAATAGCTGCCCAAAGGCTTGAGAGTCACTTTGGCATTATAGATTTGTCTTTGGCTCCTACTCCAGCCAGGGGGGATAGCATAGCAAATATACTTGAGGCTATGGGGCTGGAGCGATGTGGAGCACCAGGGACTACAGCAGCGCTGGCTCTGTTAAATGACGCTGTGAAAAAAGGCGGGGTTATGGCTACATCGTATGTAGGTGGTCTAAGCGGTGCCTTTATACCTGTCAGTGAAGACGCGGGAATGATTGACGCTGTGAGCGCAGGGGCACTTAAAATAGAAAAATTGGAAGCCATGACGTGTGTTTGCTCTGTGGGGCTGGATATGATAGCAATACCTGGAGACACCTCACCTTATACTATAGCTGGCATTATAGCTGACGAAATGGCTATAGGGGTTGTAAATAAAAAGACTACAGCGGTCAGGGTTATACCTGTGCCCGGTAAAAAAGTAGGTGAATGGGTTGAATTTGGCGGTCTTTTAGGTAAAGCGCCGGTTATGGAAGTAAGCGAGTTTTCGCCAGAGGTGTTTGTGAAAAGGGGTGGGAGGATTCCTGCACCTATTCACAGCTTGAATAATTGATCAAAATATTAAAAAGGAGATGTGTTTTATGAGCAGGTTGCCATTGGGACTTCAATTGTATACTTTAAGGGATGTTATGCCAGCAGATTTTGTGGGCACGCTGAAAAAAGTCGCTGAAATGGGCTATGATGGTGTGGAATTTGCAGGATATGGAGATCTCACGGCTGAAGAATTAAAAAGGCATTTGAATAACTTTGGGCTTACGTCGGCTGGATCTCACGTAAGTTTTAATGCTCTGGACAATGACCTGAATGGGGTAATTGAGTACAACAAGGTGATAGGCAGCAGGTACATAACGTGTCCTTACTTGCAGCTTGACGAAATTAAAGATATGGAGGAGTTTAAAAGGCTTGCTGATAAAGTCAACGCAATAGGCAAAAAGCTGACCGAAAACGGATTTGTTTTTTGTTACCATAACCACGCCCACGAGTTCAAGAGGATAGGCGAAAAATACGCATTAGACATATTTTTTGAGTTGACAGACCCGCAGTATGTAAAAGCGGAGATAGACACGTATTGGGTTAAAAAAGGCGGTGAAGATCCTGTGGCTTACGTAAAAAAGTACGCTGGTAGGTTGCCGATAATCCACCTGAAAGACCTGGATGAAAAAACAGGTAAAGATACCGAGATTTTAAACGGCACAATTAACTTTAGGGATATATTCAATGCCGCTGGAGAATTGGGAATTGAGTGGTATATCGTGGAACAGGAGGATTTTGAAAAGTCGCCATTGGAGAGCGCGCAAATCAGCTGCAAAAACCTCAGCGCTGCAGGAGTAGGTATAAAGAACGCCAGATGACAAAAGCGCCGTGTCAGCGGCGCTTTTTTACGTTTTAAATGACGGTATAAGGCCTGCTTTTTGCATGGTTTTAACGAGTATCACTATAGCTGGCCCCATAAACAATCCGATAAAACCCATAAACTTAAGTCCTAGATACATGCTCAACAGCGTGACAAGAGGGTGAAGTCCTATGCTGCTGCCTACGATATGGGGTTCCATTAACTGCCTTAAGATTATTATTATCGCGTACAGTATTATCAGGTATATTCCTACCTTTACATTTTTGTATATAAATATCACTATAAGAGCCCATGGAATTAAGACAGAACCGCTTCCTATAATAGGAAGGGCATCTACAACGCTCACGATTAACCCCATTAAAAACGCGTAATCAAATCCTATGATCAGTAAACCGATGGAACACTCAATGAATGTCAAAAGGATTATGGTCAACTCTGCTCTTAAAAACCCAAATAGCGTTTTAAACAGGTCTGTTTTTATGTTGTGGGTGTTTGCAGCCCACTTTTTAGGTATTTGCTTTAATAAAAAAGGCACTATAATGTTTTTGTCTTTACTCATGAAAAAAGTGGCGATTAATGTGATCATGGATATCATAAACATATGAGGGATATTGCTAAATAGGTTTATCGTATAGTTTATACTGGCTTTTGCTATCCCGTACAATGTGTTGACCACATTGCCTATATTGCTTTGAATAATGTCGGTGACGTTTTTAGGCAATCCTGCGTAAAGATCCTGGATATTTAAGATCATGGTGTTTAAGTCCTTGCTGGCTGAGTTAAAGTATGCAGGAAGTATCCCCAGCAACCGCTGAAGTTCTGATATTATCTGGGTTGTGGCTATGGCGATTAAAAACAGGATAAACCCGAATATAGATAGCATGGTTACGGCTACTGCGAGTCCACGGGGTATTTTTAATTTCTTTTCCAGGAATTCCACTGCAGGATCGATGACGATGGCGAGAATCGCGGCGACTATGAAAGGCAATAGAGCGGGCAATAGTTTAAACAAAATCAGGTATGTGACAAATGCGATGATAACGTAAACCATATATCTATGATATAGCTGTGTGTATTTGTCTTTGTCCATTGAAACACTCCTTTTGCGTAGGATATTTTTATTATACCAAAAGCAGCGCTTTATTTCGAGATGAATATTGACAAAAATTATGTTTATGATATTATATAGTTTAAGTTGATACGGTTAAATGCGATGAAGGAAAGAAGTAGATACAGCGCGGTTTAAGAGAGCCTGTGGTCGGTGCGAACAGGTGCTGGCTGTATTGAAGTCCGTTCTGGAGCATTTGCGCTGAATCTAGTAGGTGCAAACGGAGAGTTCCGTTATGCGTAAAGAGGGCTTAGCTGATGTTAAGCCAATTAGGGTGGCAACGCGGGAGATCTCGTCCCTTAGTGGGTGAGATCTTTTTTAATTGAAAATCAGATAAACTAAGGCAGGAGGGATGTTAGGTGCTGGATATAAAGAGGATAAGAAACAATCCCGATGAGCTGAGGGAGGCGCTTATCAAAAGAGGTGAGGGGACGGAAAAGCTGGATCGATTTTTGGAATTGGATCAAAAGAGAAGAGAACTGTTGTACGACGTGGAAAATCTGAAGAAGTTGAGAAATGACGAATCTGAAGAAATAGCGCGGTTGAAAAAAGAAGGTAAAAGCGCTGATGAAAAGATTAAAGAGATGAAAGAGGTATCCCAAAGGATAAAGGAAATGGAAGGGCAGCTAAATGAGGTGGAGGCTGAGCTCAACGACCTTCTTCTCAATATACCCAATATACCCCATGAGAGTGTCCCTGTGGGTAGGAGCGAAGAGGACAACGTGGAAGTAAGGCGGTGGGGTGAGCCTACGGCTTTTGACTTTGACCCAAAGCCCCATTGGGAAATAGGCGAAAGGTTGGGGATATTAGATTTTCCCACTGCGTCTAAGGTTACGGGATCTAGGTTTGTATTTTATAAGGGATTGGGTGCCAGATTAGAGCGAAGCTTGATAAACTTTATGTTGGACCTCCATACCACCAAGCACGGCTATACAGAGGTATTTCCGCCTTTTATGGTGCACAGAAACAGCATGATAGGTACGGGACAGCTTCCTAAATTTGAGGATGATGCCTTTAAGGTGGTGGGTACTGATTACTTTTTGATACCTACCGCAGAAGTTCCTGTAACCAATATGTACAGGGAGAGTATAATAGATGGAGATAAGCTTCCTATATACCATGTGGCATATAGTGCGTGTTTTAGGGCTGAGGCAGGAGCCGCGGGGAAGGACACCAGGGGACTTATAAGGCAGCATCAGTTTAACAAAGTAGAGCTGGTAAAATTCGTGAAGCCTGAAAACTCTTACGAGGAGCTGGAAAAGCTGGTGGCTGATGCGGAGGAAGTCCTTCAGTTGCTGAAAATTCCGTACAGGGTGGTAGCAATCAGTACCGCTGACCTGGGGTTTACTGCGGCAAAAAAATACGATCTGGAAGTATGGATGCCCAGTTATGGCAGGTACGTAGAAATATCCTCATGCAGCAATTTTGAAGACTTTCAGGCCAGGAGAGCAGAGATCAGGTACAGGCCTTCTCCAAAGGCAAAGCCGGAATACGTTCATACCCTCAACGGTTCGGGAGTGGCTATAGGGAGGACAGTGGCAGCTATTTTGGAGAATTATCAGAGGGCAGATGGTTCTGTAGAAATACCTGAAGTGCTTCACGGCTATATGGGAGGGGTAAAAGAGATAAGGTAGAATATTGACATGTAATATAAGATGTGATATACTGTATAGTGCCGTGGACGGAGAGGTGTCCGAGCGGTTTAAGGAGCTAGTCTTGAAAACTAGTGACCCGAAAGGGCCGTGGGTTCGAATCCCACCCTCTCCGCCAGTGAAAATTAAAAACGAGGAGAAGTACCCAAGTTGGTGAAGGGGCGGTCCTGCTAAGACTGTAGGTCGGGGATAACCCGGCGCGAGGGTTCAAGTCCCTCCTTCTCCGCCACATAAGATCCGATTGGAGGATCTTTTTTTATTAAATATCATGAGAGGAAGATATTATGATCAGCGGAAGAAAATTGCTAGTGTCTTCTGTTATAGCCCTTTTTGTGGTGCTGGTATTTTTGATTTTGTCCCTTTCTGGCCTAATAATTGATTACCAGTGGTTTAAAGAACTGGGATATACGAAGGTATTCTTTACGAGGTATATCGCCGAGTTAAAAATCGGCGTACCTGTATTTATCGTTGTATTCCTGGTGGTGTTTTCCTACCTGCAAAAGGTCAAAAGGGACTTTATAAGGTTTAGCACTGATTATAACAATGGAAACGAGTTTAAAGGGTACAATTTTGCCATTGTCGTAGCTTCTTTCATCATTTCCCTTATATCATCGGTAAGCCTGGCAAACAGCCTTTGGAGCAAAGCTTTGTCCTATTTTAACGCTGTGGATTTTAATTTATATGATCCACTGTTTCATAAGGACATAAGCCTTTACATGTTCAAGTTGCCCTTTATACAGGGTGTCCTGGGCTTTGTAACAGCCTTGCTGGTCGTTCTAGCTATTATAACCGCGCTGTTGTATGCCATTATGTACATGTCTGATAGTACTCGCTTTTACAGGCTTTCTGATGATGACTCTGTACTTGAAGCTTATTCAAATAAAGATATCCTTAATATACTCATCGCTAGGATCGCTATATTCGGCTTTTTGCTTTTCGTGCTATTTGCTCTAAGGTATTACTTAAAGGCGTTTGACCTGGTTTACTCACCGAGGGGAATAGTGTTTGGGGCTGGTTATACGGATGTCCATGTGACACTTGTTGCTTACAGGGTTTTAATGATAGTATCGGTTTTAGCCGGCATATTGTTTTTAGTCGGAGCTTTGAGGAGAAGCCTTAAGATAATTGCCATAGGGCCTGTAACGATGGTAGCTGTAATCGTTGTGTCTGGCGTAATCGCCGCAATTGTCCAGCAGCTTGTGGTGTCGCCTAATGAGCTGACCAAGGAGATGCCTTATATAAGATACAATATTCAGTATACACAAAAAGGATTTGGAATAGATAAAGTAAAGAGGATAGAATTTAATTATAAAGAGAATTTAACGGCAAAATCTTTAGGAGACAACGTGGATACCATTGAAAATATAAGGATCAACGACTATAGGCCTGTTAATCAGGTTTACAATCAGCTGCAAGGTATAAGGCTTTATTACAAATTTAACGATATCGATATAGACAGGTATGATATTTCCGGGAAATACACCCAGGTGTTTTTGTCTGCCAGAGAGATGTCTATTCCCGATCTCACGGATCATGCTAAGACATGGATAAATAAACACCTTAAATACACCCACGGCTACGGCGTGGTTATGTCCCCTGTAAACAAGGTAAATTCCCAGGGACAGCCTGTACTTACCATTAAAAACATACCGCCGGTCAGCGATAATAGCATAAAAATAACAAGGCCTGAGATATATTTTGGGGAGTTGACTGACGATTACGCTATAACCAACACGGCTTTAAAAGAATTTGACTACCCGTCAGGTGCGGATAATGTGGAGTCGGTGTATAAAGGTAAGGCGGGAATACCTATGAACTTTTTCAACAGATTGTTGTTTGCGTTTAACTACGGTGACATAAAGCTTCTGGTGTCAAGCGAGATTAAGCCTACCAGTAAAATACTGATTTACAGGAATATAATGCAGAGAGTGGAGAAAATAGCGCCTTTTTTGACTTATGATCAGGACCCGTATATCGTCATAGACAGCGGAAAACTGTATTGGATCATTGATGCGTTTACCACCAGCAATGATTATCCGTATTCTCAGCCTTATCAGTTGCCTGATGGGAGATGGGTGAACTATATAAGGAACTCCATTAAAGTGGTGGTAGATGCCTATAATGGCACAGTGGATTACTACATCGTGGATAAAAGCGATCCTGTGGCCATGGTGTACAGGAATATATTTCCCGAGCTCTTTAAAGACGGTTCAAAGATGCCGGAAGGTTTGAAAAAACACATAAGGTATCCTCAGGATCTTTTTGACTTGCAAGCAGAAATTTATAAAAATTATCACATGTCAAATCCCACGGTATTTTACAACAGAGAGGACTCTTACGACATCGCTAAAGAAAAATATTACGATAGAACCCAGCCTGAAGAATCCCAGTATATGATAGCTAGATTGCCAGGAATGAGAGATGAAGAGTATTTGTTGACAATACCCTTTACCCCCGCGCAAAAGGACAATCTTGTGGCGTATATGGTGGCCAGGATGGATGGAGCAAATTACGGAAAGCTGGAAGCGTATGTTATGCCTAAGAGCACCACCATTTACGGCCCTATGCAGATAGAAGCCAAGATAGACAACGATCCTGATATTTCTAAAGAGCTTAGCTTGTGGAATCAGAAGGGGTCTGAAGTATTAAGAGGTAACACACTGGTTATTCCCGTAGAGGACTCCATACTGTACGTAGAACCTCTTTATATAAAATCAGATGCTAAAGAAAGTATTCCCGAGGTAAAGAGGATTATAGTGGCCTATGACAATAAAATAGTGATGGAGGATACACTAGATGCTGCACTTAACAAGGTATTCAATATAAACCCATCTGTGCCTCAAACAGCAGTTCAGGCTCCTCAGGGGAATTTGCAGGACTTGATCAAGCAGGCTAATGACCTCTACCAAAAAGCAGATAACGCCATAAAACAAGGGGATTGGACTTCCTATGGCAATTATATAAAACAACTAGGAGATATACTCAAGGTTATGAATAAACAGCCTAAATGAAATGAATTTTTGGGTAATGAGGTGAAAAAATGGAAGCAATAAATACAGGTTTGGATAAAGCTGTTTTTAAAAAGATAATGTCTATCAATGAAAGGATGAGTTTTCAGAATTATATTGGCATTAAAACAAAGGAAGTGGGAAAAAATTATGCCATATTGCAGTTGACATTTGGCGAAGACCACGCCAATACAGCGGGAATTGCTCACGGTGGGGTTACTGCCACGCTTTTAGATGCGGCGATGGGTATGGCCGCTTTTACTACTGGTAAGGACGTAGTTACGCTGGAGATGAAAATAAATTTTGTAGCACCGGGCAAAATAGGAAGTACAGTGACAGCTGAAGGTAGGGTATTGCACAATGGGAATAGGACCGTTGTCACGGAGGGAAGGATAATCAGCGAAAGCGGTGAGGTGTTAGCTTTGGCCACGGGCACTTATTTTGCCGTGGGATAAGAGAGATCGATGGTGGTATTATGGGGTATAAGATAAAAAAACTTAAAGGCTATATTGCAGGGACTATCTTATTTGTGGGCGTTTTCACCTTTTTTGCCATGCGGTATGGGCACAGTCTGGCCCTTCTGGCGTCAAATCCGGAGAAGTTCAGGTTGTGGATTGAAGGATATGGCAGCAAGGGATTTCTGGTTTACATCGCCGTTCAGATAGTTCAGGTGGTGGTTTTTGTCATACCAGGGGAAGTCATACAGATAGCTGGCGGGTATGTTTATGGAGCGATGATGGGTTCGATTTTGTCGGTAGTGGGCATCACGCTGGGATCTGTTATATGCTTTGAGATAGCCAGGGTTTTAGGTTACAGTGCATTAAAAAAAGTGATCTCTCCTGAGAGGTTATCTAAGCTCAAGGATTTTATAAATAATCCCAAAGGGGAGATCGCGCTTTTTTTGCTGTTTCTCATCCCGGGTATGCCTAAAGACGCGTTGTCCTATGTAGCAGGTGTTACCCCTATATCATTTTGGAAGTATTTGTTTATTACCTTACTGGCGCGTTTGCCTGGCATTGTGTTTTCATCGTATATAGGCGCCAGCATGTACGAAAGAAATTTTCTTGTGGTCGCATTGCTGTCCGCGATAGCTGTGCTGCTTTTTATCGCAGGGGCGTTAAAAAAAGACTATATAATGAAGCGCATTGGAAAATTTGCTCCTTTAGAGCGCTTCGGCGATAAGGATAAATGATTTATCGCTGTCAAAAGGGCTTTTGTCAAACCCGCCATAAAAGGTGGCGTTTCCAAAACCGGCTTTGGACAGAAGGTGTTTTAGTGTTTCACTTTGGATGGGCAATAGCTTTATGGTGTTTTCAAATGTGCGGTTGCCCACGGTTAAATTGGTTATAAAGTCCACATACCCTTTTTGGTCTATATGATATTTTCTTATAAATACCAGATCCTTTTCCGGATTAGTGATAACAGGCAAGCTCTCAATGTGGTGTTTTAGCACCCTGTCAAAGTTGATGATCTGAAGAAGTAATTTTCCGTTTTCTTTTAAGACCCTGCGGAATTCTTTAAGCGCTTTTAAAACACTCATCTCATCGTTTAAATGGACCAATGAATTTCCCATGCACATTACACCATCAAAACTCTTTTCGCCTATATGCGAAAGATCTGTCATATCCCCTACGCGAAAATCAATTATCAGGTTTTGTTCAGCGGTTTTTTTTAATGCGATGTCTATCATGTCAGGGCTTAAATCAATGCCCGCCATGTTGTAACCTCTTTTTGCCAGCTCAATAGTATATGTGCCTGAACCGCAAGCCACATCCAGAACTTTGAATCCTGAGCTAAAGACGCTTTGTACCAATTTTATCTGGCTTTCTTGTACAGGGAAGATGTCGTCGTAGTATTTGCTGATCTCTTCATAAAAACCCATATAATGACCGCCTTTCCCAATTGTTTTTTTTTATTTTATCATAAAAGGCTCATGTTGACGCAGGAAATATATGTGATAAAATGAAATATATACATTAATACATTAAAAATTATAGAAATGGGGATGAAGTATGAAAAAATATGGCTTTAACTTCCAATGGATGTATGTATGGGAGGAGGGAAGAGAACCCCAGCCTCCTGATAAAAAAGCGTTGGATTTTTTAGTGGAGACGGGATTTAACTTTGTCAGAATACCCGTTGATTATAGATTTTGGACGAGAAATTTTGATTACTTTAACCCTGATGAAAAAGTTTTTGAGCATATCGATTTATACCTTATGGAATGCAGCGCTAGGAACATTCACATGTGTTTGAATTTGCACAGGGCTCCTGGTTATTGCATAAACCGCAACGATATAGAGCGCGACAACTTGTGGCTGGATAAAAGAGCGCAAGACGGCTTTGTATACCAGTGGGAGCTTTTTGCAAAGCGGTACAAAGGAGTTCCTAGCAAGTTTTTGAGCTTTGATCTCGTAAATGAACCTCCTAATATCGGCCAATACGGCTTGACAAGAGAAAACCATGCTTCTCTTATAATTCGTACGGTAGAAGCCATACGCAAAATAGATCCTGACCGCGAAATAGTGATAGACGGTTTGGGAGGTGGAAATATCGCCATGCCAGAGCTGGCCCATTTAGGTGTTGTGCACAGCGGCAGAGGTTATCAACCTATGGCTTTGACTCATTATCAGGCTAGCTGGTGGGATGGCCACAAAGGTTTACCCCAACCCGATTATCCTGATTTATTGTGGGAAGGTAAAGTATGGAACAAGGATACGTTACGAGAGTACTATAAACCATGGCGTGATTTGCAGCAAAAAGGAGTTAATGTGCACATAGGGGAATTTGGATGCTTTAATAAGACCTCTAACGATGTGGCTATTAGGTGGTTTGAAGATGTGTTGAGCCTGTATAAGGAGTTTGAATGGGGATATTCCCTGTGGAATTTTAAAGGGCCTTTTGGGATTGTAGAGCATGGCCGTCCAGGTGCCAAATATGAATATTATCGCGGTTTCAAAGTAGATAGAGAATTGCTGGATTTGCTTGTGGAGAATAGAGTATGAGTTACAAGTAAGGTATTCGTAACCTATAGAAAAGGTTTTATTTTAAAGTGCCGTAATCTAAAAATAGGGCGAAAATAAGCGGATAATAGATGAAATTATACAAAATATACATATTGAAACGGTATATTTTCAAATATAGTATGGAAAACTATTGACTTTATATTTAAGTTACACTATAATGTAAGTGTAAGTGAAAAGCGTTTATTTGTAAAGGTTAAATCATCAAAAAGGCAGGTTTTAAAAGTGGGCAGAGTGAGATTGGAGGATATCGCGGCCGTAGTTGGCGTTTCAAAGAATACGGTATCAAAGGCACTGCGAGGCGCGGGCGGTGTTAGCGCTGAGATGAGGGAGAAGATACGTGAGACTGCTCTCAAGATGGGATACAGGAGAGTCAGAGATCTGGATAAAGAGGTTGAGAATATCACTGTGCTGTGCCGCGAAAGCTTCTTTGGCGAGCCCACTTTCTGGTCAAGTATATTGTACGGCATAGAGAATTCCGCAAGGAATAGAAATATAAAGCTGAGCGTAACCGCTGTGGATGCAGAGGATGAGGAAAACCTTAATATACCTTATGCTATAAATAAAGAGACGACAAACGGTATTATAATCGTGGGGACTTTAAACGACGGATTTATAAAGAAAATTAAGGCATTGGGTATCCCCATTGTGGTAATTGACCATTACAGCGAAGAGATCCAATGTGATTACATCAATTCGGCTAACAAAAAAGGCATATACGAAGCTTTAAAATACCTTTATAAAAGTGGACACAGGAAAATAGGTTTTATCGGCAACAATGAATGGGCCTACAGTTTTAGAGAGAGATATGAATCCTTTATTTATTACGCGAAAAAATTTAATATTGAAGTAGATGAAGACTATATATGGCTAGATATCAGTTTGAAGAGGACGGATTTTATCGAAGATATGGATTATTTTAAGAGAAAGATCAAATACAGTGAAAAATTTCCCAGTGCGTGGATATGTTCCAATGACAAGATAGCCCTCGCTTTTATAAAAAACCTTATGGATTTAGGGATAAGTGTACCTGATAAGGTGTCGGTTATAGGTTTTGACGACATAGAGATAGCGAGGATTTCCCATCCCAGGTTGACTACTTTGAACGTACCTAAACAGGCAATGGGAGAGAGGGCTGTAAGCCAGCTGCTTTTTAGGATTTCCAATGAGGACAAGCCCTATGAGTTTATAGAACTGAACACCAGCTTGATTGTAAGGGATTCGACAAAAGGGGTTTTTTAACCCTTTGCATTATCTGAAGAGGAGGTGATTGGCATAAAAAAAGAGGCAAATACATATCTTACAGGCCCGTTGTGATATGTATTTGCACAGGAACAGCAAATAAATAGACATTTGTTGAGGTTTAAGTCTATTATGTTGGAAGGAGTGAAAAATAATGTCAAAGATTTTCCTCAAAGGGAAAGCGATAATCGCTATGTTGTTGGTTATCGCGGTGTTAGCGTTTGCTGGTTGCAGCGGTTCTTCTACCAAAAATAGTAGCACAAATGGGAATAAAAAGCAAGTCGTATTAACCCTGTGGTATCCATGGGCTGGACCTGATGGGGATGCGGTTGTGAGCTTGGCTAAGGAATATTCTAAAACCCATCCCAACGTACAGATAAAGGCCCAGATGGTAAGCGGTGCTGGAATTGCGGCTACTCAGGGAGGTGGGCAGGGTAAATTCCTGTCAGCTGTAGCAGCAGGCAATCCCCCGGATTTAGTGCTTTACTGGGGACAGGATGCGTTGCCGGGTCTTGCAGACCAGGGCGCTATAATACCTCTTGACGATTACCTTAAGGATGTTGACACGTCGAAGTTCTTTGAAGCTGCTTATAATGCCATGAAGTACAATGGTAAAATATATGGCCTTCCTGAGATGGTAAACGTCAGGGTGCTTTTCTGGAACAAAGATCTTTTCAAACAAGCAGGACTAGATCCTAATACGCCTCCCAAGACTATAGCTGAGTTGGACCAGATGGCGGCAAAACTGACCAAGACTAAAAACGGCGCGATTGAGCAGATGGGATTTATACCGTGGATAGGACAAGGTGTACCGCACGTTATGGCAGGGGTTTTTGGTACAAGCCTTGTTGATTCCAATGGCAATCCGATTCTTTCACCAGATAAAAATCCTCAGCTTTTGAATCTTTTGAAATGGGAAGTCAGTTACAGCGATAAGTACGGCGCTATGAATATAAACAAGTTTATAGCTGGCATGAGCCAAAACTCATCGCAGGCCAATGACCCGTTTATTTTGGGTAAGGTGGCTATGATGATTAGCGGAGAATGGCAGATAAATGCCAATAAACAGTACAATCCAAAGCTTAACTTTGGCGTTGGGCCTATACCTCAGGCGCCAGGTGGCAAGCCTATGCCCTCGCTGATGGACGGGAATACCTGGATGATACCAAAGGGATCCAAACACCCGCAAGAAGCTATGGACTTTATAAAGTGGACGATGGATCCTCAGAGGATAGCTAATACGGCAGACAAGGTGTATAATATCGCTCCTATAGTTGAGGCTGCCAAGATGCAAAAGCTGAATAATGATCCTTATTTCAAAGAGGTATTAAACGTTGCACAAAAAGGATCAATTTACTATACACCTGCGGCTAAAGGAATGCTTTCTACAGAGACAGCTGCAAACAATGCATTCCAGGCAGCTCAGTACAAGAAGTCTACGCCAGAACAGGCGCTGAAAAACGCCCAGGCGGAGGCTGAGAAGAGCTTATCACAGTGATTGGTAAATCAAATTGGGAGATAACATCTCCCAATTTGATTTGATACAAAGAAAGGTGGTGTGGGCGCGATGAAAAGAGGTAAAAAAATGAGCCTGGAGAGAGAGGAAGCTATTAAAGGTGTACTTTTTATTTCGCCGTGGATAATAGGTTTTTTGGTATTCACATTGTACCCCTTTATATCGTCCTTCTACTACAGCTTTACCAGGTTCGGCGGTATAGGTACCCCTGTATTTATAGGTTTAAAAAACTATGTAAATTTGTTTCACGATAAGCTGTTTTACCTCTCTTTATACAATACCCTTTACTATACGGTTATTGCGGTGCCTTTGGGGGTTGTTCTGGGCATAGCGGTGGCATTGCTGCTTAATCAGAAGATAAGGGGATTGTCTTTCTTCAGGACGATAATATATATGCCGTATATGGTGCCGACAGTGGCATCTGCCATATTGTGGATGTGGATACTGGATCCCCAATTTGGACTTATAAATTCACTTCTGGCATCTATAGGGATAAAAGGGCCAGGATGGCTAGCAGATCCTGCATGGTCAAAAATGTCGCTTATAATAATGGCCCAGTGGGGAATGGGGCAGGCAGTGGTCATTTACCTGTCTGGTTTGAGAAATGTTCCTACGGAATTGTACGAGTCTGCTGATATAGACGGCGCAAATATATTCCAGAAATTTTTCCACGTGACGTTGCCGATGATGAGCCCCGTTATACTGTACAACGTAATATTGGGCGTAATAAATTCGCTGCAGTATTTTACTCAGGCTTATATAATGACCAGTGGAGGACCTGTGAATTCTACGTTGTTTTATTCGCTGTATCTTTTCAGAGAAAGCTTCATGAACTACCACATGGGATACGCCTCTGCTATGGCGTGGATTCTGCTGGTGATAATAGCAGCATGTGTCTACCTTTTGTTTAAGACATCTGCGAAATACGTGTACTACAGCGGAGAATAGGGGGTGAAGTGATAGTGAAAAAGAGCACAATGGACTTGATAGGGAGAATAATAGTATACGCTTTATTAATCGTGGTGAGCGTACTCTTTTTACTGCCCTTTTTATGGATGGTTTCTACGGCGTTAAAACCGATAGATAAGATATTCACAATACCCCCCCAATTTATACCTCAAACTTTTATGTGGCAAAACTTTACTGACGCTATAAACGCCATACCCTTTTGGACGTATTTGAGCAATACACTAATATACGCGGTATTTTCGATGTTGGGAACGGTACTGTCCAGTACGGTAATTGCCTATGGTTTTTCAAGGCTTAGATGGAAAGGCAGAGATACGGTATTCTTTATAGTGCTGATGACCATGATGCTGCCGTATCAGGTTACGATGATACCCCTGTTTATAATTTTCAAGAACCTGGGATTTGTTAACACACTGTTGCCGTTAATAGTGCCATCATTTTTCGGCGTACCCTTCTACATCTTCCTTATAAGGCAGTTTATGATGTCTATACCCAAGGAGATGTCAGAAGCGGCTAGGATAGATGGGGCATCAGAGTGGGGAATACTTTGGAGAATAATAGTTCCCATAACAAAACCTGCGCTGTGGACTGTTGCCATATTTCAGATGATAGCAGCATGGCAGGATTTCCTGGGTCCGTTAATTTACCTATCGGATGAATCAAAGTATACGATGAGCCTTGGGCTACAGCAGTTCCAGACAGCTCATGGAGCTATATGGAATCAGTTAATGGCAGTGTCTTTGATTATGACGATTCCCATGATTGTCTTATTCTTTATAACGCAAAAAGCGTTGCTGGAGGGGTTGACGCTAACCGGCAGTATAAAGGCATGATGAAACAATTTTTGTAGGAAGGAGCGACGATGTATGAGCAAACAGTTAATAGTCGGGGAGGCATTACCCAATATACCGTGGCAGGATAGGCCAGCAGGGTGTAATGACGTAGTGTGGCGCTACCAGCAAAACCCGGTGATACCCAGAGACCTTATACCTTCATCCAACAGCATTTTTAACAGCGCTGTGGTACCCTTTAATGGAGAATTCGCAGGTGTGTTCAGATGCGACACAAAAAGCCGCCAGATGGAGATACACAGCGGAAGGAGCAAGGACGGCCTTAACTGGGAGATAGACCATGAACGTATAAAATTTATATGCGACGATGAAGAGGTAAGCAGGTTTGTTTACGCCTACGATCCCAGGGTTTGCAAGATAGAGGACAGGTATTACATCACGTGGTGCAACGGATACCATGGCTATCCCACTATAGGCGTTGCGTATACCTACGATTTTAAAGAATTCTACCAGATGGAAAACGCCTTTTTGCCCTTTAACAGGAATGGTGTGCTGTTTCCGCGTAAGATAAAGGGCAAGTACGCGATGTTGAGCCGGCCTAGCGACAACGGGCATACGCCTTTTGGCGATATATTCTACAGCGAGAGCCCGGATATGGTGCACTGGGGGCACCACAGGCACGTGATGTCGCCCAACAAGCCGTGGGAGAGCACCAAGATAGGAGCAGGTCCTGTGCCTATAGAGACGACGGAAGGCTGGTTGCTGTTCTACCATGGGGTTTTGACATCGTGCAACGGGTTTGTGTACAGCTTTGGAGCCGCTTTACTGGACTTAGATGAGCCGTGGAAGGTGATATACAGGGCATCGGATTACCTGCTGTCACCGCAAAAGCTGTACGAGTGCGTAGGGGATGTGCCCAATGTGGTATTTCCCACAGCGGCGTTGTACGATGCGCCCACGGGAAGGATAGCGATCTACTACGGAGCTGCGGATACGGTTACATGTCTTGCCTTTGCCAAGGTGGACGAAGTGATAGACTTTATAAAGTCCAATAGTTAAAGCTGCGTTAAAAAGATAAGGCGGCGTTATGATGCCGCCTTATCTTTAATTTTTTTTGCCCAAATGATAAAATTATAAAAGGCATAAGCGATCTTTTAAAAAGGAGATGAGTGTTGACATGAGGATCGGCGTTATAAGCGATACCCATGGAGATTACATATCTTGGGAAAAAGCGTGGAATTTTTTAAAAGATACGGATTTGATTTTTCACGCTGGAGATGTGTTGTACCATGGACCCCGCAACCCTCTTCCTCCTGGATATGACCCCAAAAAGCTCTCCAGCGCGTTAAATTCCTGCAGTGTTCCTCTTCTGGTGGCTCAGGGAAACTGTGATGCAGATGTAGATCAGATGGTACTCGATATACCTATGCAAACACCCTATGTGTTTACCATGATTCAGGGAAAGAGGTTTATGGTTCAACATGGACATACCATTTCTGATGAGGATATGCATAAATTAATTGGCAGGTACAGATTGGATTTTTTCATAACAGGACATACCCATATTCCCATTTTAAAGAAAATCGGCGGTTGCGTGGTGATCAATCCCGGATCTACGTCACTCAGCAAGAGAGAGGACAAGGTCAATTCGATAGGGCTTATTGAAGACGGGGTTGCTAGAATAGTAGATTTAGAATCAGGAAAGGACATCATGTCGTTGGACTTAAAATAAGCTCACATCCTCAAAACCTATGTTGAATATTTAAATAGGTTGTGTTATACTATAAAAGGATGTGAGGCGCCAGTAGCTCAGTTGGATAGAGTATCTGACTACGAATCAGGTGGTCGGGGGTTCGAATCCCTCCTGGCGCACTGGAATTTCTATGAATAAAGGCACCCGAGGATGGGTGCCTTTATTGTTTATGGCATCATAAAATTACCCGGTGCTTTATATACATTGCAGAAGTTAATTGTGTTTAATCAGAAATAGGATCCTCAATTAGGGTAGCAAAGGTAAAATTGTGGAAGTGATTATTATCAACAGTAGTTTTTCCTTCAACAAAGTGTACGTGTTTATCATCGCCGACATCAATAGCAGGGCCAGTTATTACGCCTATCTCATGATGATGATCCTCATAGAAGTCAGTGCTTACCAATATTGCATGGACGTGACTAGAACCCTTTGGTATAACTTGGCTGGTAACACCTGCAAAGCGATGGTTGTGCTCTTCTTCTTCCTCTTCTGCAGCTAACTTTGTGCTACCTAGAAACTCATGGTTATGGGTTTGACCTTCACCTTTTTTATCATAATAATCAAAATACTTTTTAATTTCTTCGATAGATAAATCCATATAATTCAACCTCCAAGAATTAATTTTTAGAGTGATAATATTATATGTTTAGATAAAAACATAAGTGCAAAAAGGGCATTAAAAAAGGCACCACGGTTAAAGCCGAAGTGCCTTCTGCTATGGAGACAATTATTTTTGAACGCTCGGCCTAAACATATCTAATGTTCCGAGAACTACATGGGCTAAACCGAAACCAGTTATACCGGCGCCTATTGTTCCACCTGTCATATACCCTATTGCTGTAACAACTGCGCCGATACCAGCTACTACCCAGCTTGTAGTTTTTCCGTTCATGAGAATCGCCTCCTGTGTTATTATTCGCATGACATGAATGTTTTATAAGAGAAAAATTGAAGGCGATTTGCCGCTATATTAAACAAAGCCCCGCTGTCAGCGGGGCTTTTTGTCTTAAATCCTGAAAATCTTGTCTAATTTCTTTTCGATGTCTTTGATCTCATCCTTTATTTTGAACAAGAGTTTGAATATGAGTTTGAAAATAAAGTCAGGGTCATCGTCTTTAAACAGTGTTTGCAGTTCGTTTTCTACGTCGTTTAAATCCCTGCTGTCGCTCTCAAAAGAGTCGATGAGTTCATCAATTTTTTGAGCGAGCTCTTTTTCTTTCACTTTTTTCACCTCCAATGGCTTTCTGATATTAAGTTTATGAAAACTTCCCTGGAGGTGTGACTGTTCTATTTTATATTTTAGTAAAGTCCTCTTGAGAAACCCATGAGCCGGTGATACAATGGGGCTAAAAGTATGAAAGGATAATTGGCTATGGGAAATGTGGTGCTGTATTTGATAGGCGTGTTTTTTGCAATAGGTGGATTAGATTACGCCATAGGATCTCCTCTAGGACTGGGCAAAAAGTTTGAAGAAGGGATCAAGGCAATGGGAGCGGTGGGCCTTGGTATGATAGGTATTTACTCCATATCGCCTGCTATATCCCAAGTTCTATTAATAGCGATAACTCCTGTATCTAAGGTCTTTGGCGTAGATCCTTCTGCGATTGCCGCTAGTTTTTTAGCAGTGGATATGGGTGGATATCAGATAGCCCGAAGCTTAGCTTTTGATGAGAAAATGGGGCTGTTTTCTGGTGTTGTGGTGGCTTCCAATCTGGGTGCAGCCATAAGCTTTTCTATACCCGTAGCTATGGGGATGATATCCAGAGATGAGCAGAGGTATTTTTCTAAGGGCGTGATGATAGGAGTAATAGCGATACCAATAGGTTGTTTTGCCGCCGGATTGTGGTATGGCTTAAATCCCCTTAAACTGCTGAAGGATATGCTGCCTATACTGGTTATTTCAGCTTTTATAGGAATAGGGTTATCGCTGATACCTGATGTTTTGCTGGGCTGCTTTGATGCCTTTGGAAAGGTGATAATAGGATTAAGTACTGCAGGGCTGCTAGCACAAGGAGGTTATTCTGTTTTTGGTATCAACCTGGGTTTTGAAGTTATTCCGCTGCAACAAGTTATGTCTGTGGTGGGGAAAATCGCCTTTATACTGGGCGGTGCGTACCCAATGCTGGCTGTGCTGGAAAAGTTTTTTGGCAGTTTTTTAAAAAAGATAGGAAATAGATACGGCATTGACAGCTCCTCTGTTATCAGCTTGCTGGGTAATCTCGCTACTAATTTACTGGTATTTGGCAATTTTAAAAATATGAATGCCAAGGGGAAAGTAGTATGTTCAGCTTTTGCCATAAGCGGTGCTTTTGTGTTTGGTGGCCAGATGGGGTTTGTGTCAAGTGTAGCGCCGAGTATGCTGGTACCGTTTATGGTGTCCAAATTTGTGGCAGGGCTATTTGGGCTTATGCTGGCGCTACGGCTATGGGACAGATAGTATTTCACGGTTTTTTATAATTGTGGAACATAGCGATGATATGAGGGTTGCTTTTAAAGAAGGATACGAGTTCATTTAGCTTTTTTAATGTCTCATCGCTTATCGTATGTTCTATCTTTTCGGTTTCTTCAAGGATACTGTCGGTTATGCCTATGAGGCTTAAAAATTCTTTTATGATCTCGTGGCGCTTTAGCAGGGCTTTGCCGATTTGTTGCCCTTTCTCTGTAAGGGTGATTATGCCGTATTTTCTGTAATCTATCAAGTTTAAATCCGATAATTTTTGTACCATTTTTGTGGCCGATGGAGGCTGTACGTTTAAAGCGGCGGCCAGCTCGTTTATCCTGGTATAGGGGGTGTGGGCACAAAGGCGGTATATCATTTCAAGGTAATCTTCCATGGAAGCTGTTAGCGTATTTTCTTCTCTTTTCATATATTCACGAAATGTGTAAAATTCATCCTCTTGCATTTGCATTCACCTGCCATTCAGTATGTTTAGTTTATTTATATGTGTAACCGGTGAATGTTAATATTCATATTTTACATTAGGTAAAAAAATTAGAGGCGGTTAAATTAAGCCTTTTGAAAATTATAGAAGGCAGGTGAACGATGTGATAACTGAGCAACCATTGCTTTTTTACAACAAAATCAAGGGCGCGGTAAAGAACTTCCAAATTGTAAGGTATCTAGGCCCTGCTTTTGTAGTCAGCGTAGCGTATATTGACCCTGGGAATTTTGCTACCAATATTAAGGGAGGGTCTGCGTTTAATTACAGCCTTATATGGGTTATCCTGTGGAGCAATATCATGGCTATTTTCTTGCAGGTCATATCGGCAAAGTTGGGAATAGCTACGGGGTATACACTACCTCAAATGTGCAGTAAGGTGTTTTCGAGAGAGTTAAACTGGTTTTTGTGGGCAATAGCTGAGATGGCAGCTATTGCTACCACCTTGGCAGAATTTTTAGGAGGAGCGCTGGGCTTGTACCTGCTGTTTAATATTCCGTTGGTTTACGCTGGGTTGTTAACAGGCGCTATAACATTTTTAATAACCTATGCGAAGAGGTACGGTCAGAGGATTTTAGAAATTATAATATCGTCTCTTGTGGGAGTTATATGCGTTGCATATGGAATAGAGCTGTTTGTTGCCAGTCCTGATTGGATACAGGTAGGCGTGCACACTTTTATTCCAGCTCTTGAAAACAACGATGCCCTTTTAATCGCCGTAGGGATGCTGGGAGCCACGGTTATGCCTCATGTGATATTTTTGCATTCAGAGCTGGTTCAGTGCAGAAATAAAGATAAGTCCTATGAATACAAGAAAAGGCATTTGCTTATGGAAAAGATAGATGTGGTTTTAGCCATGAATATAGCCTTCATCGTCAATGCGGCAATGGTCGTTGTATCGGCAGCGGTTTTCTACAGCAGGGGAATAAGGGTGGATACCATAGAACAGGCTCATAAATCACTGGAGCCCCTTATGGGGCCTTTATCCAGTGTAGCATTTGCGGTGGCGTTGCTGGCTTCAGGTCTGTCTTCCTCTGCTGTGGGTACCATGGCAGGAGAGGTCGTTATGGATGGCTTTGTGGGTGTAAAGATACCTTTGTTTTTAAGAAGGCTGATCACTATGGTTCCTGCCATGGTTATAATTGGCCTTAATGTTAACCCGATGAAGGCTTTGGTTGTAAGCCAGGTCATACTGAGCTTCGCATTGCCTGCAGCTGTAATTCCCCTTTTATTGATCACAGGGAAAAAGGACATAATGGGTCAATTTGTCAATGGGCTGTATACGAAGTTGTTCGGGTGGTTTGTGGCATCGGTAATAATTAGCTTAAACTGCCTGCTCTTGCTTGATGTGTTTATGGGTATTGGATAAAGCGATGCTTTCGGTATATGGATATGCTTCTTCGCCGTGCTGTGTAAGGTCCAGCCCCAGCTCTTCCTCTTCTTCGCTCAGCCTTACCTGAGTGAATATGGATATGGCTTTTATTATGATAAAGGATGCCACAGCAGCGAATGCGTATGTCACTATTACGCTTATAAACTGAACGAGCAGCTGATGAGGATTTCCGAAGAATAAGCCGTTAGCACCAGCGGGATTGATGGCTTTAGAAGCGAATAAACCGGTAGCTATAGCGCCCCATGTGCCTCCTATTCCATGTATTCCGAAAGCGTCCAGTGAATCATCGTAGCCCAGTTTGTACTTCATTATATTGACGGTATAATAACACAATATGCCGCTTATGAGTCCTATCACTATTGAAGACAGAGGGCTTACAAACCCAGCAGCAGGGGTAATGGCCACAAGGCCAGCTACTGCGCCGCTGGCAGCGCCAAATAGCGTAGGTTTTTTAGTGACCATCCATTCGGTAATCATCCAGCTTAGCGAGGACATCGCTGCGGCTGTGTTGGTAGTGACAAAAGCGTTTACGGCCAATTCGTTTGCGGCCAAAGCGCTGCCTGCGTTGAATCCAAACCAGCCAAACCAGAGTATTGCGGCACCTAATACCACCATGGGCAGGTTGTGGGGAATCATGGGTTCTTGGCCATAGCGCAGCCTTTTACCAAGTACCAATGCCAGCACAAGCCCGGATACGCCTGAACTTATGTGCACCACATTTCCCCCAGCAAAGTCCAGCACGCCTAATGTCCTTAACCATCCGCCATTTCCCCAGACCCAGTGGGATAAGGGGGAGTATACGAGAATGCTCCAAAGAGCGATGAATATGAGGAAAGGCTTAAATCTCATGCGCTCTGCAAAAGCCCCTGTTATGAGGGCTGGCGTTATGATAGCGAACATCATCTGATACACGGCAAAAGCCATGTGAGGAATAGATGAAGCATAGTTGGGGTTTGGTTTTAACCCAACGCCGTTTAAGCCCCACCACTTGAGGCTTCCTATGATGTGATTTACGTCTGGCCCAAAAGAAAGAGAATATCCTAATAAGACCCATATGACAGATACCAGAGCTATGATTATAAAGCTTTGCATCATGGTACCCAACACGTTTTTTCTTCTGACCATTCCACCGTAAAACAGTGCTACTCCCGGTGTCATGAACATGACGAGAGCAGCGGAGATTAGCACAAATGCAGTATCACCTGTATTCAAAAAGATCCCTCCTTGATTTTGAAATTTAAAAAATAAAAGCCTTTAAAAGGGTAAATATAACCCTTTTAAAGGCTTCATCGCCTGAATGAACAACGTCGTTCACGATGTCATTATTATATCTTTATTTTACGCAATTGTCAATAAACATGGGCGAGAATTTTTTTCTCTTGATGTTATGATACCTAAAACCGCTTTTTGTAGTATCTGTTTAGTTCATAAATAAATTTCCTGTGGCTGTACATTCCCATTATGCGTATGCGCTTTAGAGCATACGGATCTGAATCGGGGAAGTTGATGCCCTGTCTTGTGGTTACAGCAGCTTTATAACCCGCTTCTTTGACGATTTTCTCTACATTTTTGTCGTAACTGCCATAAGGATAAGAAAACACCAATACGGGTTTGCCCAGGATTTTTTCCAGCGCCTTTTTTGAGTTTATTATCTCTTCTCTGGCCTGGTCTAAACTTATCTTTGCCAGATGGGGATGGTTCATGGTATGGGCTCCTATGGTTATGCCGTATGCGTTTAACTCTTTTATTTGCTTTAGTGACAGCATTTTGTTTACAGGTTGGACCTTTCTGTCTGCGTCAAAAAAGTTTGTTTTCCCGATGGAATTTACCACAACAAATATCGTAGCTGTAAAGTGGTATTTTTTTAGTATGGGAAAAGCGTATGTATAATTATCCTGGTAGCCGTCGTCGAAGGTTATGACGATTGGGTTTGGTGGCAACGGCTTTTTGTGGTGCCAGTAATCAATTACGTCTTCCAATGATACGGTGTGAAATCCGTGCTTATACAGGTAATCCATCTGCCAATCAAAATCTTTAGGCAGTACCCTGAGGCCTAAACCGCCTGTCTTTCTATCGGGGTTTACCTTGTGGTACATGAGGACAGGGATTCCTCTGGTGGAATAAAACTGCTTGTACATCGTCTTATGATCGCCGGCTGTTCTGGCGTATATAAAAATTCCTATTACAAGTAAAAGCGCAAGGAAAATAAAAACGGCCCTGTGCTCTGGATTTACGCTTTTCATAATATTCCTCCAACCTGTGGTTGTATAATAGATATTATGTAGGCAAAATATATTATGACACTTGCTGTGCAATATAACAATATTTTTTATACAAAATTAACAAAAATTTAAGATGTGTTTAAGCTTTGACAGAAGGGTTTGACGGAAGGTGTAGAATAAATATAATATATAAAAGCATTAGTTAAAAGTATTAGTATGTAAAATGGGAGGGGAAAGCTGTGAGTGGGTATATTCCAGAAATTACTTCGCAGTTAAGACAGAAAATGATAAAGGTGCCTGAGGTGATCAACGAGGCGTCAGGTATAAAAATTTTCGGAAAGCTTATAAAATCCCTGGTTTTTTCGACGGATATTGCCGTTATAAGAAATACCAACGCTAACGCGGTAATTGCAGTCTATCCTTTTACGCCGCAACCCATTATAACCCATGCACTCATGATGGCATCGGATCTGCCGGTGTTTTGCGGTGTAGGAGGAGGGCAGACCCAGGGCAAAAGGGTGGTAAATTTAGCCCTCGATGCGGAATTTCAGGGGGCCATAGGTGTTGTGGTAAATGCGCTTACGCCCAATGAAACTATCAAAAAAATGAGGCAGACCATAGACATACCTATTGTGGTCACTATTATTTCTGAAAAAGACGACGTGAAGGGAAGGCTGGAAGCAGGTGCTACTATTCTCAACATATCAGGGGCAAGAAATACCCCTGAGATTGTAAGAAAGGTGAGAGATGAGTTTCCCCAGGTGCCAATTATAGCCACAGGGGGTCCTTCGGATGAATCTATACTGAGAACTATTGAAGCGGGCGCTAATGCTATAACGTATACGCCGCCTACTACTGCTGAGATTTTTTCGGAGATAATGGATGGATATAGGAAAGGCAGGTAATATACCTTTTACTTGTCTTTTGCGTTAAAAATATTTATAATAATATAGAAAAATAAAGAATAGGAAGCAAAGGAGGAAAATAGTGGAAGAAGAAATATCATTAAGAGAGATAATAGAAGTTGTTTGGAGAGGCAGGAAGATAATTGCCTTAATTACCATTATTTCTACGCTTTTTTCGGCTTTTTTGAGTTTTTTTGTTATAAAGCCTACATACGAAGCGTCTACGAAAATTGTGGTGACGGATGTTACGCCATCCACAGGTTTTTTTGGGTCGGATACTACGGTAATAATACCGGGTAACAACTCTTCCGGTGATAATATCTACAGTGATGTTACGGATAAAGATATATCTTCGCTTTTGTCCTCTTTGTTGAAATATCCTGACATGACTGTTGACACGTTCAAAGAAGAGGTAACCAACCCCGTTGTGTTGCAGGATGCGATAAGTCAATTGAAATTAAATGACAGGTATACTATTGATGATTTAAAATCCCGCGTAAATGTTACTGTTATAGATAAAACCAATTTGATCGATATAACTGTGAAAGATAATAATCCCAGGCTTGCTATGGAGATAGCTGATACAATAGCCGAAAAATTCAGGGATTATATAATTAATAGAAATAATAAGCAGACAGATAAACTGATGGTAACATTGGGTCAGCTGATTAAACTTCAAAACGAGAAAATTGATAAGGCTACTCAGGACCTTAATGAGGCTTTAAACACAAACGACAAAACATTAATAAGCGAAAAGCAGACGAAGTTAAATTTGCTTAAAAAATCCAGAGACATAATGATGGAGAAATACAATATGCTGGAGTTAATTAAAGCCTCAAAATTAGGAGAACAAAGTATTTTGATAACAAATAAGGCGTTACTCCCTGAACAACCTGTGTCGCCTAAGAAATTGTTGAATATATCAATAGCTTTTATACTTGGTATTATGGTTAGCGTATTTGTCGTATTTTTTATGGAGTATTGGAAAAATTCAAGCGATTCTGTTAAATTAAATACGCCACAATGAAAAAGCATATTTTTACTTGTTTCAAAAGGTAGCAGAGGAAATCCATGAAAAATCCTTCTGCTACCTTATATTTTTAAAACCATCTCTTGAGATTTTAGTTCTGTGGTGGTAGAATATATAGTATGATAATTGTATTAGTATACTATATATTGGGGGTATACAGCTGTGATTACATATATTAGAAAAAGGGATGGTTCCGTCGTGCCTTTTGAAGAGGGCAAAATAGAACAGGCCATATTTAAGGCGGCTAAAGCGGTTGGAGGAAGCGACAGAACCATAGCCCATGCGCTTATGTTGCAGGTGGTAGAGGTTATCGAACAGAGGTTCAATGATTCCATACCGTCGGTTGAGGATGTCCAGGATGTAGTGGAAAAAGTGCTCATAGAAAACGGCCATGCCAGGACGGCAAAAGCTTATATACTGTACAGAAAGCAGCATCAGGATATCAGGGATTTTAAAAAATTGTTTCTGGACATAGAGGAGACAGTTGATCAGTACATTGGCAAGGTAGATTGGAGGATAAACGAAAACAGCAACATGGGATTTTCCCTTCAGGGGCTCAACAACCACATATCTACTACTGTGATCTCCAAGTACTGGCTCAACAAGATATATCCCAAAGAGGTAAGGGATGCTCACGTCAACGGAGATTTTCACATTCACGATTTAGGCTTGCTGTCTGTGTACTGTTGCGGCTGGGATTTGCGCGATCTGCTTTTAAGCGGATTTACAGGAGTTGAGGGTAAGGTAGCAAGCAAACCGCCAAAGCATTTCAGGACGGCGTTAGGACAGATCGTAAACTTTTTCTACACCCTCCAGGGAGAAGCGGCGGGAGCTCAGGCGTTTTCTAATTTTGATACATACCTGGCTCCGTTTATATACTACGATGGCCTCACGTATAAAGAGGTCAAGCAGGCTATGCAAGAGTTCATATTCAACCTGAACGTCCCTACGAGGGTAGGATTTCAGACTCCTTTTGTCAACATAACCATGGATCTGGTTGTACCTGGTATACTAGCCGATGAGCCCGTGATAATAGGCGGGCAGCTTATGGATAGGACGTACAAAGAGTTTCAGAAAGAGATGGATATGCTCAACACGGCTTTTGCCGAGGTGATGATGGAAGGAGATGCCAGTGGCCGCATATTCACATTCCCCATACCCACTTACAATATCACGAAGGAATTCGATTGGGACAGCCCTGTAGTGGATAAGGTAATGGAGATGACAGCAAAGTACGGCCTTCCGTATTTCAGCAATTTTATAAACAGCGATATGAAGCCTGAAGATGTCAGGTCAATGTGTTGCAGACTTCGTCTCTCCAACAAAGAACTGAGAAAGCGCGGGGGCGGGCTTTTTGGGGCTAACCCACTGACCGGTTCCATCGGTGTCGTGACAATCAATATGCCAAGGATAGGATATCTTTCCAAGACAAAAGAGGAGTTTTTATCGAGAGTGGGAAGGCTCATGGACATAGCCAGGACAAGCCTTGAGATAAAGCGTGAGGTGTTGGAGAGGTTGACCCAAGAAGGTTTGTATCCTTATGCCAGGTTCTATCTGAGGGATATATACAAGAGGTTTGGTTCCTACTGGCAGAACCACTTCAATACCATAGGTCTTATAGGCATGAACGAAGCGCTATTGAATTTTATGGGCGTTGATATAACCACAGAAAAAGGTCGCTCTTTTGCGCTGGAAGTACTGGATTTTATGAGGGCAAAGATGGAGGAATACCAGCAGGAATCGGGGATTCTCTACAATTTGGAGGCGTCGCCTGCAGAAGGGGCATCGTACAGGCTAGCCAAAAAGGACAAAGAAATGTTTCCGGATATAATAACTTGTGGCCGCGATGAGCCATATTACACCAATTCCACTCAGCTTCCTGTGGACTTTACTGACGACATATTTACAGCGCTGGACCTTCAGGAAGAGTTGCAGTGCAAGTACACGGGAGGAACGGTATTGCATGGCTTCATAGGTGAGAGGATAAACGACGTGGAAACCTGCAAGGCGTTGGTTAAGAAGATCGCTTACAATTACCGGATACCGTACTATACGATTACACCAACCTTTTCCGTGTGCAACGATCACGGTTATATTTCGGGAGAGCATTTTACATGTCCTTATTGCGGGAATGACTGCGAGGTCTACAGCAGGGTAGTAGGATATTACAGGCCGGTGCAGTGTTGGAACAACGGCAAGAAAGAGGAATTTAAAGACAGAAAGGAATTCGCCGTATGATATATGACTTTATGCCTGTCTCTACTGTCGATTATCCAGGCAAAATCGCCACAACCGTGTTTATAAGTGGTTGCAATTTTCGCTGCCCATATTGTCACAACAGCTCCATTGTCATAAACAAAAAAGCCAACCTTACCGATGAGGACATTTTGAGGTATCTGGGCAGGAGAAAAAACCTGATAGACGGTGTATGTATAAGCGGTGGAGAACCTACCCTCTGGGATGGGTTAAAAAGCCTGATGGTCAAAATAAAATCATCAGGCTTTTTGATAAAGCTGGATACTAATGGGTCGAGACCTGAGGTGGTGCAAGAGCTGATTGAAGAGAAGCTGGTGGACTATATTGCCATGGATGTAAAGGCACCACTGGACGGCTACAGGAACTTTTTGACACAGGTAAGAGATATAGAAAAAGTAAATATAAGTGTAGACATTATAAAGAGCTCGCCCGTGGACTACGAGTTCAGGACTACGGTGCACCCTCGCCTGCTGAGCATTGAGGATATAAAGAGGATAGGTCAATGGCTTAAAGGCGCCAGAAAATATGTGCTTCAGGGCTATAGGTATAGCGATGGAGTTTTAAACCCGGCGTTGTGTGGCAGGCAAAACTGCGATAAAGCGTATCTGCAAAAGGCCAGGGATGAGGTTGTGGGGTATTTTGATCGGGTGGAAATAAGGCTGTAGATGAAGGTGTGAAGTTACTGTTTGACACAATAATATGTTATAATTTAATATGGGATGGTAAATATTTAAAGTGAGGACGAGATCTTTATGATGAGTATATCTGCTATTACTAATAAAAGATTAAAAGAAATATTAAAAGAAATCGAAAATAATATGGTAAGCCTTTTTAATAATAAACTGGAGAACATTATTTTATACGGTTCTTATGCACGCGGAGATTATTCCTGTGATTCGGATGTAGATATCATGGTGTTAGTTAATGAAGGAGAAGAAGATCTTAAAAAGTATGATGATAAGATAACGGATATTATGGTCGATTTGTCGCTAAAACATGGTATATTGGTTTCTTTGTATGTCCAAAGCGTTCAGAGCTATAAAAAGTATATTGAGATACTTCCTCTCTTCAGGAACATTGAGAAAGAATGTATCAGGATTTATGGATGATGCTACAAGGGAATTGGCTAAATATAGAATAGAAAAAGCTAAAAACGATTTAAAAGCATCTAAATTACTTCTTGATAATAATATATTCTCAATCTCTTAACAGGTCATATTATTCAATATTTCATGCTGTAAGAGCTGTGTTGGCATTCGAGCATTTTGATTCTAAAAAACATTCTAGTGTTATTGCTTATTTTAACCAGCATTTTGTTAATACAGGAATTTTTGATAGATGTTATTCAAAAATATTGATGAGCGCAGAAAGAATTAGAAATAAAAGTGATTACAATGATTTTTATATAGCGAGTAGGGAAGATGCTGAAAAACAAGTGGAAAATGCAGAAAAGTTTATTAATGCTATGGAAAAGTATGTTAATAAACTGAGTTCTTGAACTGATACGTCAATTATGTTATGCTAGACATGGCATAGATTGCTAGGGATCTATGCCATGTTTGGCTATATAGGGGGTTTACATTGATTATGGCTTTAAAGATCGCTCATATGGCTGATATACATCTGGATTCAGAGTTTTTGGGGCTACCTCCCCGCCTTTCGTCCATCCGCAGGGGAGAAATGATGATGACCTTTGACAGGGCTATTGATACAGTAAAAGCCGAAGGGGTTGACATGCTCATCATATCCGGCGACCTTTTTGACGATCAGTCGGTTTTAAGGAGCACTGTAAAACACGTTGCTTCAAAGCTAGGTGAACTGTACCCTGTAAGAGTTTTTATAGCGCCGGGCAATCACGATCCTTACACCAGAGAGTCGTACTACAGGGTTTCAGATTGGCCTGAAAACGTGCATATATTCTCCCACGGAATAGAGAGATTTGACTTGATGGGTTTAGATGTTTCGGTGTACGGATGGGGTTTTAATGAATCTTATGCGAAAGAACCCGCCCTGGAAGGATTTAAGGTGGAAGACGGCAGCAGGATAAACATCATGGCTATTCACGGAGATGTGGCACAGGAGAGCGTTTATAACCCCATAAGGTCTAGGGATCTGGAGAGCTCAGGGCTGGATTATGCTGCACTGGGCCATATTCATACTTATTCAGGCCTGAGGCGGGCGGGAAAGACGTGGTGGTGCTATCCGGGCAATATAGAAGGCAGGGATTTCAGCGAGTGCGGTCCCAGGGGTTTTGTGATATGCACGCTGGATGAGAAAGGGTGCGATGTGGATTTTCGCCCAATATGCGCCAGGGAATACGTTGTGGTGGAGATCGATGTGACGGACATGCCGGATGTTCAGGAGCTGATGCGCCAGGTGAAAAGGGCCGGTAAAAAAAGCGCCATACTGAGGGTATATCTCAAAGGCTGTGTGGAACAACAATACAAAGATGGGCTAAATATTCCCTTTATGGTGGATCAACTCACTGACAGAGTAAAAGATGGGTTATTTTATGTGGATATTGTGGATGAAACCGATGTAGACATAGATCCCTCTGCTCTGGAAAAAGAACCGGGCATAAAGGGCCTTTATGCCAGAAAGCTAAATGAAATGCTAAGCAGTGCAGGAGAGGATGAAAAAAAGGTGATAAAGGAAGCCCTGAGGCTAGGCATAAAGGCGCTGGAGGGATCTGGCCTATGATCATAAAAGAGCTTTACGTGAAGTCGTTTGGCAAGCTGCGGGATTTAAAACTTATTCTGGGAGATGGCCTAAATATAGTCTTTGGGTCCAATGAAAGCGGCAAGAGCACGTTAATCGCCTTTATAAGGGCTATGCTTTACGGCCTCAGCGAAAAGAAAAACAGGACACCTGACAGAGTGGCGTATATGCCGTGGGACGGCAGCCAGTGCGAGGGGTATATGGTGGTAGCCGATGGCGAGAGAAAAATCATGATACACAGAAAATTTGATAGGGAAAGCTACAAAAGGGATTTTTGCCAGATTTCAGATATGGTAAGGGGCAAGGAGCTGGATATTAAAGGTGAAGACATAACAGGTTTAACGTCAAATGCTTTTGACAATACGGTCTTTATAAGGCAGCTTTCTGTAACAAAGGTGTCGGATGACACGGGGGACTTATACAACAAACTAGTAAACCTCGTCCATACGGGGCAAGAGGATGTGAATGCTTCCAATGCCCTGTCTTATCTTGAAAGCCGCATAAAAGAACTTTCTAGCAGAAGGAAAGACGTATCGATAAATAGCCTAATGGAGCAAAGAGACTCTTTAGAAAAAGAGTTAAACGAGCTTATAAACCAGCATCGGCTTATGATGCAAGATGAATCGAGGCTGCTGGAACTTAAAGAACAGCTTAAAGAATTGGATGAAGAGATTGCCCGATTGGATGAGCTCAAACCTGTAGCTGCTGTCGTAGGAGAGTACAAAGGACAGCTTGCCAGGTTGAAATCTGAGATAGAGACATTGAGCGGCGAAATAAAGGAGTTGGAAGACTCTTCTTTAAAAAAAGCAAGAGAGGAACTGAACAAAAGGCAAAGGGAAGTCAAGAGGCTGTTGCCGGGCAAAGTCGATGATGTGGATGGTGCATTGAGGCGGTTTTCGGTATATCGAGCATATCTGTCATTGGGTGCGGCGCTCGCGGCCATAGGCTTGGTAGCTGTTTTTTTCAACCCTTTGTCTTTTGTGGTGGCAGCGGCCGGCATTGCGTTGACCGTTTTAGGTTATAGATGTAAGGGCAAATACCTAAGGCTTGCGCAGCTTATATCAGAGATTGATGGGATAAAGTCCAGATTAGGCGAAATGCAATCAAAGGTAGATCGCCTGAGATTCGCTAAAGAGGAGAGAGAAAGCAGCGCAAAACAGCTACAAAGGCGCATTGAAGGTCTCATGAGCCAGTTTTTTGTGTACGCGAGACAATACCGTATAAGCGATATAGCGGGTAGTGGCGAGGACCTAAATGGCTTGATAAATAAGGTAATAGGTCAAAAGTCGGAGGAAAAGGAGAAAGTAATAAGCCAGATTGCCTCTATACAGGAGCGCTGGAAGGATTGCGAGGTTTTCAAGAGGATACCTGAGTTGAAGCAGGAGATTGCCTTGCTGGATGAGCGGCTGGATAAGATGAATTTTGAGTACAGGGCCTGTAAGCTGGCCTATAACGTTATGAGCAGCTGCCTTGAAGAGATCAATACAGACTTTGCCCCATCCCTTGTACGCAGAGCGGGGAAGGCTATAAAATCCATAACAGGTAAGTACGAGAAAGTGGGCATTGACAGCGATGGCTTTAAGCTGTCGGTTGTTGTTCCGGAGTACAGCGTGTTTAAATCCCCTTTTGAGCTGAGCGGTGGAACGGCGGATCAGATTTACCTTGGCTTTAGAATAGCTCTGGCCGACATGGTGTCTTGCGATAAAAATCCCCCTTTGATCCTCGACGATGCCCTGGTACAGTATGACGACCAAAGGCTTGAAAATGCTTTGGGCTTTTTGGTGGAGTACGGGAAAAAGCGTCAGGTGATTTTATTTACGTGTCATAAAAGGGAAATTGATGTGGTAGAAAAATTAAATGGCGGTAGCGTAAGTATTATTAGAATATGATAGCTCCGGGATGCCCGGAGCTATTTTGTAAACATAAGCATGTTGGTACTGTCATCGTATTTGTAAGGTTAATTTGAAGGCGTTTGATATTTCAAAACCCCGGTGTTATAATAAAAATCAAATAGACGACAAGGGGGAGGGAAATGTCTTCATACGTATTTATAACCCATGGCGTCTGCCGGGATTTTACAACAGGCAGAGAAGTGGTACACGCTGTCAAGGATGTGAGCATAACCATTGAAGAAAAAAAACTCGTCGCATTAAAAGGCCGTTCAGGATCTGGCAAGACTACTCTCATGAATATCCTGGGTGCGCTAGATTATCCTACTGCTGGCGATGTGTTGTTTCAAGGTAAAAATATTTCTAAGGCTAGCGAAAGAGAAAGAGATGACGTAAGGAGGTACAAATTAGGATACGTTTTTCAGTCTTTTGGCTTGCTGCCCCTTATGTCGGCTTATGAAAACGTTGAATTTGGCCTCAGGATAGCGGGCGTGCCAAAAGACCAGAGAAAGAAGATGGCCAGGGAAGCGCTTGCTGTGGTAGGGCTTTCAAAGCGCATGGATCACAGGCCATTAGAGCTCTCAGGGGGCGAGCAGCAGAGGGTGTCTATAGCCAGGGCCATTGCGCATAGGCCAGCAGCGGTGCTGGCTGATGAGCCTACGGCAGAGCTTGACAGCAGGATGGGGCTTCAGGTTTTAAAGTTGTTTAGGAATTTGGTGGACAACGAGGGGTTAACAGTGGTCATAGCTACCCATGACCCCGCTATTATGGAGGTGGCAGATGTTGTGTACACGTTGGAGGACGGGCAAATTGTATAGGATGCTTAGCCTGTGGGTATTGTCTGCCTTGATCGCGGCCAGTACGGCAGGCTGTAGCTCTATCATGCCCAAAGAAGAGCAGGCACTGGCGCCGCCTTTGATAAAACCTCCTCAGGTCACATATACCTTCGCAAAGGTGACCAGAGGTAGTATCGTGAGGCAAGTGTCAGGTACGGGCACTTTTGTATCAAGCCGGGAGGTGCCTCTGTCTTTTAAGGATATGGAAGGCCGTTTAAAAGACGTATACGTTAAAGCAGGCGATAGCGTAAAAAAAGGGCAATTGCTGGCTGAGCTGGAACCGGGAGATGTGCCTTACAGGCTGCAAACACAGGGGTATGAGGTGCAGAAGGCTAAAATTCGGCTGGAACAGGCCGTGAACAACAAAGCGGACAAGTACACCATAGAGCTTTTAAAGCTGGATCTTGAAGAAGCCCAGCTGCAGTACAGCGTTTTAAGTCAGCAGCTTCAAAAGACTAAAATGTTTTCGCCGATGGATGGCGTGGTGACATTTGTGGATGAGAACGTCAAACAGGGGAGCAACATAGCTAAGTACCAGGCGTTTATAAAAGTCGCGGATCCTTACAGCGTTCAACTGTATTATCAAGCTCTGGACATGAGCAATTATAAATACGTAAAAGCGGGTATGAAAGCCGATGTGGTGATAGACGGCAAGCATTATACGGGAACTGTAACGGTGTCTCCAGCGGATACGGCGGAAGCCGCCGATGACAACAGGAAAAATGCCATGTTTATCAAGGTGGACAATTTACCGTCCTATGTAAAGATGGGTCATATAGCGGATTTTACCATAGTGCTTCAGAAAAAGGATAACGCTTTACTGCTACCTGCTGCCGCTGTAAGGTCTTATATGGGCAGGACGTACGTTCAGGTGATGGAGGGGGATAAAAAAAGGGAGATCGATGTAGAGATAGGTATCCAGACGGCAACCCAGGTTGAAATCGTATCGGGGCTTAAAGAAGGTCAGCAGGTGATTCTTCGCTAGAAAGGGGCCGAAACTCATGACTGTTATTATTATGGTTTTAAGAAAAATTAATAACAACCGTTGGCTGACTTTGTGCCTTCTTATAGGCCTGATCATATCAGTGGGGCTGGTGAGCAGCATACCTATATACACCGATGGCGTGTTGCAAAAATTTTTAATAAAGGAGTTTGAAAACAGCCAACAGAAAACCGATCAGTACCCTGGAAGCTATACCGTTACACTTTACTTTACCGATAAGACGGCTATGGAAAAGAGAGAGGATGTCTTTTATAAAGTAGATCTCTTTATGAAAAAGAGCGGGGAGAAGGCTTTTGGATTACACATGGACGCGGCTATAGTGGATTATTCCACAGACAAGTACAGAATGCAGCCTGTGGATTATAAAAAAGTGGATCCGGGGAAACAGCGCTTTGCGTCGGTACAGGCCCTGTCGAATTTAGAAAAACACATTAAAATCATCGACGGTAAAATGCCGTCCAATAAACCTGCTGACGGAGCTTATGAGGTCATCGTAAACCAGTCGGCACTGGATGCGTACGACACGGTATTGGGCAATGAGTTTTACCTTACCGACCCCTCTGATCCCAATTCTAAAGACGTGATAAAGATCAGGATCGTAGGGGTATTTCAGCCCAAGGATTATAATGATAGGTACTGGATCGGTGCTTCTGATGTACCTTCTACTAAAGATAGCGTGTTTGTAACCCAGGAATTATTTAAAAGGGAATTTATAAATAACAATCCTACCAAGCTGAAATTTGCCCTGTGGAGCTATATATTCGATTACCATCGCATCAATCTGGAGAATATGTATAATCTAGTCTACGCCGACCAGTATATCCAGAGGAATACGGTAAACAGGTTTGAAGACATGGGAGTCTACAGTCAGTACACGCCTATCCTGGAAAGCTACATGGAGAGGCAGAGCCAGCTCAAGATAATGCTGCTTACGCTGGACATCCCGGTGATGCTTATGCTGCTTTTTTATATATTTATGGTTTCGGGATTGCTGGTGGAAAAGCAAAAAGATGAGATCACCGTGTTAAGGAGCCGGGGTGCCACAAAATGGCATATCTTAATGGGCTATTTCATAGAAAATGGGATGCTGTGCGCTATAGCTTTTGTTTTAGGCCCTATCCTGGGGTATTTTATAAGCAAGGTGCTGGGGGTATCCAACGGGTTTATGGAATTTGTCAGCAGGACGGCTATACCGGTGCGTATAACGGCAACTTCTTACCGATATGCTCTGCTGGCGACAGTGGTCGCTATTATAACTTCCCTTATCCCGGCCTACTATGCCAGCAATTACAGCATTGTCACGCAAAAACAGGAAAGCGCAAGGATGGCAAAGCCTACTTTCTGGCAAAAGTATTTTCTGGATGTGGTACTTATAGGTATATCCCTGTACGCACTGTACGCCTTTGACCAGAGACAACAGGTGTTAAATCAGACAAATATCAACACTACTAATCTGAGCATAAACCCATTGTTGTTTTTTGCGTCCACGCTGTTCATCATAGGCTCAGGGTTGTTGCTGATAAGGATTTACCCTTATATCGTAGACCTCATATACAGGATGGGCAATAGCGTGTGGCCTACGCCTCTTTATATCACCCTCATCGAGATAGGGAGGGGCTCCAGACGTTACCAATTTTTAATGCTGTTTCTGGTTATAACCATATCCACAGGCTTATTTGGGGCCAATTCGGCTAGGACCATAAACGCCAATGTGCACGACAGGGTATACTACCAAGTGGGGACAGATATTGTCCTTACCCCTTATTGGGAGGCGGTTAAATCTTCACCCCCTGCTTCTTATACGCCGTCGCCCAGCGGGGATGAGGGCGGTTCAGTGGCACACTATATCGAGCCTTCCTTTTCTATATACCAGAAGCTAGATGGGGTTCAGTATGCTGCCAGGGTCTACGACCGCGATGATGCTACTTTAATATACAACAACAGCGTACAGGACAACGTGAGGATGATGGCCGTAGATCCTTACGATTTTGGTATGACTTTGTGGTTCAGGAATGGGCTATTGCCCTATCACATAAACCAGTATTTGAATCTGCTTTCAAGCAATCCTTCAGCGGCGTTGATTTCTGAGTCGTTGAGCAAAAAGTACCACATATCCCCTGGTGACGAAATAAAAGTGAAAGTGCCGGGAACAGAGGAGGCTACCTTTACGGTTTACGGCATAGTGAATTACTGGCCTTCGTGGAATCCAAAGAAGCCGTCAGATCAAGTGGATGTCAGTATCCCTGCGCTGGTGGTGGCCAACCTACCTTATGTACAGGACAATTTCCCGCTGGAGCCCTACAACGTGTGGATAAAATTAAAACCCGGAGCTACCTCTGAAGAGTTGTATAAATCCATAGAGAAAAACCATGTAGGCGTGATAAGTGTAATCAATGCCAGGCAGGAACTGGTTGCAGCTAAAAACGATCCTTTTCAGTTGGGGCTAAACGGAGCCCTTACCTTAAGCTTTATGATCTCTATTGTAGTATGCTTTATGGGATTTTTAATATACTGGATATTATCCCTGATCAGCCGTGAATACCAGTTTGGCATTTTAAGGGCAATAGGTCTTTACTTCAGGCAGCTTATAGCCATGATCATCTGGGAACAGATATTGACGTCCGGAATGGCTCTGCTTATGGGTATCGCAGTAGGCTTTTTGGCCAGTGCTCTTTATGTGCCTCTGTTTCAGATGGCGTTTAATGCTTCCAACCAGGTTCCGCCTTTTGTCGTGGTATCAGAGGTAGGCGACCAGGTAAAGCTACTGCTTTCGGTGCTGATGATGCTTATAGCTGGCCTTGTAGTGGTAGGATGTATGGCGTCCAGGATCAAGATCAATCAGGCTATAAAGATGGGAGAGGATTAAGCCGTGTTCATGGTAGAATGTGAAGAACTGGTAAAAATCTACAAAGTAGCTGATATAGAGGTGATGGCACTGCAGGGGTTGGACCTGTACGTGGAAAAAGGCGAGCTCATGGCCATAATCGGCAACAGCGGAAGTGGCAAATCCACCCTTTTAAACCTCTTGGGTGGGTTGGACAGACCTACGGCAGGCAAACTGTTTGTGGATGGGAAAGACTTGCTTAAAATGAGCGAAAGGGACCTGGTGCGCTACAAGCGGGAGACGGTAGGGTTTGTGTGGCAGAACAATGCTAGGAACCTTATACCATATCTCTCGGCTCTGGAAAACGTGGAGTTGCCTATGATATTTAAGGGCAGGATAAGGAGGCAAAGGGCCAGAGAGCTTTTAGACATGGTGGGCCTGGGGAATAAAGCGGACCGCAAGCCCTTAGAGCTATCAGGGGGTGAGCAGCAGAGGGTAGCTATAGCTATTGCCCTGGCCAATGACCCCAAGTTGCTGTTGGCTGACGAGCCTACGGGGTCTTTGGATACCGCTACGGCCAATGTGGTACTGGACGTAATAAGGGAATTAAACAGGCAGTTGGGGCTTACTACGATCATCGTGACCCACGACTTGAGGCTTGCCCGCAAGGTAGACAGGGTTGTGGCCATAAGGGATGGCAAGACCAGCAGCGAGTTTATTAGAAGGGTTGATTCAGGTGATGTGAGGACTTTTGAGGAAGAAGAGATGGAGGCGCGCATGAGCGAGATGTCTCACCAGGAACTGGCAATAGTAGACAGGGCCGGGCGTGTGCAGATTCCCAGGGATTATCTTGAGTCCCTGGGGATAAGCAACAGGCTTAAGATAAAGCTGGATGATGGCAAGATTGTGTTATTGCCTCCCGAGGGGAAACAAAAGAAAACGGGTTGATTTATGGCAGTGTCAGATTTACCCGTTTTGTGCTATAATGTTAGAGAGTGGAGAATAAAGGTTGAAAGAAAGGGTGGTTTTTATAAAAAAGGCGGGGACTATAAGCTGCGCGCTGTCTCTGATGGCTGTGGGAATATTAGGCCTTATGGCGCAGACCGGCAAGTTTGTTTTTATTCCCTATATAGGTTCTTACATGATTCCGGCTTTCTTTGTGCTGGTAGGGCTGGACGTAATCATCACGGCCAGGAGGTTTGATAGCGGTTCTGTCAATTATGGCCTTATCTTATTTACCTTTTTTGTGGTGCTTATGGCTGCGCAGTTTTACGCAGGCGGTGTGGACTTAAGGATTAATAGAGAAATACGCCATATTATACGTCCGCCGGTTTACAGACAATTGATGTAGTGATTTAAACCGGTAAAGAATTGGAGGTTTGTTTGATGGAGAATAAGCTGTACCGTTCAACTCACAACAGAATACTTGGTGGGGTTTGCGCAGGTATTGCAGAATACTTTGGGTTAGACCCGACCCTGGTGAGGATAGTCTGGATTATAACCATTTTTGCAGGAGGAGCAGGAATACTGGCGTACATCGTCGCGTGGATACTGATACCCGAAAATCCCGTGGATGTGATAGATGGGTCTGACAAAGGTCTGTTTAACACCAGGGCAGGAGCGGAGGTATTCGGCTGGATACTTATCGCCGTAGGCGCATTGCTCATGTTTAAGTTTGTAGTGCCGTGGTTTTTCAGCAGGTATTTTTGGCCTCTTTTGCTTATAGCTTTAGGAATAGGCCTTATTTTAAGGTACAGGGGTGACAAATGAGGTAATTTTAAGGGAAAGGCAGGATTAAGATGGCCGACGTGGTGGTGTTGGGAAGCCTTAACATGGACTTGGTGCTCAAGACAGAGCGCAATCCCTCTCCTGGCGAAACTATATGCAGCCAGAGCTTTGAGATGCATCCTGGCGGGAAGGGAAACAATCAGGCTGTGGCTTTGGGCAAGCTGGGTGCTGAGGTTTTGATGCTGGGATGCGTAGGCCGTGACGATTACGGTAAAAGGCTGGTCAGGAATTTAAGAGAAAACGGCGTAAACGCCGATTACATTCTGGAGGTTGATGACAGCAGCGGCATAGCTTTTATAAACGTGTTCAAAGGCCAGAATACCATAATCCTCTACAGCGGTGCCAATGGCCACTGCACGGTGGATACCGTAAAGCCTTACGCCCATATTATAAAAGGCGCTAAAATACTGCTTACCCAGCTGGAAATACCTTATGAGACCGTGAAATGGGCCCTTAAAACAGCCCACGATAACGGTGTTATAACGGTTTTAAACCCTGCTCCTGCTCGTCCTTTGGATGAGGATATATGGCGTAATGTGGATGTGATTGTTCCCAACGAGATAGAGTGCAAAGCTCTACTGGAACCAGAAGCAAACCGTATGGAATATGGAGACATCATAAAAAGGATAATAGATAAATCAGTAAAAAATGTGGTCGTAACGCTAGGGGCCCAGGGGTGCGTGTACAATAGTGGCGATACGATAAAAAGGCAGGAAGCTGTGGCCACCAACGTAGTGGATACCACCGGTGCTGGTGATGCTTTTATAGGTGGGCTGGTCTTTGCACTGTCAAAGGGCAAGGGTATTGATGAGGCGGTATGGGCTGGCAGCCGCGTGGCGGCAATTAAGATAGGATTTATGGGAGCACAGGAATACGTCATAGATCCTGATATTTTTAGCTAATGAGGCCCGAAAGGGCAAATTTATTAAAAGGAGGAATCCTGTTATGTTGTTAAAGCAAGGGGAATTGGTATTATTTCAAGGGGATAGCGTTACAGACGTGGGGCGCAATAGGGACGACGGAAACGATCTGGGTTTTGGGTACCCCATGTTTGTAGCGTCGTGGTTTTCTGCGATGTACCCCGATGTAAATGTCCGCTTTATAAATCGCGGGGTAAGTGGCAACAGGGTTAGGGATCTTAAATCGCGCTGGAGGCAGGATTGCCTTGATTTAAAACCCGATTGGGTTTCTATACTCATAGGAATCAACGATTGCTGGAGGAGATATGACAGCAATGATCCTACATCGGTAGAGGCTTTTGAGGCTGATTACAGGTATATACTGGATCAAGTGAAGGAAGAATTGGATGCTAAAATTATAATCCTAGAGCCTTTTGTCCTTCCTACTTCAGAGGACAGGGTGCAATGGAGGGAAGACCTGGATCCTAAAATACAGGCGGTAAGAAAGCTGGCAAGGGAATACGGTGCCTTGCTCATACCTCTGGATGGCATTATGGCTCAAGCCTGTACCAGGAGACAACCAGCTTTTTGGGCGGCAGACGGTGTACACCCAACTCCTGCAGGGCATGCCCTTATAGCGCAGGCATGGCTTAAGACGGTGGGAGCTATATAATCGCATATTTTCCTCCTTTCGACAGATAATATTTATGTCAACATTATCGAGAGGAGGGATTTTATGAGCTTAATAAGATGGAATCCTGCTGAAGATTGGTTGGACTTTCCCTTTGATTTCAGGATCCCCTCGTTTATACAGAATTTTAACAGGCCAAGGATGGACGTATCTGAAACCGAAAAAGAGGTCATTGCAACAGCTGAGGTACCTGGCATTGATAAAAATAACATCGAGATAAATATACAGGATAACATACTTGAGATCAAAGGGCAGACCGCGGGAAAGGAAGAAAGAAACAGGCAAAGTTACTACTTGTCAGAGAGGTATTACGGTGCTTTTCACAGGAGAATTGTCCTGCCTGCGGAAGTGGATGCGGATAAGGCTACGGCTACGTTTGAAAACGGCGTTCTCACCATAAGGATGCCTAAAGTCCAGCCTGATAAGCCAAGGGGCAGGAGAATTCCTATTCAATGAGTACAGTTATGTACAATATAGGTGGTACAGGTCGGCATTGGCGGGAAGAACTTGCCGGCCTTTTTATTTTCTTGAAGTGTTGGATGTATGGAAGTGTGTGATATAATTATAGTAGAGGTGGTTGCGATGGATAATTTTACATTTAAAAGCCCAACTAAGATAATATTCGGCAAGGGCACGGAAGATTTGGTAGGAGAAGAGGTAAAGCAGTACAGCAGCAAAATCCTGTTTCACTACGGTGGGGGTAGCATAAAGCGCACAGGGCTTTACGACAAAGTGGTAAATTCTCTGAAAAAGGCGGGCGTGGAGTTCATAGAGCTGCCAGGGGCGCAGCCCAATCCCAGGCTCAGCTTGGTGCGCGAAGGCATAAAGATTTGTAGGGAAAACGGGATTAACTTTATCCTGGCAGTAGGTGGCGGCAGCGCCATTGATTCGGCCAAGGCCATAGCCGTAGGGGTGCCTTACCAGGGAGATGTGTGGGATTTTTATGCGGGGAAAGCCGTGCCACAAGAAGCACTGCCTGTAGGTGTTATACTTACGCTGGCGGCTACAGGCAGCGAAGCCAGCAAGAGTTCTGTTATAACCAATGAAGATGGATGGTACAAACGTGGGCTCAACGTGGACATCATAAGGCCGCAGTTTGCCATTATGAACCCTGAGCTCACCTTTACTTTACCGCCGTATCAGACGTCCTGTGGTGTTGCCGACATAATGGCTCATATTATGGAGAGGTATTTTACCAACACCCGCGATGTGGAGCTAACCGATAGGCTTTGTGAAGCCACGCTCAAGACCGTGATACATAATGCGCCCATTGTTCTTAAAGACCCGCAAAACTACGCGGCAAGAGCGGAGATAATGTGGGCAGGGACTATTGCCCATAACGACCTTTTGAGCACGGGCAGGATTGGCGATTGGTCTTCTCATGCCATTGAGCATGAGCTTAGCGCCATTTACGATATAGCCCACGGCGCAGGGCTGGCTATTGTGTTTCCGGCCTGGATGAAATACGTGTATAAGCACGATATAAACAGGTTTGCCCAGTTTGCCAACAGGGTTTGGGGCGTGGATGTAAACTTTGAAAATGTGGAAGAGACCGCGCTGGAAGGCATAAAACGCCTGGAGGATTTCTTTAGGTCTATAGGGCTTCCGGTGAGATTGAGCGAAGTGAACATTACGCCGGAGAGATTTGAGGAGATGGCCGATAAAGCCACCAATAAAGGCCAAAAGACCATTGGCCAGTTTGTGCCATTGAAGCGGGAGGATGTGCTCAGCATATTGAATTTGGCCAAATAGCAAAAATACCTAGTCTTAGTCAAAAGCCAGCTTGTTAGAAAGTGCGCTTTCTTTCAAGCTGGCTTTTATTTTTGTTGGGTATATACTATTTTTGTGGTTTTTGCTATAATAAATACGTAACATTTAAACACAAGGGGGATGTGGTTATGGTTTTGAGCGAAGGCGAAATCAAAAAAACGGTTTATGAGGCCGTGGAAAACGTTGAGATAACGGATGTGCACACGCACCTGTATCCGCCTTCTTTTGGAAATATGCTTTTATGGGGCATTGACGAGCTCTTGAATTACCATTACCTTGTAGCAGAGGCCATGCGCTGGGCGGATATTCCTTATCAGGACTTCTGGGCCATGAGCAAAAGAGAACAGGCGGATTTCATATGGAAAACGCTGTTTGTTGACAATTCTCCGTACAGCGAAGCGTGCAGGGGCGTGCTTACGAACTTACATAAACTGGGTTTTGATGTGGCATCCAGGGATCTTATAAAGTACAGAAAATACTTTGACAGCGTATCGCTGGAAGAGTATGTAGACAGGATCTTTAAAGAAGGGCGTATAAAATGCGTGGTTATGACAAACGATCCTTTTAACGAGGAGGAAAGAGGTTACTGGCTTAAAGGGCTCAAAGATAGCCGCTTTAAAGGGGCTTTAAGGCTTGATGTCCTTTTAAATAATTGGCCTGAGGCTTGCGCAAAATTAAGGCAGTGGGGCTATGAGGTGTCGGAGGATTTTAGCGGTGACACCGCAGGACAAATACGTAAGTTTTTGAGGGAGTGGATGGACAGAATTGAAGCTGTGTACATGGCGGTATCGCTGCCATGGGATTTTGCGTATCCTGAGGATTCTCCTAGAAGTCGCATTATAGAGGAATGCGTGCTGCCTGTAGCTGGCGAGCTAAACAAGCCCTTTGCACTTATGATAGGCGTAAAGAGACAATTAAATCCTGGGCTCAAAGATGCCGGTGATGGGGTTGGAAGGGCTGATGTCAGGGCGGTGGAATACCTATGCTCTCGCTATCCCCACAATAAATTCATGGTGACGTTGCTGTCCAGAGAAAACCAGCACGAGCTGGCCGTAGCTGCACGCAAATTCAGAAACCTTATGCCCTTCGGCTGCTGGTGGTTTTTAAATAACCCCAGCCTTGTGGACGAGATAACCCGCATGAGGTGTGAGCTTTTAGGGGTGAGCTTCATACCTCAGCATTCTGATGCCAGAGTGCTGGACCAGCTGATCTACAAGTGGGAACACTCAAGAAAGATCATAGCGGATGTTCTTGTAGACAAGTACACGGACCTCGCCAGAACAGGGTGGGCTATTGAGTCCCAGGAAGTAAGGCGGGACGTGGAAAAACTGTTTGGAGGCAATTTCTGGGGTTTTCTGGAGAGGAAGTTTTAAAAGCTCATGGGGCATAAAAGGCTATCGGGATACATCCCGATAGCCTTTGTTTTAGTTAATACCTCCTAGCGCCTATATAGTATTGTCTGAACCAGCCGCTGAAGTCAGATATTACCGCCTTTTGTTTGGAGCTGCTCATATGTATAAGCTGGTTGTTTCCGATGTAAATGCCTTCGTGAGTAGGATTACCTCCGGATGTAGAGAAAAACACTATGTCACCTGGCATCAAATCATTGCTGCTCACATATGTACCCCCAGAGTATTGGGCACTAGCTGTCCTCTCTATGGATATGCCAGCCTGTTTAAATACGTATTGTACAAAGCCTGAGCAATCAAACCCTGCTGGAGATGTGCCTCCGTACACATACGGGGTGCCCAGGTACTGCTTGGCTATGTCCACCACGCTGGTGTTTGATGTAGGCCTTTCGTAGGAGCCCCTGGACGATAAAGCTGAATTGGATAAGGCTTTATTTATAGCGCTGATGGTTTGGGGTCCAGCAATGCCGTCTACAGTTAAATTATGTCTAGCCTGAAAGGCCCTTACGGCCTTTTCTGTGGCTGGCCCAAATATGCCGTCTATTCCCCCTGTGCTATAGCCCAATCTGCTGAGACTTTGTTGCAGGTTCTTTACGGCATCGCCTCTCGAGCCTATTTTAAGAGTTGTAGTGGATAAGGTTACCCCAGGCGATGTCCTGTTTATACTCCCTCTGGATGCCAGGGCGTTTCTGCCGTTTAGCAGCAGTTGAATGCGCTGGTATGTAGCAGGGCCTACGATGCCGTCAGCGGTAAGGCCGTTGCTGCTTTGAAATCTTTTTACAGCGTTTAAAGTGAGGGGACCGAATATGCCGTCAATACTGCTGTTGAAGTATCCTAGGCTTTTCAGCTCTTTTTGTAAGGTTACCACAGCTTGTCCACTGCTACCGTAGCGCAGAAGGCTGGCGGCAAAAGCAGAAGGTGTTTGCATCAGCGTGTAGGCGATCAGCGCAGATGCCACGATTTTTCTTGTGTTCAATGTAACCATCCTTTCTCTTTTAGCCTGCGAGGTTAGTTGACGGGTTCGGTAAAGAGCAAACCCTACCACTTCGAAATTTTTGCGAAGTGGATTCACCCCAAGGTTTATCCCCCGCTCCATATAGAATATGGATTAGGCTATTTATTAATTAATTATTAAGTATATTAAAATTATATTACAAATGTATTTAAAAAGTCAAATTTTCAGGGGGATTTTTATGTTAAATTAATGTTACAAAATACGGTGGGAAGATGTCTGAATATGATATAATTTAAGAATAAAAAAGCTGAATTGGAGGAATGTAAATGCATTATTGGGATTACCATGTACACCTTGAAAACGGGCCTTATACTATAGAATGGCTAAGCGAATTTGTCCGGCATGGTCAAAGCAGGAATGTGGCAGAAATAGGGTTTTCAGAGCACGGGTACAGGTTTAAACAGGCGTATCACCTTATATGCACTGATGGCTATAGAGGCAGCTGGGTTGAGAAGCACGGCGGAGAGGATATAGAAGAGTATATAGGCCTCATTGAAAAGGCTAAACATCGAGGATTTTCGGTAAAATTAGGCATTGAGCTGGATTATATACCGGAGAAAGAGGAAGAAATCAGGCAATTTGTTAAGCAGTATCCTTTTGATTACGTCATTGGCTCTATTCATTGGTTGGGGGATTGGGGAATCGACCTGGACCCAAGAGATTGGGAGGATAAAGACGTTTATGATGCCTATAAGAGATATTTTGAGATATTAAAACAAGCTGCTAAGAGCAGGATATTCAGCTTTCTCGGGCATCCTGATGTCATTAAGGTTTTTGGGTACAAGCCTTGGGAGGATATAACAGAACTCTACGAAGACGCTGCAAAGGTCATAGCTGAAAATGGGCAGTGTGTAGAGGTGAGCACGGCAGGGCTTAGAAAGCCTGTAGGTGAGATGTACCCGTCGCAGGTATTTCTGGAGATACTTTCAAAATACGGCGTTCCTGTTATTTTAAACTCAGATGCCCACTATCCTGAACACGTAGGCTATATGTTTGATAAAGGCATAGATTATATCAAAAAATGCGGCTACACGTCTCTTTGCAAATTTGAAAAGCTATCTCGCCGTATTGAGGAAATGTAGTTATATCAGGCAATTGTTCGATTGCTCGTTTTTAGCTTGACAGCTTTTATTTTTTTATATAATATATAGATAAATTTAAATGTATCTATATAGGTGGTGGTAATATAAAAGAACTGGCGAATAAATTTAAAGCGCTGGCTGATGAAAACAGGCTTAAAATCCTTAAAATGCTATATTCGGGCGAAATGTGCGTATGTGATATAACAGAAAATTTAGGTTTAAGTCAGCCTACGGTATCTCATCATATGAAAATACTAGAGGATGCCGGTTTTGTGATATGCAAAAAAAATGGCAAATGGTCTCATTACATTTTAAATCAGCAGGTCCTGGATCAACTGCATGATCTTGTAAAGGATCAAATATATGTAGTAGGAGAATACAAAAAGAGCAGCTGTTAGGAGGTGAGGGGGTTTTGGAGAATAAATCAAAGAGTTTAAGTATACTGGATAAATACCTTACCCTGTGGATATTTCTGGCCATGGTGGTTGGCGTAGGCCTTGGATTCGCTGTTCCTGGCCTTGCGGATGTATTGAATAAATATCAAATAAAGGCAGTATCTTTGCCTATAGCTATAGGTCTGATCTGGATGATGTATCCGCCACTGGCACGGGTAAAATATGAAGAGATGGGAAGGGTTTTTAAGTCACGGCGCGTTCTCTTGATGTCGCTTTTACAAAACTGGATTATAGGTCCTATGCTTATGTTCGCGCTGGCGGTGCTGTTTTTGCGGGATAAACCTGAATATACGGTAGGGCTTATCATAATAGGTCTTGCCCGGTGTATAGCCATGGTTATCGTATGGAATTCGCTAGCTGATGGTGACAGCGAATACGCTACAGCACTGGTGGCTTTAAACTCGCTATTTCAGATCTTCTTTTATTCAGTATACATTTACATTTTTGTAAATCTGTTGCCAGGATGGCTTGGATTAGAATTTGTGAAAAAAACGATTCACGTCACCATATCGGAAGTGGCGTCCAGTGTGCTTATTTACCTGGGCATTCCTTTTGCAGCAGGTATAACCACGCGTTTTAGCCTTATAAAGGCGAGGGGCAAGGAATGGTATGACGGCGTATTTGTCAAGAAGATTTCGCCGACGGCACTAATAGGCCTTTTGTTTACTATTGTGGTCATGTTCTCGCTTAAAGGCCACTATATAGTAAATTTGCCGTTGGATGTGGTGAGAATCGCCGTGCCACTGTTGCTGTATTTTGTGCTCATGTTTTTTATTAGCTTCTGGCTATCTTATAAACAGGGATTTAGTTATGAGCAGACGGTGACCCTGTCATTTACTGCTGCCAGCAACAACTTTGAACTGGCTATTGCGGTGGCAGTAGCTGTATTTGGGCTCAACTCAGGGCAGGCCTTTGCGGCAGTAGTGGGGCCGCTTATAGAGGTACCTGTGATGATAGCGCTGGTAAATGTAGCATGGAAATTGCGCAACAGGTTTTTTGTAAAAAAGCACAGTTCAGCAGGGAGGTTTTGAAATGAGCCAGAAAAAAATCGTATACTTTATATGCACAGGCAATTCCTGCAGAAGCCAGATGGCTGAAGGCTTTGCACGGCATTACGGCAGTGACGTGGTAGATGTGATAAGCGGAGGGGTAGAAGCCCATGGGGTTAACCCCAAGGCTATTGAGGTCATGGCTGAAAAGGGCATTGACATATCCAGCCACAAGTCAAAACTCATAGACGAATCGCTGCTCTTTAAGTCAGACTATGTTGTAACCCTTTGTGGAGATGCCAGAGACAAATGTCCGGTGTTGCCGCCATCTGTCAAGAGCATGCATTGGGGGTTGGAAGATCCGGCAAAAACTACGGGTACAGATGAGGAGATTATGGATGCGTTCAGGAAGGTGCGGGATGAGATAGAGCGCAGGGTAAAGGAGCTGTTGGACTGCATAAGAGAGGGTTAACCTCTCTTTTTTATTGCAAATGAGATTTTTGAAAAAAAAACGCAGTATATTTAAAGAGCGTTTTTAAAGGATGTGATACAATTTTATTACAAAAATGTTTACGGGGGATGGGAATATGAGGAAGAGATTTACCGAGCTCAGTTACTCATCGGTAGATGATTTTGTTTACGGCAGTGCTGTGAGGCCATTGAAGATGAAAAACGGCATGGTCATAGGCGGGGGTGTGGTTTATCCTGAGATCAACTTTACGTTGCCTTCCATGAACATCAACAAAGACACGATGCCCGAGGTGAAGAGACAATATGAGGAGATGATCCAAGGGGTATTAAAGCGTGCTGTAGAATTGCACGCTCCCGGCGTGGTAGTGGAATTAGAGCTGTTGCCTGATATGACTGCGGTACCTGAATGGGGTATAGAGGTATGCAAAATAATCAGGGACAGGATGTACGACTACGAGCAGAAGCGGGGTTTAAAGAGCCTCTTGCGGATAACGCCCAATGACACCAGGGATATGGTAAGGCCGCCAAAGATGCGCTCAGGAACGTATGTGGAAAACATGTATAAGACCTTTGAAGGATGTGCCAGGGCAGGGGCTGATTTTCTAGCTATTGAATCTACAGGTGGCAAAGAGGTGAATGACGATGCGCTGTTAAACGCCGATCTAAAAAAGGTGTTGTTTTCATTGGGGGTGCTGGGCTCAAAGGATATGGAGTACCTGTGGGGGAGGATAGTGGCTATTGCCGAGGAGACAGGTACCGTACCAGCGGGAGATAGCGCTTGTGGTTTTGCCAACACGGCCATGGTACTAGCTGATCAGGGCTTTATACCGCGGGTGTTTGCAGCGGTGGTGAGAGTCGTGACGGTAGGTCGTTCGCTGGTGGCTTATGAGATGGGAGCTGTAGGGCCCAGCAAGGACTGCGCATATGAAGGCCCTTATATTAAAGCCATAACGGGTATGCCCATATCCATGGAAGGCAAGTCCAGCGCAGGGGCGCATTTGAGCCCTGTGGGGAATGTGGCAGCAGCTGTCGCGGATCTGTGGAGCAACGAGTCCATACAGAACGTAAAGCTGTTAAGCGATATGGCTCCAACGGTTTCCATGGAACAGCTCATATACGATTGCAGGCTTATGAATAGGGCATATGCATCGGGAAAGGAAGGCGCGCTAAAGCTGAGGGATTGGCTGGCGGACTCCGATAGTTATCTGGATCCCCAGGCATATGTGTTAAGGCCTGATGTGGTCTTGAGGATCAGCGATAAGATCGTCAGGGCACAGGGCGACCTGAAGAGGGCCAAAGTAGGCGCTCAGGCCGCTATAGAGGAGCTTAGGAGAGCAGCTAATGACAAAGAGGTTGATCTGCCTGAGAGGGAGTTAAAGTGGCTTGACATAATGGAGGCGCAGCTAGAAGATACCCCTGATGACGAGCAAGAGCTGTGGTACCAGTTGAAAGACGATATAGATTGTTCCAAAGTGGCTGTGGAGGAATACGGCATAAGATGAGGTTTTTTATGCCATTGACAATGGGGTATATATAATTTATACTAAACTAGTAGTAATAGTTGTAGTTTATGGGGATAAGGGGGAAATAAATTGAATGATATATTGCAGCATAAGCTGGAAGTTTTAAAGTCGTACTTAAAAGAGCTGGGGAGTTTGGCAGTAGCTTATTCTGGCGGCGTGGACAGCACGTTTTTGGTAAAAGTAGCCTATGATGTGTTAGGTGACAGGGTTTTGGCTGTTACAGCTCGTTCTTCTACATACCCTGAGAGGGAGTTTAATGAGGCGCTGGAGTACATTAAGGATATAGGGGCAAAGCATGTGGTTATCACCTCAGAAGAGCTGGATATCGATGGCTTTTCCAGAAATCCTGTGGACAGGTGCTATTACTGTAAAAGAGAGCTCTTTGAAAAGATATGGGAAGTGGCAAAGCAAAACGGCATAGAGCATGTGGCAGATGGCTCTAACTTTGACGATTTAAATGACTACAGACCAGGCTTGAAAGCAGCGCAGGAGCTCAAGGTAGTTAGCCCTCTCAAGTACGCCAAACTTACTAAAGAGGATATAAGGGCTGTGTCCAGGGATATAGGCCTTCCCACGTGGGATAAGCCGTCTTTTGCATGTCTGTCTTCCCGTATACCCTATGGACAGGAGATAACCCGCGAAAAGCTGTCTATGGTAGAAAGAGCAGAGAATTTCCTTTTAGAATTGGGATTCAGGCAAGTAAGGGTGAGGCACCATGGGGATATCGCCAGGATTGAGGTCGGGGAAAAAGAATACGATAAGATTTTGGATAAAAACCTGATGAGAGATATAGCAGCCAAGTTAAAGGATATTGGTTTTACTTATGTGGCTCTGGATATGGAAGGGTACAGGACAGGGAGCATGAATGAGGTGTTAAAAGAAAAAGCTCGATAACCGCTGTGCGGTACGAGCTTTTTTTAAATTTTATAATTTGACGTTTTAAACGCTTTGAGATGTTTTTTAATCTCATCGGAGCTGCCCATGCTCAGTATTTTATCTGCTAGTAATTTACAATCGCTGTATTTCAGACCTGTTATCAGCTTTCTGACGCTTATGATAGAAGAAGGACTCATACTGAATTCGTCCAGGCCCATTCCCAGCAGAACGGGTATTAGAGGGACAAAACCTGCCATTTCCCCGCACATGCCTACGGTTTTATTAGCCTTGTGGGCGCTGTCTATGGTCATCTTGATGAGGCGCAAAACGGCAGGATCAAAGAAATCGTATAAATACGATACCTTCTGGTTCATCCTGTCAACAGCTAAGGTGTATTGCATTAGATCGTTGGTTCCTATGCTGAAAAAGTCTACTTCTTTTGCTAGGATATCTGATATAAGAGCAGCGGAAGGCACTTCAATCATTATGCCTATTTTTAAGTTTTTGTTAAATTCTATCCCTTGGCGCGCAAGTTCGACTTTGCATTCTTCTAGTATCTCTTTTGCTCTTATGACCTCCTGGACGTTTGCGATCATGGGAAACATTATTTTCAGATTGCCGTAGGCTGAGGCCCGGAGTAAAGCCCTGAGCTGGGTCTTGAATACATCTTTTCTGTCAAGGCACAACCTTATAGCCCTGTATCCCATAAAGGGGTTGAGTTCTTTTGTTATGCCCAGAGCTGGAAGGTCTTTATCGCCTCCTATGTCCAACGTCCTTATGATCACCGGTTTGCCCTTCATCTTTTCCACGATAGACTTGTACGCAGCCAATTGCTCTTCTTCAGAAGGCAGCTCGTCTTTAGCCATGTATAGAAATTCTGTCCTGTAAAGGCCGATTCCGTCAGGGCCAAATTTCAGAATCTCCTCTACATCCTCGATACCGCCCACATTGGCATTGATTTCCACTTTTTTGCCGTCAGCTGTTATCGACTCTACGTCTTTGTAGCGCAGAAGAAGCCTTTTATCTTCTATGTCTTTTTTACGCTCCGCTTCATAGGTTTTTAACAGGTTTTCATCAGGGTTTATATGCACGGTCCCTTTGTATCCGTCTACTATTAAGAGGTCTCCGCTTTTTATATAGGACGTAGCATTATCAATTCCCAATACCGCTGGGATTCCCAGCGATCTGGCTATTATAGCGGAATGGGATGTGCGCCCCCCTGTTTCTGTCACTATACCTGATATCTTTTCTCTGTCTAGCTTGGCGGTATCTGAAGGAGCCAAATCCCGGGCGACTATTATGCACGGGTTTTCTATATCGCTTAGAGATAGATTGCTGTTGCCTTCGAGGATGTTTATTACCCTTTTGCTGGCATCCAGTATATCTGTAGCCCGCTCTGCCATGTATTGGTTGCCCATATGCTTAAATATCTCCGCCAGTTTTTCTGCGGTGGACATTAAAGCGTATTCGGCGTTTACATTTTCTTTTTGCATTTTTTCCTTTGTGCCGCCTATGAGTTCAGGATCGTCAAGGATGAACATATGGGTTTCAAATATCTCAGCTTTATCCTCGCCTAATTCGGATTTTACTTTTTCGTATATGGCCTTTAACTGTCTTTTTGCGGCGTCGATGGCATCGTCCAGTCGCTTTTGCTCTGCGGCTATGTTTTGAACGGTGCGCCTTTGCACTTTGGCTTCGCTTTTCTGGTATATAAAAGCTTTACCTATTGCTATTCCGCCTGATGCGGCTATACCCTTTAACATAAAAATCCTCCTGCTTAACCTTCAATGTTTTCCAGGGCTTGTACGATGGCTGTGGCAGCTTCTTCCTCGTCGGCGCCTTCGGTGCGCACGATTAACTCGTCGCCTTTTTCTGCAGCCATCGTCATCAAGCTTACAATGCTGCGGGCGTTGTATTCATTGCCGTCTTTTATGATTATGATGTTTGATTTGTACAGCAAAGCTACTTTGTTGATTTTCATGGCAGGCCTGGCGTGTATGCCGTTTTCACTGCGCACAATAGCTTTTTTTTCAACCACTTCTATTCCTCCTTATTTTAAAGTGATTTCCATGACTACAGAGTCGGTGGTTACTTCTCCGTAATGGAAATCAATAGAATCCACCATGTCCATATTGGTTATTATCATGGGGCTTAAGTCGGATTTGGCTTTTTGCCTGATCAACTGGATATCGTAGGCTATAAGCTTATCTCCTGGCGAGACCTTGTCGCCCTTTTTGACGAAAGCTTCAAAGCCTTCTCCTTTCATCGATACTGTTTCTACGCCTACGTGGAGAAGTATTTCCAGACCTTCATGGGTCCTTATTACAGCAGCGTGTTTGGTGGGGAAAACCTGCAGGATTTCCCCACTTACCGGTGCGTACAATATTCCATCGCTGGATTCAAACCCTATACCGTCTCCCATCATTAGAGTAGAAAAAGCTTCATCGGGCACTTCTTTTACGCTAAAGCACCTGCCATTTACAGGTGATTTTATTATGACTTTTTCAGGTTTTTTCTGATCTTTTTTATCTTTTTTGAACAGCCTGAACATAAACATACTCCTTTCCCAACTTACTTCATGAGTTTTACTATTTCATCTTTTAGCATTTCCGCTTCGGTACCAACTACCACCTGCAGGTTACCGCCCCCAGCGTCCAGTATTCCCGCAACACCTAACTGTTTTAGAGCTGCTTTATCTACTTTGGATACATCATTTACTGTAAGCCTTAATCGTGTTATGCAGGCGTCGATGGCATCGATGTTCTCTTTTCCGCCCAGAGCAGCCAGTATTTTTGCAGCTTTTGTGTCTTTATCTGCATACCTGTTGTTCTCTGTTGAAGCTGTAGCTCCACTTTCGCCTTTATCTTCCTCGTCTTCCTCTATATCGCGGCCAGGGGTTTTGAAATCAAAGGCCTTTATCGAGAAATAGAACACCGCGAAGTACAGGGCTGCCATTATAGGCCCTGCAATCAAAAACAGCTTCCAGCCGTTTTGGGCGTTGGATATGCCCAGTACGTAGTCTATCAAGCTGGCTGAAAATGTGTACCCGAGCCTTATATTTAGTGCTTTTGTCAGCAGACCTGATACAAATGCAGCGCCTACGTGGAAGAAGTACAGCAGCGGTGCCACAAATATAAAGGAAAATTCTATGGGTTCTGTAATGCCTGTCAATATAGATGTTATCGCTGCCGTAAGCATGACGCCTGCTATGCTCTTACGCCTCTGTTTTGGGGCAGCCAGGTACATCGCCAAGGTAGCTGCAGGAAGGCCAAAGAGCATGATGGGAAACTCGCTGGCCATGAAGTACCCTGCGGTCCTGTCTCCTGCGAAATACCTGGCGGTTTCGCCTCTGAGTATTTCTCCTGTAGCAGGGTCTTTAAAGCTGCCGAACTGGTACAGGAAGGGCGGATAGAAGACATGGTGCAACCCTACGGGGATCAAAGCCCTTTTCCCTGCAGCGTAAATAGCTGATCCAATAGGTGATGTGGTGGCAAAGGACGCGAATTTATTTATGCCTATCTGTATGGGCGGCCATATAAGGGCGAATGCCACTCCTATTATCAGCGAAGCCGCTGCTGTTACGATGGGCACAAGCCTTTTTCCGGCGAAAAATCCAAGGTATGGAGGCAGCTTTGTATCGTGGAACCTGTCGTACATCTTTGCGGCGAGTAGCCCGATTATTATGCCGCCAAATACACCTGTGTCTATATTTGGTATGCCCTTTGCTTTGATGTTTAGCAATTTACCCATGACGTCCAGCACGTTTACCATTACTTCATAGCCTACCGCTGAAGCCAATGCGGCGACGCCGATGTTGCCTGTAAACCCTATGGCTACGCCGATGGCGAATATCAGCGAGAGGTTTGCGAATACCGCGAGGCCACCATTGTTCATGACCTGGCCTATAGCGTTTAAAAGTCCATGGTTTTGCATGAGCCACCTGCCCAGTGCCACCAGTATACCCGCTGCTGGCAGAACGGAAACAGGAGTCATGATGGCTTTTCCTATCCTCTGCAATGTCTTAAAGAGATTTTTTCTTGACATGTGTGTTTCAACCTCCTTAATTATAAAATAGTGTGTGTTAAAATTTCAAAAATAAAAGGCATGAACCTATTAAATGTCACAAAGACATTCAATAAGGCTCATGCCTGATCGAATCAGTAACACGCCTTATGCTCTTATTCTTATATAAGCCTGCGTATGTGGAGTGCCAGATAACCCACTTCCTCTTCGGGGACCTCTTTGCCCAACTTTTCAGAGATGTATTCGCATATGCGCTGCGCTATTTTGAATTCTCTCTTTAATTGTCGCTTTACCGATGGCAGCAGCACGTTTTCCAAAGGCTTGCCGGCTTCTATTCGGTCTATGGAGTACCTGAGGTGAGATATCAGCCTTGACATCTCCATCGACTTTTTGTCCATGTCTACGTGCAACAGTTCCCGTATTTTATCGGTGATGTCTTTTATCAATCTGGTGCGCTTAAGGCTTTCGGATACATCTTGATTGACCCTTGCTGAGTGTATGTGAAGGGCTATAAACCCTATTTCGCTTTCGGGTAACTCTACATTCAGCCTTTCCTTTATCAGCGATAAACCCCTTTGAGCGATCTGGTATTCTTTAGGGTACATGACCTGGATCTCGTACATGAACGGGTTGACGATTTCAATGCCTTCATTTACGCGCTTTATAGCAAAATCTATGTGATCGGCCAAACCCACGTGGATATGGGAATTGAGGCTCTCACCCAATACGCTTTCTGCCATGGCTATGATCTCTTCGGAAACCGCCAATACTTCCTCTTTTATATCCTGCAGCACTTTTCTGTAGTTGTTTTTTTCCAGAGGGTCAATCTTGATGTACCTTTCTTCAATCTTTTTTTCTTCGGTTATCACGTCACCCTTTTTTTTGCCGAAACCTATTCCTTTGCCTAAAAGCACATAGATATCGTCGCCTTTTTCAGCGACGACCACGTTGTTGCTCAGGGGTTTTAATATCTCATACAATTTACCCATAGATATTACACCATTCTTATTTTATATCATTTGATTTTATTATTCAATACAATTTTCAACAAAATTTTACGCCAATTTTGTGTCATTATGGTGCATAAATTGCATGGAACACAGGTAATAGTAAAGCCCTTTGCGCTTTAAAAGCTCCTGGTGATTTCCCATCTCGACGATTTCGCCATCGTGAAGAACGATGATGTTGTCAGCTTTTTTCACAGTGGACAGGCGGTGGGCTATTATGAGTATGGTCCTGCTTCCCGCTAGATTGTTTATGGCGTTTTGTATCTCCCTTTCGGTTTCGGTATCTACCGATGATGTGGCTTCATCGAGGATTAATATAGGAGAGTTCTTCAACACAGCCCGCGCTATGGACAGCCTCTGTTTCTGACCCCCTGAGAGCTTTATGCCCCTTTCGCCTATATACGTGTTATACCCATCGGGAAGTTTTGTGATGAAATCATGGGCACAAGCTATTTTAGCGGCATTTATTATGTCTTCCATGGTGGCGTTTTCGCTGCCGTAGGCTATGTTATCGGCGATGGTGCCATTAAAAAGAAAAACGTCTTGCAGAACCATACTTATGTTGTCCCTTAATGACCTTAAGGATACGTCCCTTATATCTACATCGTCGATTTTAATGGTTCCCGAGTCCACATCGTAAAACCGGTTTATAAGGCTCATGATGGTGGTCTTGCCTACCCCTGTAGGTCCTACAAAAGCCACCATCTGCCCTGGCTGTACAGTAAAGGATATATCCTTCAGCACAGGAACTCCCGGGTTGTATGAAAAATTGACCTTTTCAAAGGTTATTTTGCCCTTTACGTCCTTGAGCACCACAGGGTGTGCTTTTTCTTTGACGTCCGGCTGGGTATCCAAGATTTCAAAAACCCTTTCTGCACCAGCCAGCGCCTGCTGCAGGTTTTCCAATACCTGGCCCAGCGCTGTTATGGGCTGGTAGAACATGCTCAGGTACAGAATGAACCCTACTATGTCTTCAACAGGCAGACGGCCGTCTAATACCATCACGCCGCCTAAAGCGACCACGATGACCGTTCCTATAGAGCTGAAAAAGTTTACAGTGGGGTGAAAAATAGCGCTTAACTTGAGAGCGCCTATAAGCGCTGAGGCGTGCCTGTATGCGCTATTTGTTATTTTCTCCATTTCCCTTTGCTGCTGGTTAAAGGCCTGGATCTCCCGTATCCCCGATATATTGTCTTGCAGGTCAGCGTTTAAGTCCGCCAGTGCTCTCTGGGCGTACCTGAAACTGGGCAGGATGTGCTTTGTGAACACAGTACCACTGTATATCAGAAAAGGTATAGGTATCAGAGACAGAAACGCCAGAGTGGGGTTTATGATGAACAGTATAATAGCCACCCCTAATAGTATTAAGGCATTGGTAAACAGATCTGGCAGCGCATGGGCTATGAGGGTTTCAAAGGTGGCTGTGTCATTAGTAACCCTTGACATAAGCTGGCCTGTCTGCTTGTCGTGGTAGTACCTCAGGGATAATTGCTGCAATTTGTCGTATACCAGTATCCTCATGTGGGCTACCAGGTTCCACGCGGCGTAATGGGAAAGGTAGCTGCTCAGGAACTGGAAAACCGTCCTGGCCACGTAGGAGAGGACGAGGATAATAGAAAGATTTATTATGTACGCCCTGGGATGGGGGTACTGCTTTACATTGGTTAAAACCCCTATGAGGTTTCTGATAAGCCAAGGCCCCAGAAGGTTTAGACCTGTAATGGATATCGTGCTTATAGCCGCAATTAAGAGGTATTTCCAGAAAGGCCTGGCGTACCTGGTCAGCCTGATTAAATACTCCATGCGTTTACACCCCTTATTTTTATCGCCAAAAGTTTTTGATATATAAATATATTATGCGAAAAACGCTTCTTATACAAGGGGGGATTTTTAAATCTTATAGGCGCTTTTATATTGAGCTCACATTTTGTATAATAAATGCAGGAGTGATTTTGTATGCCTATACCCGATTTAAAGAAAAAATACACTTACGCAGATTATCTAACATGGCCTGAGGATGAAAGATGGGAGATTATAGACGGTGTTCCGTATATGCTGGCAGCGCCTTCGTGGCAGCATCAGGCGGTATCCAGGGAGCTGATGGTCCAGTTTGGAAGCTATCTTAAGGATAAGCCTTGTGAGGTTTTTGCTGCCCCTTTTGATTTGCGAATCCCTTGTGAAGGCGAGAAAGATGAAGATACTAAAAATGTGGTGCAACCAGATATCGTTGTGATATGCGATAAAAAAAGGTTGAAAGGTACAGGCTTTTATGGTGTTCCTACGTTAATCATAGAAATTACTTCTCCTGCTACTGCCAGAAAGGATAAGATCCAGAAATTCAATATGTATGAAGCTGCCGGGGTTAAAGAGTACTGGATTGTAGAACCCGACCAAAGAGTAGTAATGGTTTTTCTTCTGGAAGATGGCAGGTATGGGCGGCCCCACACCTACTCAGAAGAAGATAAGATAAAAGTAAGTATATTTGAGGATCTGGAAATCGATTTAAAAAGCGTATTTTTGTATTAGAGGTGAAGGACATGCCGCTAAACGTAGTTTTGGTAGAGCCCGAGATACCCCAAAATACAGGGAATATAGCCAGGACGTGTGTGCTTACGGGCAGCAGGCTGCACCTGGTTAGGCCCTTTGGTTTTATACTGGACGAGAAGCGCATAAAAAGGGCGGGACTGGATTACTGGCCGTACCTGGACCTTACCGTTCACGACAGCCTTGATAAATTTTTAGAGCAGTACGGAGATAAAAAGCTGTATCTTGCAACAACCAAAGGGAAAAAGTATTATACAGATGTTCGATATGAGGAGGATTCATTTATCCTGTTTGGCAAGGAATCGGCAGGATTGCCTCGGTGGCTTATACAGCAGCGTGAGCAAGACGCTATAAGGATACCCATGAGCGAAAAAATACCGGATAGGTCCTTAAACCTATCTAATTCTGTAGCTATCATCGTGTACGAGGCTTTAAGGCAGCTGGGTTTTCCCAGCTTGTGCTGATTTGGATATAAAATGTAACGGTGATATAATATTCTAGGAGGTGATATTTATGAAAGAATTTATTGAGCTTTTGAAGACCAGGAGGAGCGTAAGGGCTTTTATAGATAAGCCAATACCCAAAGAGGTGTTGGAGGATATAGTAGACTGCGGCAGGCTGGCCCCATCGGGGAGAAACGGTCAACCGTGGCATTTCGTGGTCATTACTGATAAGGATGCCTTAAGGTATATATCTGAGCAAGCCACTTACGGCAAGTTCATAAAGGACGCTGCTGCCTGTATAATAGTGTACTGCGAGAAAGACAACAACCACCACCTGGAAGATGGAGCGGCGGCCACGGAAAATATAATAATAGCCGCAAAGGCGTACGGTATAGGGACGTGCTGGGTGGCAGGCTACGATAGGACTTATGAGCAGGCCATAAACAAATACCTGGGGATACCTGAAAATCTCAGGATGATATCCATAATCCCCATGGGCTATCCTGCTGCAGAACCTCGTATGCCGCAGAAGAGGTCCCTTGACGAGGTCATCCACTGGGAGAGGTACTGATTTCCGGTATGGTATTAAAAGGCTGTAAGGGGTTTATTGATTAAACTAAAACCCCTTACAGCCTTTTAAAATGGATTAAAATATAAATTCTTATTTTCTTCTATTATATTGTTTTTGCTTTGGGCATTATATAACCTTATACTCCAGACCTGTTTTTTTAATCCAAATGCTGTCATTGAGAATATAAGGTTGGGTGCTTTTACGTTGCCTTTACAAAAGTTTCCCTTCAATGTGACTATATACATAGGCATTCTGGTAGCGTCATCGGTTGTTTTTATTATTCTTACGATTTGCGGATTGCGCTCGCCATAAATTATGGATACCTTTTTTGCTACTGCGTTAATTCCTGGGTAGAAAAAGGTAAACAGCAGAAAGGATATCAATATTAAAACTACAATAAAAACAATTAAATTTTCCTTTTTAACCATTTTGAGCCCTCTATTCATAATAATTGTTTTTTCAATAACTTTTGCAATTCTTATCATGGTTCATCATCAGGTAAAAAATCGCCATCATATTCTACGATCTTCCATAAGTCTCCTTCTTTATTTAATATATATGTTAATTTCATTGTATTTTCTGGCGTATATACTTTGCCATCTTCTATAAACTTTGACCAAAATCTTACTTCTGCTATTACTGTAGCATTATCACCATTAATGGTTATATCATTAATTTTTACCCATCTTGCTCCTCCGTCTAATACTATAAACTTATCATTTTGCATATCGACTATTCCTGATAATTGACCTAGCCTTTTTGATAATAGTTGTTTCTTATTACTAAAGACATTTTTACATTTCTCCAAGATTTCTTTTTTGACATTGTTTTTTTCGTCTAGAGTAAACAAATTATTTGATGTATTTTTTTGATGTACGACAAATCCTTTTTGTTCCAAATCGATACTTAATCGTATAGTTTTTTCAATTTTAGCTTTTTCAATTTGTGTTATATTATCAGCAGTGTTTGCAGATGCTTTATTAACATATATGGCAGTTGCTGATATTATTATAGTTATTAAAATTAAAAATAAAAGTGTTTTTCTTATTTTTGTCATCTTGATCCGTCCCCCTTTTTTAATAATTAATTCTTTCGGCATAAATAGTTGTAGTAGGCCACCTAGAATTATATGGTCTTAATGTCCAAATAGCATGTTTGCGATCAGATGTATGTTGATTTACTAATATTCCAGTTTTGCCTGAATCGGGATCTATCTGTTCCAGAACCAACAACAATACTTGAATGATTAATTATGCCGTTACTATCCCAGTCATAGAATATTACATCCGCTGGCCATAATTTATAATTTGAATCTGTAGGCTCTGGTATTGAAGCTGTATATATGTCATAATCATATACATCTATCCAACTTCCTATATTGCTATTTTCTAACCAGTTATAAAGATCTTCAGCAACCGTCCAACTATGCGAATAATTCCATATTTGTGAGCCACCTATATACATACAGTACCATTCATTATTAAGCTTCGTTGACATTGGAATACCACCAGCATGTAAACATTGCGATACGTAATTTGCACAATCACTACTAAATGAAGGGTAATTTGGATTATATGAGTAGACATATTTTTCAGCATAAGAAATAGCAGCGGATCTATCAAAAACAGATGCATACGTATTAAAATTTAAACAAAATATAAACAAGAGCAGAAATGATAAAAACAATTTTAATTTTAACATATACATTTTCCCCCAATCATAAAAATTTATTATTGTAGATGAAAAAATCATGGTAAAATATTACTGCTTGTGCTTTCATTAAACCTTTGTCAAATCGGTAATACGAACTTGTTCCCATTACTATGTATAAATGCGTTAGTGAAATAAGAAGAAACAGTATTTTATCTATTAATTTTTTACAACGTATACGATGTGAAATCAGCCCAAAAATGTCTTTTGTCTACCTACGAAGTGAGTCATTCTTAACAATATACTGATCAAAATCATTAATCTAAATTCCTTTAAATATATAATTTTTTACTCATTTACTGTAGCATTCAATACTGTATGACAATACTTTAATACTGCATGAGAGTATCTTGGAAAGAAGTTAATGTATTCCAAACTGGTAGAGGGTAGTTGATGGCAGTTTGATAAACTAATCGATGTAATATCAGTAACAGTATCGCTATAATATTTTTGAACGGGAACAGTGATAGATTACACAAGCGACGAATAAAAGGTGCATAATTTAAATATTTGTATATTTCCTGTTTTTATTTTATCACCTCCAATCTTTATCCACATTATACAAAAAAATCCATACTATTTCAATGGAGGTATTAACAAGGTTTGAAGCAACTATTTTTCCTCTTTGAGTTACGTTGGGTATAAGTTGTAATCATGATATAATAATAGCAAATGAAGGCAAAATTTAAATCAGATAGGAGGTTTTAATATGCTTTTAAAAGACAAAGTCGCCATAGTAACAGGCGCAGGTTCCGGATTTGGCAGAGAGACATCACTGCTGTTTGCTCGAGAAGGAGCAAAAATCGTTGCAGTAGACTACAACAGCGAGAGCGGGCAAAAAACCGTCGATGATATAAAGGCTGGCAATGGAGAGGCTATCTTCGTGAAAGCCGATGTATCAAAGGAAGAGGATGTCAAGAGGTTTGTAGACGAAGCAATTAAGGCTTTTGGTAAACTGGACATTATATTTAACAATGCAGGTATATACATACCGGGCAATGCAGAAGCGTTGGCGTCAGAAGATTGGGATAAGGTGATCAATATCAACCTCAAAGGAGTATTCCTAGGGTGCAAATATGCTATTCCGTATTTGAAGAAAAACGGCGGTGGGGTAATTATAAACACTGCATCGGCCGCAGGCTTAATAGGATTTCCTGATGCTGTAGCGTATGCAGCATCCAAAGGCGGTGTGCTGTCGTTGACCAAAGCGATAGCTGTAGATCACGCCAAAGACAACATAAGAGCCAATTGCATATGCCCTGGCACTGGAGAGACAGGCATGACCAGAGAGGTGCTGGAAAATAAGGAAATAAGGGAGATGTTCCTGGCACCCATACCATTAAAGAGGTTCGCACAGCCCGTAGATGTGGCCCATGCAGCCCTCTTTTTGGCTTCGGATATGTCTTCATATATAACAGGCGTGGCCCTTCCGGTAGATGGCGGCTGGACCATGGCATAGAAAGGTGATTAAAATACGCGATTTTTTAACAAAGACTTGAAATTCGTCTCCCATCCTCTACAGGTGGGAGACGAATTTCTATTGTATGCAATAGAATAATATGTCATAATAAATATAGCGGATTTTATCATTAGAAAGCCAGGGTGAGAAAAGATGATGATATGTCAACATTTTCTCATAGAGCCGACAAAAGAGCAGGAAGAAAAACTGTTTTATACACTGTATTTGTGCCGCAAATTATACAACTATTCACTGGAACAGAAGATAAAACATTACAAAGAATACGGCAAAGGACTCACATACACAGATCAGCAGAACATGCTTCCAGAATTTAAGAAAGAACATCCGGAATACAAAGAAGTACATTCGCAAATACTTCAGGATGTATTGAGAAGGTTGGACAGAGCATATAAAAACTTCTTTGAAGGACGAGCAAATTATCCCAAATTCAAAGACAAATATCACTACACATCGATAACACTTCCTCAATGCGAAGCAAAAAGAAATTTCAGCAAAGAAGGATATGTGTATATAAAAAATATAGGGCATATAAAAATAAAAGCACACAGAGACTTTGATCCGAAAAAGGTAAAAACAATAAACATAAAATACCATGCTGGGAAATGGTATATAAACTTGTCAGTCGAAATAGAAGAAGAAAAAGAGAAAGTATCCACAGGAAAAAAAGCTATAGGAATAGATAAAGGGATAAACTCAATAGCTGCGACATCAGAAGGAAAATTGTACTTAAACCCGAGATGGCTGCAGAAAGCAGAAAAGAGACTAAAAAGACTGCAAAGGCAGCTGTCAAGGAAAAAGAAAGGAAGCAAAAATAGAGAAAAGCAAAAGAAGAGGTTAGCGAAGCTTCATGAAAAAGTAGCAAATCAGAGAAGGGACTATCTGCACAAGATAAGCTATAACATAGTCAAAAACAATGACATCATATGTGTTGAGGATTTGCAAGTGAAAAATATGATGAAAAATCATAAACTTGCAAAATCAATAGCAAATGTAGGATGGGGAATGTTAGATAAGTATTTACAGTATAAAGCGGAAAGAGAAGGAAAAATATTCATAAAAGTAAATCCAGCGTATACATCGCAGAGATGCTCAAGATGCGGGAAAATAGTAGAAAAAGACTTATCAGTAAGAGTACACGGATGTGAATGCGGGTTAGAAATAGATAGAGATATAAATGCAGCGATAAATGTACTTCATGAAGGATTAAGACAATTGGGGATAGCTGCATAAAAACGTGATGATATTTTTCGTAGGGAAGGTTCCTCCCGAAGTTACGCCTATGGAGATTGTGTAAGACCTGCTGTGAATAACAGCAGGCAGCGGTCAATGAAGTAGGAAGCTCCATCCTCTATAGGATGGAGTAGGTTCACAAAGAAATGCCCATATACTGATTATCGTAACTTTGATATATGAACTTTTTCTTAATTACAGTTATTCTTCACATATTTATGAAGTTGACAGGGTACAATACCACAACGCAATAATGGAATTGGATAATTTGATGAAGTAATTGCTCAAATAGGCCAAATGAAATTGACTATATTTAAAAACAACGTACCGCCGTATATTGACAGATATTTCGACATATTGGATAAAATTTATTTAAAAATGGGAACGTTGGCACCAGAAGAGAGAAAGAAGCGTTCAGAGATATATATGGATGATAAAAAAGCTGAAGAAGTTAGATCCCTTATAAATTCATTAAAATCGCTCATTAAATAAGTTGCTTTTGTCGAGGTGATGAACACCTCGATTTTTATTTATTTGAGGTGTTGTGATTTTGTGTGAATTGTTGTATATTTATATTATAAACAAGGGGGGATTTTAAATGCTGATGGCAGAACGCCTGTGGCGGCTGGGAACAGAAAACGCTTTTGAGGTCCTGGCAGAAGTGAATAAATTGGCTGCGGCGGGAAGGCATATAATTAGCTTTGCACTGGGGGAGCCGGATTTTGACACCCCTGAGAATATAAAGCAGGCGGGCATCAGGGCTATAATGGAAAACAAGACCCATTACGGCCCTTCTGCCGGTATACCTGAGCTAAAAGAGGCTGTAGCAGGTTATATTTCCCGCACCAGGGGTATTGACGTGTCTCCTGAGGAAGTGGTCATAACGCCAGGGGCAAAGCCTATCATATTTTACACCATTCACGCCTTGGTTAACCCGGGAGATGAGGTCATATACCCTAATCCGGGGTTTCCCATCTACGAATCGGTTATAAGCTTTGTGGGAGCAAAACCTATTCCGCTACCGCTTCTGGAAGAAAAAGATTTCAGCGTGGATGTAGATTATTTGAGGTCTTTAATCACAGACAAAACCAAACTGATCATATTGAATTCACCTCAAAACCCCACAGGGGGAATGTTATCAAAACAAGACCTGGAGGCTATAGCCGAGATCGCCATAGAAAACGATATATGGGTATTGTCTGATGAGGTTTACAGCAGGATCGTATACGACGGCGAGTTTTGCAGCATAGCGTCTATTCCAGGTATGAAAGAGCGCACCGTCTTGTTAGACGGCTTTTCCAAGACCTATGCTATGACAGGCTGGAGGCTGGGCTATGGGGTCATGAACCCGACGCTTGCTCAACAGATAGCGCGCCTTGAGACCAACTGCGAATCCTGTACAGCTACTTTTGTGCAGTACGCAGGGGTAGAGGCCTTAAACGGGCCACAGGATGTCGTGGACAGGATGGTAAAGGAATTTAAAGAGAGACGGGACCTCATAGTGGAGGGATTAAACGACATCAAAGGGATTAAGTGCCTTAAACCCCGCGGTTCATTTTACGTCTTCCCCAATGTAACTGAGGCATGTCGCAGTCTGGGTTTGAAGGATTCAAAAGCCTTGCAGCAGTATCTATTGTACCACGGCGATGTGGCGGTGTTGCCGAGGACGTCTTTTGGAGTCAAAAATGTAGGGGAGAAGGAGGAATACCTGAGGCTTTCCTATGCCACTTCAAAGGAGAATATTGTTGAGGGGTTAAAGCGAATCAAAAAAACCATTGAGGGATAGGGGGAATTTTGATGGATAACAAGATAAGCATAGTATATCATATGGCTTATCCCGGGCCGAGGAATACCAGTTCGGTGCTCAGGGGCGAGCCTGATGAGAAATACTTTATGACAACTCTTAAAAAAATACTTAAGGACGATTATTTCAGTGGCGTAGAAGTAACGGCATTAAAAGACCCTGTGTTGAAAGCGAAGGCTGCAGAGCTTTTAAAGGCCAGCGGAAAGGACGTGATATACAGCGCTCAACCTGTGCAGCTAAACTGGAAGGATGACATGATACCGCCTACTGACATATCCAGCATCGATGAAGTGGACAGAAAGCGGGCAGTTCAGAGGCTTTTTGAACACATAGACGATGCCTATGCCTTTGGCGCCACACAGTTTGCTTTTGTAAGCGGAAAAGACGTGGGGACGTCAGCGGGCTTGAAGCTTAGAAAGCAGGCTAAAACAGCCCTTGTGCGCTCTATAATGGAACTATACCGTTACTCGCTGGAAAAGGCACAAAAACTGGGGGTAAAGCCTCTCATTTTGACGCTAGAGATGTTCGACAGGCTTGATGACAAGGGATGCAAAAACCAGTTGATAGGTCCGACTACTGAAGCCATCGAGTTGGCGGAAGAGCTCAGGTTTACTTATGGATGCGAGAGCTTCGGTCTTATGTACGATTTAAGCCACATGCCATTGCTAAAGGACAATTCCTTTGACGGAGAGACGCCTGATGTGCTTAAAGCGCTGGCGCCATATTTAAATCACGTGCACGTGGGCAACTGCGTACTTGTCAAAGACGATCCCCTTTACGGCGATACCCATGTGGGCTTTGATTACCCCAATGGGGCTGTCTCAAAAGATTTGCTTGCGGAGTTTCTAAAGGTCTTAAATGAGGTAAAGTACGAAAAGGGTATAGGGTTTGAGGTAATGCCCCACGGCGACGAGCAAAGCGATGCGCTGGTATCCATGACCAAGGCTTATTTTGACGAGGCCAGCAGCAGGATAGATGTCAATTATGCGTTGGGCTCCTATGTTTACGTTCCAAGGCGATTTCTGCCGGAGTACATCTTTGACATGATAACAGACATAAGGGTCAATAAGCCCCATGTGGTCATAGATGAAGCCAAGTCACGACGGCGGAGAGAGACCCTTACAAAAGACGGTAGATTGCTGCTTTTGGCCTGTGACCATCCTGCCAGATACGTAACCAATGTAGGGTCGGATCCGGTAAAGATGGGCAACAGATTGGACTACTTAAGCAGGATAATCAGGGTTGTATCCTCGGATCTGGTGGATGGGGTTATGACCACTCCTGACATCATGGAAGATTTGTTTATAATCAACTACATCGTGAAAGAAAAAGGCAACAAGAGCTTTCTGGACGAGAAGGTTCTGGTGGGCTGCATGAACAGGGCAGGCCTTGCAGGTTTCTCCTTTGAAATGGATGACAGGATGACGGCGTATACTCCTGAAACTATGTGTGAGATGAAACTGGATGGCGCTAAGATGATGTTCAGGTTGGAGCAAAATGAAAAGTATTCAGGCAGGACAATGGTATATTGCGCTGAGGCTGTAACGAAGTGCAATAAATACGGCCTTACCGTATTTTTGGAGGCGCTGCCTGTGCAGAAGACAGAAAAAGGGTATCCTGTCAAGATGGATGCCGATGAGATGATTAAAGTAATTGGCGTGGCATCGGCCATAGGGGATTCTTCAAGAAACCTGTGGCTCAAAATACCCTATGTGGATGGATATGATAGGGTCGTAAGAGCTACTACCCTTCCCATACTCATGCTGGGAGGCGAATCTACAGGTAACCCCGTGGATACCATAAAGCAATTTGAAAAGGGATTGGGCGCGGGCAAAAACGTAAGAGGCGCCATGGTGGGAAGAAACGTGTTATATCCTGGAAACGATGACCCCAAGGCCATAGCGGAAGCCATAAGTCTGCTTATACACCGGGATTACTCTACAGAGGAGGCTGTAAGGCATATAAGAAAAAACAGGGGATCTGATATGGATTATTTAATAAAATTAATAAAATAGATGCACAAAAGGCTGCGTTATTCTGCTATGCATAGCGCAGCCTTATTGTTTATTTTTATTAAATAACCATTCGGGTTCTTCTACATCAGGACACGTATTGTACAGCTCAATAGGGTCGAGATCAAGACAGTCGGTTTCGCTGAAGTTGCCTTTTAAATCCCATGCAAGCGTTCCGTTTATAACGGTACACGTGTTTATGAATGTGTCTATGTCCTGTAATTTTTTAAAAACTCCCTTTTTTACTAAATCTTTTGCGTCAAACAACTTTATACTTCCATCATCAAAGTATATATATACTTTGAAATCTTTTGTGGGTATGACTTGATCAACTTCAGGGAAATACCTTGGATCCATTATCTCACCCCTTTTTATAGCCCTTTTATTTCGTTTAATTCTTTTCCTTCACGTGCCAGTTCCCAATTTTGCATCAATTCATCTTTGTGAAGTTCGGCCCACGCTAGTACGAGCCGTAACTGTCTTTTCGGAAGATAGCCTTTTAATACTTTAACGTTTATTATATCTATAATAGCCTTATTATCATTAAACTCTGCATGAAAATGGGGGGGCATATGATCATTCCAATTCATTGATATCTTTATTCCATAAAACATGCATATTGTAGGCATATTCTCGACATCCTTTCATTTTGATGTCCTTTATCACTATTTTATCATAAGTCATTATACATTATCATTTAATAAGAATCAATTATTTTATAATGTTAACAAAGTGCAGGAAAAATGAAAAAGTTGTAGAATAGATATTAGTGGTGATGAATGTTGGCTGATTTGATTCCTGTAAGTTACAAGCTCTTAAAGGGGATGAATGAATCTCTCGTCATAAGGATAATCAGGGAAAAAGGGACTATATCCAGAGCGGATATAGCCAGATATACCAGTTTGACGCCGCCTACAGTTACCAATATCACTAAAAAATTGATAAAAGAGGGAGTTGTCGTAGAGGCTACCATAGGAGAGTCTAAAGGTGGACGCAGGCCGGTGCTGCTAAAGCTTAACCCCAGCTATTTTTATGTGGTTTTAGTGCATATAAGCTCCAATCACCTGCGCCTGGATGTGTCTGATCTGGATAACCGCGTACTGGCATCCAAGAGGATGAAGTTAAAGGACAAATCGCTGGAAGGGGTGCTAAAAAATTTATTTGAGCTCTATGGTCAGATGGTAGACCAGGCAGGGGTACCGGTGGAAAAGATAGCCGGTATAGGGGTCGCTTTACATGGCCTCGTGGATTCTGACAGAGGGATTTCTATATACGCTCCTAACCTGGGATGGAAAAATGTCAGGTTGAGAGAGATTATAAGTGATGAATTAAAGACAGAAGTATACGTAGAAAACGATGTAAGGGCAATGGCTATGGGAGAAAAATGGTACGGCGCCGCAAAGGGCGTGGACAACTTTGTGGCGGTTAGGGTGGGAGACGGCATTGGGGCCAGCGTGGTGATGGATGGCAGGCTTTACACGGGTGTAACCCATTCTTCGGGGGAAATAGGTCATACCACTGTGGATATCAATGGCCCTAGGTGCGGTTGCGGCAATTACGGTTGTCTTGAGGCTATGGCGTCGGAGAGGGCGATATGCGATATTGTCGCTAAGAGGCTGAAGATGGGCGAGGAGAGCTCTATAGAGAACGTGGACGATCTGGACATCGAAGACGTGTATAGTGCCGCTAACGCCGGTGATAAACTGGCTGTGGACGTCATAAAGCACGTGGCTATCTACCTAGGAATAGGCATTGCCAACCTTATAAACCTATTTAACCCAGAACTGGTGGTGCTGGGAGGCAATATCATCAAGGTTAAAGATATTATAAGGCCGATTCTGGGAGATGTGGTAGAGAGGAGGGCATTAGAGAACACCTATAAAGGCTGCAGGCTGGATATATCCCTTTTGGGTGACGATGCTACGATAAAAGGGGCGTACGCCCTTATATTAAACCGCCTCTTTGGCGCGTAAAGGGGGATATTAAAGGTGAAATTGGTTTCGTCCAGAAAAATACTTGTGGATGCGGTAAGGGGTAATTACGCTATTGCCGCATTCAACGTACACAACATGGAGACCTTAAAAGCTGTGATTAAAGGCGCTGTAGAGATGGACTCCCCTGTGATAATTCAGACATCTCAGAGCACGGTTAAGTACGCTGGCATAGAGTACATGGTGGCGCTGGCCAGTGCTGCTGCCAGGTTATCGGATATCCCTGTGGTACTTCACCTGGACCATTGTACCGATTGGGAACTGGCCAGAAGGTGTATAGATGCTGGCTATACGTCTGTTATGGTTGATGGATCCATGCTATCCTATGAGGACAACGTGGCGCTGACAAAAAAGGCTGTGGAATACGCTCACCTCAGGGATGTAACTGTGGAAGCGGAGCTGGGCAGGGTAGCAGGGGTGGAGGACGACCTGTCTGTAGAAGATGAGATGTCGCTGTACACAGATCCTGATCTGGCTGTGGATTTTGTGAAAAAAACCGGCGTGGATTCCCTGGCTGTTGCTATAGGTACAGCCCATGGCGTTTACAGGGGTGAGCCCAAGCTGGATTTTGAGAGGTTGAGCGCTATAAGGAGCAGGGTAGACGTGCCTCTGGTACTTCACGGTGCTTCCTGTGTCCCTGATGAATCCATCATAAAAGCGGTAAAAACGGGTATCAATAAGATCAACATAGCTACAGAGCTTAAAATGCCCTTTGCTGATGCCTTAAAGCGGGTGTTTAAAGAAAGACCTGAAGAGGATGATCCCAGAAGGTATTTTGCCCCTGCTATGGATGCGGTTACCCGGGTAGTAAAGCACAAGATCGGTTTGTGCTTTAGCCAAGGCAAGGGATCTGCTGAGGTGAAGCGTATATGAATAGACAAAGTATTTACGTCATATACGGGAATGACGGAAAGAGAATGGTCAAGGAGCTTTTGCACGCTGTGAAAATAGAAAACGAGATCACAGGTGATATGCTGATAGGTTTAAAGCCCAACATGGTGGTTGCCAAACCTCCTGAGTCCGGCGCGACTACCTCAACCGATATGGTCTGTGGCATAATAGAGTACCTTAAAGATTGCGGCTTTAATCGCATAATCATTCTAGAGGGCTCATGGGTAGGGGACAGCACCCAGAGGGCTTTTAAAGTGTGTGGATATGATAGGATATCAAGGGAATACGGTGTGGAGCTTTTTGATACCAAAAAGGATGGATTTAAGGCCTACGATGCCGGCGGTATGAAGATAAACGTCTGCGATAAGGTCATGGAGGTGGATTACCTTATAAATTTGCCTGTATTAAAGGGCCATTGTCAGACGGAAATAACATGCGCGCTTAAAAACATGAAAGGATGCATACCTGACAGCGAAAAGCGGCGTTTTCATACTATGGGACTGCACAGACCTATTGCCTATTTAAACAAAATCGTAAAGCCTTCTTTTAATATCGTGGATGGGCTTATAGGGGACCTGGATTTTGAAGAGGGAGGTAACCCCGTGGAGATGAACAGGATAATTGCTGGAAAGGACCCTGTGTTGATAGATGCTTACGCCGCAGAGCTTATGGGCTATGATCCTTATGATATAGGTTATATAAAGCTGGCTGAAGAGCTTGGGATAGGTTGCGCTGATCTTAAAAAGGCCGAAATCGTGGAATTAAACAAAGATACAGCAGTACAAAAAAAGTTCACTGATGCCGGCAGAAAGGTAAAGAGGCTTTCTCAATGGATTATAGAACAGGATGCCTGTTCAGCGTGTTACGGCAGCCTTGTCCACGCTCTGGCAAGATTGGATGAACAGGGATTGCTGGGGAGACTAAGAGAAAAGGTGTATATAGGCCAGGGCTTTAAAGGAAAAGCCATAGAGGGTATAGGCGTAGGTAAATGTACTGGTGGCTTTTCCCGGTGTGTGAAAGGATGCCCACCAAAAGCCAAAGACATTCTGGAATTTTTAAAGGAGTATGTGAACGCATAAAGTGCTTTAGGCCGTCATATGCGTAGGCATGCTGGTTGTTAAGCTGTTGCCTTCGAGTTGTTCATAAACATTTTTCCTACGATTAATACATATGCGCTATACGCGATGACCTGCGTTAAAGATGGTGAACTCTCGTATCTTAACCACTCTAGGTTCCATACTTTTTCAATTATCGGAGGTATTATACCCAATTTCCCTAATCCAGCAATCATATGGGATGCTAAACCTGCTGCAATGAGTATTAAAAGCCACCCTGTTATCGTAAAGAATTTACTTAAATTTAATTTTATGGTTGTTTTGTATAATAGAGCAGATATTATTGCAGCTATAAATAACCCGATAAATGAGCCTAATAACAAGCTTTCATCTTTTAAGGCGCTTAAGAATAGAGCTGTTTCTATTCCTTCTCTTGTCACTGCTGCAAATGCTAAAATTGATATACCCCATACCTGGTTATTTGATAATGCTTCATCGATTTTTGCTTGAAGTTCACCTTTGATGTTCTTGCTTTGTTTTTGCTTGGTTGATTTTTGTGAGGTATCCCAGGAGTATACCAACGATTAGAAACGCTTCAAGTCCTTCGCGGATAGTAATTAATATACCTGCTAACATAAAAAGCCTCCTTTTATTCATAGTTATGATAATGATTGTCATTATCGTTTATAAATTTACTATAGATTTATTGAGTTGTCAATGTTTTTTTAAATGTTGATCATTTTAGACATATATATTAGAATATACACAATAGGGTGTTTTTCTCGGGGGGATTTAAAGTGGACAAGGTGCTTATAATCGATGACGATGAATTGCTGGTAAAGGGCTTGAGGTTATCTTTAATGCAAAACGGTTTTGCGGTAGATGTGGCCTATGATGGCAGGTCAGGTCTTGAGATGGCCAGGAGAAATCAACACGATGTGGTAATACTGGATTTGATGCTTCCGGAGATAGATGGTTTAAGCGTGTGCAGGAAAATCAGGGAGGTTTCCAACGTGCCCCTTATTATGCTCACGGCAAAAGGGGATGATGTGGATAAGATCGTGGGAATTGAGATGGGAGCAGATGATTACGTTACAAAGCCTTTTAACACGAGAGAGTTGATAGCGCGGATAAATGCGCTTTTGAGGCGAAGTCGAAATGGCTATGAGAGGAAACAGGATGTGCTGGAATACGGCGATTTAAAAATAGACGCGCGCAGCAGAAGGGTGTTTTTAAAGGGGAAGGAAGTGGAACTTACGGCCAGGGAGTATGATGTGCTTTATTTGCTGGCGTCTAATCCGGGGAAGGTATTTTCAAAAGACCAGATACTGGATAGGATCTGGGGATACGATTTCAATGGAGACATCAAGACATTGAATGTCTATATTAGCAAACTCAGAGAAAAATTAGGTGACAGCACGTCTGACCCAAAGTATATCGTGACTAAGTGGGGCTCAGGATATTATTTTAAAGGGTGATCACATGAGTTTAAGGTGGAGGATTTTCCTCATATACGTTATTATTCTGTGCGTTTCCCTTTCAGCTATGGACATTTATCTTTACCATAGCATTACCAGCGATTACATGACTTCTGAGAGGATATCCAATCTCACCCAGGCCAATATAATAGCGAATATAATGGCAGGCTATATAGGGCGCAACTCTTATATGTTAAAGCCCACTATAGAAACTTTTTCAAAACAGGTTAACTCCAGGGTTCTCTTTTTAAATAGAGATGGAATTGTGGCTATCGATTCCTCTTCTGTAAAAAGCCTTGAAGGTCAAAGGCTTTGGATAAAAGAAGTGAGTAATGCTTTAAAGGGGATAAGTCAGGCAAATATTTATTATTTAAAGGGAATAGGCCATGTCATGTATACTGCTGTTCCTGTAGTGGTATCGGGCAAAAGCGTAGGGGCTATTTTGTTATCCACCAGCATCGAAGATGTAATTGCTATGGCCGCAAACATCAAGTACAAACTGATTTACCTGTTTACCGCTACAGGCATTTTTATAACGCTAATTGGGCTTATGATGGCCAACTTTATCACAAGACCCCTTAAAGAGCTCACCAAGGCGGCCAACCAGATGTCGGCGGGGAATCTGGGGTATGTGGTTAACATAAAGAGAAAAGATGAGGTAGGCCATCTGGCCAGGGCTTTTAACGATATGAGCGTTAAGTTAAAAATTATAGATGAAGCCAGAAAAAAATTCGTATCTGATGCATCTCACGAGCTTAAGACTCCTATAGCGGCGATCAAGGCTATGGTTGAGCCTTTGATATACGGGGACGCAGATAAGGAGACGTACAGGGAATTTCTCTGCGACATCAATGACGAGCTGGACCGCATGGCCAGGCTTGTGAATCAGCTTTTAGATCTGACACGGCTGGAGAAGGCCATCAAGGTGGAAAAGCGGGAAGCGGACTTGAATAAAATCATAAGCAATGTGATTTCTGACATAAAGCCTCTGGCCGATGCCAAAGGCATATCACTTCGCGGCGATGACCGGCCTGTGATAGTTAGAGTCAACGAGGACCTTATATACAGGATGGTGTACAATTTAATAGAAAACAGTATAAAGTACTCCCCTGAAAAAAGTGAGGTTTATGCGGCTGCCGGCTACGTAGGAGGAATGCCGGCTGTAATCGTGGAAGATCACGGAGAAGGGATTGAACCGGAGATCTTGCCCCATATTTTTGAGAGGTTTACCAGGGGCGATAAAGCCAGAAGCAGAAAAAGCGGAGGATTTGGCTTGGGGCTGGCTATTGTAAAAGAGATAGCCGATTTGCACGATGCCAGTATAAGCGTGCAAAGCGATGTAGGTAAAGGTACCAGGTTTACAGTGACCTTTTGATTTTGTAACACTATTGTAAATGTAATGTAAGTATAAATTTATATATATGTGTTAATATTTAATAAAACAGGAGGTGAAGGGATGAAGAGGTTTTTGGCTGTTATATTGTCAATAGTGTTGGTTGCGTTGATTTCGTCAGGGTGTGCGCCATTTCAAAGATCTAAAAAATCCAGTGGCGGAACCGTAAGCATAGACCCCAAGCCGGTGGCGACTGAGAATGATATGGGAGAAATAAAGCTGTACTTCCCTTCTACTGCCGGTGGCTTGGTTTTAGAATTGAGAAACGTAACGGAAAAAAGCGACAGTGTAAAACAGGTACTGGACGAGTTTTTAAAAGGGCCTAAAAGCCGCTTTGAAGAGCAAGGGGTTCCCGACGGGACTCAGGTGATATCCTACGATCTAAAACAAGGGGTGTTATACGTCAACTTTTCTTCCGAGTACTCACGGGCCACCAGAGAACAGGTAAGAGCTCTGGTGACTACCCTTACAGAGCTTCCCAATGTAAATAGCGTACAGTTACTGGTTGAAGGTCAGAAGCAAAAAAGCATCGGCATGGACCCCATGAGCAGAGAGGTGATTGTAGGTAAAGTAAATTACCAGTCAGGTTGGCTTGAGGAAATACAAGACCGGGTGGATGAGGGAAAAGAGCTGTGGCGAACTGATCCTCTTTCCGTGGTCAGGACCGAAGGAGGTATCGTAGGTTTCAACTCCGACGATGAGCTCAGCGTGGTGAGGCAACAGGACGGATCGGCACAGGTAGATGTGGTATCTATGGGGAAAGGGTATACTGTTGACCTCAAGCAGCCTATCAAAAAGGGAGATAGCGGGATATGGGTTATTGACAGCGTGGCTGCTAAGTTTACTCAAATAGCTGAGGCAGATCCTCTAAAAGGCGAGACGTTTATATACGGCAAGCTTTTGAGTATTGACGTTCAAAACAGGGTTATAAAGATTGAGAGAGAATATCAGGATTCAGCGGATGTAAAAAACAATGTGGGATCTGACATCCCTGTTTTGCAAGATGCGGTTATACATTTTCAGAAAAAAATCGGGATAAGCGATAACGGGTATAAATACGAGGAACAGGACATGAAGTTTGAGGATATAAAGTTGGGCTCTGAGCTGGGCATAATTTTGACCAAGGATAAAAAAGCCCGTGCTATTATTGTATCAGATCCGGTTCAGATACTAAAAGAGCCTAATATAAAGGTCATCCAACCCACGCAAAAACAGGTGCTGGAGAGCCCTTTTAAAGTTGTAGGCACAGCCAGGGTTTTTGAAGGTACTGTCAACATCGAACTGGTGACGTCTGATGGCAAACTTTTGGATCAGACCGCTGCTCAGGCTACGGCGGGAGCACCCTCATGGGGGGACTTTGAAGCGATGGTATCCTATCAACCTCTAGATAAGCCTGTTGACGGGTTGTTGAGGGTGTATTCCCAGAGCCCTAAAGACGGCTCCAGGCAGGATATGGTGGTTATACCGGTTAGGCTTAAATAAATAAGTTTGAATTTTGAAAAGGCTTAGACTAACGAGTCAAGCCTTTTTTATTTTTTCTTTAACAGTTTTACAAAATCAGCTATAATAGTATTGTCCACGTAGGGTTGACGATATTTGCAATGGGGGATGTTAGAGTATGTATAAATTGTTGCTTGTGGACGACGAAGAAGAGGTTAGAAAGGGCATTATAAACAAGATTCAGTGGGAAAAGTACGGCTTTGACGTGGTAGCCGAGGCCGAAAACGGCTGGGATGCACTGGACGTCGCTGAGAAAATTGTACCAGATGTGGTTATTACGGATATAAAAATGCCATTTATGGATGGGATAAAGCTCGCGGAACTCTTGCGCGATAAGTACCCTACTGCTAAAATCATTATATTGACTGGTTACGACGAATTTGAATATGCTCAAAAGGCGATAAAGTTAAACGTAATGGATTACGTTTTAAAACCTGTTTCTTCTAAGGAGTTAGTTGATGTGCTCGTAAAAGTAAAGGCTCAAATTGACGACGAAATTGCTCAGAAGCAAGATATTCAAGCTTTAAGGGAACATTATAGAAAGAGTTTACCTGTATTAAGAGAAAAGTTTTTGACGTCATTGGTTATGGGCAAATTGGGCAAAAATGAGATATTGGAAAGATCTCATAATTACGGCGTGGATTTAAATGGGAGTTTATTTGTGGTATCGGTTGTAAGCATTGATAACATGGTAGAATCAGCAGAGAATTTGGGTTTTGTTTTGCCCGAAGATAGTGAATTGTTGAGCTTTGCTTTGCTGAATATATGCGAAGAGGTGGTGGATAAATACGGTCTGGGTATAGTATTTTTAAACGATGAAAAAATCGTGATAATAACAGTTAGCGATCAAAATGACAAGTATGCGGTTATGGACAGGACATTTTCGGCTTTGGAAGAGATAAAGAAAAGCGTTGAAAAATTTCTCAAATTCACTGTAACCATTGGAGTAGGGACTGTTTGCGGTAACACTGAGGGAATAAGCGATTCCTATCGACAAGCGCTTTCTGCACTGGATTACAAGTTGGTTCTCGGAAATAACAGGGTCATATGGATAGAGGATATAGAGCCCCATTGTGAAAACAAAGTGGTTTTTGACGATGAGAAAGAGCGTATGCTTACAAGCTGCATAAGAGTTGGAACTCACGAAGAAGTTGAGGGCATAATTGAAAAATTGTTTGATGGTATTGATTGGACAAAGGTTTCTATCGACGATTACAAGGTATATTTGATGGAAATTATGACGGCGATATTAAAGACTGCGGCGGCTTTAAATTTAAACACAGAGGAGGTCTTTGGATCGAACTTTGGTGTTTTTAATGAGATGTATAAATTTGACAGTATTCGAGGAGTTAAAGAATGGCTTAAAAATATTTGTGTTAAAATAATGAATTGCATTTCTAACGATAGAAAGAGCACGTATAAGCTCCTGGTAGAAAAAGCGAAAGAATACGCGCAAAATCATTACAGTGAAAGCGATATAACTATTGATAAAATCTGTAAATTTCTCCACATAAGTCCTACCTATTTCAGTTTTATATTCAAAAAAGAGACAAAAATGACATATATGAATTATTTATTACAAATTAGAATGAACGTTGCAAAAGAGCTTTTAAAAACCACAAATATGAAGGTGTTTGAAATTGCCGAAAAAGTCGGCTATCCTGAGCCCAATTATTTTAGCTATAGTTTTAAAAAATACGTGGGTATGTCTCCAACAGAGTACAGAAATTCAGCTAATGGGGAAATTGCAGGTGTTGAAAATTGAGAGATAGGGTTTTTGAATACATTAAAAGCGTATTTGTGAATGTATTTAAAGAAATTAAAGTAAGAAGTATGCAATTTATAATTACATTTTCATTCGCTTTAATTGCGTTTATGGGTATGTTGTTCGTGGGATTTGTGCTATATGATAAATTTTTGCAGGTAACAGAGCAAGATATGATATTTAATTTCAGACAGGTTTTGGAAGAAGTTAATTTAAATTTTGAGTATTACATTAAAGACATGATATATATATCCAACACCATAAGTAATCAGCTAAGTGTAGGAGAGGATTTCCCTAATAGCAAATTGTTAGACCAGATGAATGTGATACTGAATTCAAAAGATGACATAGTTACCATTGCGGTTTTTTCGGATAAAGGAGAACTTTTATTGGCAACGCCGTTTTCCAAGCTTAAAGCGGGATCCAATGTGCAAAATCAAAATTGGTTTAATCTGGCTCTAGAGAATTTTGGCAACTACTATTTTTCTCCACCGCATGTTCAGGACCTTTTTGAAGGGCAGCGCAGCTGGGTGATATCGCTGAGCAGAGGTGTCACCTTTGAAAGAAAAGGGCGGAGGATGAATGGAGTCCTGTTGCTGGATATGAATTTTAGAACAATAGACCGTTTATGCCAGATGGTGAATCTCGGCAAAAGAAGCTATATTTATATAATAGACTCTGGTGGCAACATGATTTACAAACCTCCGCAACAATTAAATCATTTAGAATTGAGCAGAAAAAATAATATGAACTTTGCAAGTCATCCTGATGGTAGCTATTTAGAAAGAATAAACGGTGAAAAACGCCTGGTTATTGTAAGAACGGTTGCGTACACCAGGTGGAAAATAATAGGTGTATCGTACATGGATGAATTGATAACGACCAAAAAAGAAGTTAGCAGATTTATTGTTTTTGCGGTAGTTTTAGCCTTATTTTTTGTGATTCTTAGCTCTGTCCTGATCTTTAAAAAAATATTTCGCCCCATGAAGCGCTTAGAAGACTGCATGAAAATGATTGAAAAAGAAAATTTTGATGTACATCTTGAGGTTAAAGGTGAAAATGAAATAGCGCAGCTGTCGAGAGCTTTTAATTTGATGGTTTCAAAGATCAAGCACCTTATGAGCCAAATAGTGCTTGAGGAAGAACAAAAAAGGAAAAGCGAGTTGAGCGCGCTTCAGGCGCAGATAAATCCTCACTTTTTGTACAACACATTGGACTCAATCGTTTGGATGGCAGAGAATGGGAAGATGGATGAAGTCATACAAATGGTGACAGCACTGGCCAGGTTTTTTAGGATAAGTATAAGCAAAGGCAAAAATATAATTACCGTAAGAGAAGAACTTGAATACGCCAGAAGCTACCTGACCATTCAGAAGATAAGGTATAAAGACAAGTTCAGGTTTGAAATCCAAGCCCAGCCCGAGGCCCTTGAGTGTAGAACTTTAAAATTGATTTTACAGCCAATAATTGAGAATTCTATATATCATGGCATCGAAAACATGGTAGATGAAGGCTTTATAAAAGTATCTGCCCAAATTGTGGATAATAAACTATTATACGTAGTCCGTGACAATGGCCTTGGCATAAAGCCTGAGATTTTAAAAAATATCTTAGAATACCAGACAGAAGGCAAACGGGGTTCTGGTATAGGGATAAAAAATGTCCATGAGAGGATACAGTTGTTTTTTGGCAAAGAATACGGCTTGCATATAGAGAGCGAGCTGGAGGTCGGTACGACTGTTGAGATATGGCTTCCCATTGTAAAAGAATAAGAGGGCTTTTGAAAGCCTTTTTTTGTTTATCGAAAATATAGTAGGATTTCTATAAAAAAACGTAGGATTTTATATTAATTTCTACATGATCAAATGATAACATTATCATCGAAAACGTAAATCATGAGATTTAAAGGGAGGGTTAAATTAATGACAAGGAAGAAAATAGCGAAACTTATTTCTCTGCTTGTTGCTGCAATGTTGGTAGCAACTATATTGGCTGGTTGTAGTGCAAAGCAAAGCAGCAAGGAAAGTGGGTCTGATGGTGCGACTAAGGCGTCCGGTGGCAAAGAGATAAAGATTGGTGTTGCGCTTTACAAGTTTGATGACACCTTTATTTCTAATGTGCGTGATGCCCTTGAAAAAGCGGCACAGGAAAAAAGTAAAGCTACGGGTGAAAAGATCGTTATAAACGCTGCAGATGGTCAAGGGCAACAAGCGACCCAAAATGATCAGATTGATACATTTATAACCCAGGGTTACAATGTACTCGCTGTAAATATGGTGGATCGTACCTCAGCTTCTGTAATTATTCAAAAGGCCAAACAAGCAGGTATACCTGTGGTCTTTTTCAATAGAGAGCCGCTAAAAGAAGACATGAATAAATGGGATAAATTGTATTATGTAGGAGCTAAGGCTGAAGAGTCTGGTAAACTACAAGGGCAAATCCTCGCTGATTATTGGAAGAAACACCCTGAGGCTGATAAGAATAAGGATGGGAAATTAGAGTACGTGATGTTAGAAGGAGAGCCGGGACATCAAGATGCTATTTTGCGTACCCAGTATTCTATACAAGCCCTTGAGGAGGCAGGTATAAAGGCAGTGAAGCTGGCTAGTGATACCGCAAACTGGCAAAGGGCACAGGGGCAGGAAAAAATGGCAGCGTGGTTATCGGCATTTGGAGACAGAATTGAAGCTGTACTTGCCAATAACGACGATATGGCATTGGGAGCTATTGAAGCCCTGAAAGCAGCAGGCTATTTTCAAGGTGGTAAATACATGCCTGTTATCGGGGTAGATGCTACTGCGCCTGCGCTTGATGCTATAAAAGCAGGACAATTGCTTGGCACCGTGTTAAACGATGCAAAAGGCCAGGCTCAAGCTATTTTTGATCTGGCGTATAGTCTGGCGAAAGGTGAAGATGTTACCAAGTCTGTGAAAAATCTAACAGACGGGAAATACGTGTGGATTCCATATAGACCTGTTACAAAGGACAATCTAAGCGAATTCAGCAAATAAAAGAGGATATGATTCAGGGAGTTTTATGGCTCCCTGAATCTGGTTGAGAGGTGTGAGCTATGGCACAAGAATACGTTTTGGAGATGCGCAATATTTGCAAGAACTTTCCTGGTGTAAAAGCCCTTGACAACGTTACGTTAAAGATAAGGCCGGGAACGGTTCACGCCCTTATGGGTGAAAATGGGGCAGGTAAATCCACATTGATGAAATGCCTTTTTGGTATATATGTACCTGATTCCGGAGAAATAATTTTAGAAGGAAATAAAGTGCAATTTAAAAATCCTAGAGAAGCATTGGATCATGGTATTTCTATGATCCATCAGGAACTCAACCCTGTTCCATACAGAACTGTTATGGAGAATATATGGCTTGGTAGATTTCCGGTTAAAGATGTCATGGGCATCAAAGTGGTGGACCATAAAAAGATGTACAATGACACAAAATCTTTAATGCAAGAACTTCAGATAGATATTAAACCGGATACACTGGTGGCCAGACTTTCGGTATCGCAGATACAGATGGTGGAAATTGCTAAAGCAATTTCATGTAAAGCCAAGGTTATAGTCATGGACGAGCCTACGTCATCGTTGACAGAAAATGAAGTGGAACACCTATTTAAGATTATAAAAAGCCTCCGAAGACAGGGAATTGCTATTATATATATCTCTCACAAAATAGAGGAAATACTTGAAATATCGGATGAAGTAACTGTAATGAGGGATGGAAAGTATATTGGGACCTGGCCGACAAATCAGGTTTCTATAGACATGCTCATCTCAAAGATGGTAGGTCGAGATTTAACCGACCGCTTTCCGCCTCGGGAGAATACTCCCGGCGATGTGATAATGAGGGTAGAGGACTTTACGTCGACGGATCCTAAATCATTTAAAAATGTTTCATTTGAACTAAGGCGTGGAGAAATACTTGGAATAGGTGGCCTTGTGGGAGCACAGCGCACGGAATTGGTGGAAGCCATTTTTGGATTACGCAGTATATCTAAAGGAAGATTGTTTATATCGGGGAAAGAAGTAAAAATCCACAGCCCTATAGAGGCTAAACGCCACGGCATTGCTTTGCTAACTGAAGATCGCAGGTCAACAGGTATATTCCCGGTTTTGTCGGTAGAGGATAATGCGTTGATTTCTGGTATCGATAATTATACAAAATTCAACTTTGTCGTTGATGGGAAGCGGGGTAAGAGCGATGTAAAAAAACATATAGATATGCTTCAGGTAAAGACTCCGTCGTTAAAAACGCTTATTCAATTTTTATCTGGAGGAAATCAACAAAAAGTAATTTTTGCTCGATGGTTATTGACCGATCCTGACATTTTGATCCTCGATGAGCCTACCCGAGGAATTGACGTAGGCGCCAAATACGAGATATACAAGATTATCGCTGACCTGGCTAAACAAGGTAAGAGCATAATAATGATTTCTTCAGAAATGCCCGAACTTTTAGGCATGTCAGACAGGATAATGGTTATGTGTGCAGGAAGGGTTAGCGGTATAGTGGATGGAAGAGAAGCCAATCAAGAACTTATCATGAAATATGCTACGCAATTTATGTAAGCCAGGAGGTTTGATAAAATGATAGACGCTGTATTTAAAAGAGAAAGCCGTTTTGACCTTCGAGAGTTTATAAATAAAAACGCAATTTACCTTGTGCTAATAGGGTTGATTCTAGGGATAGGCTTTTTGGATAAAAGTTTCCTCTCTATTGCAAATCTTAGAAATGTACTTATAATAGCATCTGTGCGCGTTATTATCGCTCTGGGTGAAGGCGGTATTCTGATCACCCGCGGAGTCGACCTTTCTGCGGGGCGTGTCGTAGGGCTTACTGCTTGTATTGCCGCCAGCCTTCTTCAAAGGCCAGATTACGCTTATAAGATGTTTAAAAGTCTGCCTTACATGCCGGTTTTTGTGCCCATTCTTTTAGTTATACTTATAGGGTTGATTATAGGCGTAATCAATGGCATGATTACTGCCTACTTGAAAATACCTCCTTTTATTGCGACGCTTGGAATGATGGTAATAGCCTACGGGGTAGCGAGTATATACACAAATGCCCAACCTATAGGTGGCCTTAGGGATGACTTTATGAATCTCGCTTCAGGTTCTGTATTTTTTATCCCTAATATAGTTATGATTGCTTTAATAGTGTCGATTCTGATATGGTTTATCTTAAATAAGACGCGATTAGGTAAGTATATATACGCTATAGGTGGCAACCCTAATGCTGCCGAGGTTTCCGGGGTTGACGTAAACCGCACATTAATAACAGTTTATGGACTTGGGGGCGCTCTTTATGGCTTGGCTGGAGCATTGCTTGCGGCAAGAACTGGAGGAGCGACCAACAACTATGGTCTAATGTACGAACTTGATGCAATAGCTGCTGCTACAATAGGAGGGGTATCGACCTCGGGTGGTATTGGAAAGGTATCCGGTATAATTACAGGCGTTCTTATCTTTGAGGTGCTCAATAATGGACTTGTTATATTGGGTTTGTCTGCATACTGGCAGCAGGTTGTAAAAGGCATTATCATTATTGCAGCTATAGCTTTTGATATTAGAAAGTATCTTGCTAAGAGGTAATACACATTTTGAATAGCTTTTAAAAAACAGGCTTTCATTTTTCTGGGTTGACGTGAAAAATGAAAGCCTGTTTTTATCGCAATAAAGTTCGCAATATACAATTCATTTTTAAATTATATACCTAATAGCATGTCCAGAACACGAACAATTTACACTTGAAATCCCTATAAACTTCTGGTATCATAAACAAGGGATTTTGAGTCCTCACATGGGACGACTGAACCAATATGACCTATGGAAGGTTCAGTAAAAAGGAGTGAGAATCTTGAAGTACGATGTAATCATAGTGGGGGCTGGTCCGGCGGGTATTTTTACCGCGCTAGAACTTACAAAAAACAGCGACCTTAATATTTTGATGCTGGAAAAAGGCAAGGCGATCGAAAAAAGGAACTGCCCTGTAAACAATAAGGGGGTTAAGTGCATTAACTGCAAACCCTGTTCTATAACCTGCGGTTGGGGTGGAGCAGGAGCTTTCAGCGATGGAAAGCTTACACTGACGTCGGCATTTGGCGGTGTTCTAGACGAATATATTTCCAAGCAAAAGCTGGAGGAGCTTATAAAATACGTGGATCAGGTTTACGTAGAATTTGGTGCGACTACAGAGGTCCACGGAACCGATGAAGAAAAAGTCCGGGAGATAGAGAGAAAGGCTGCTGCAGCTGATCTCAAATTGATTCCAGCCAGGGTAAAGCACCTGGGTACGGATAAATGTTATGATATACTCAGAAAGATGCAATATCAGTTAAGTGAGAAGGTTACTATAAAGACAGAAACACCTGTTAAAGATATATTGGTGGATGAAAATACAGTATATGGTGTCAGAACAGAGAATGGAGAAGAATATTATGCCGATTATGTGGTTGTAGTACCTGGCCGGGAAGGTGCCGAATGGTTTAACGAGCAGACGGCAAAGTTAAAACTTAAGACAAAAAACAACGCCGTAGATATTGGAGTAAGGGTTGAGGTGCCCGCTGTGGTTATGGAGGATATAACTGATGCCGTCTACGAATCCAAGCTCATATATTTTTCTAAGTCTTTTGACGACAGAGTTAGGACCTTCTGCATGAATCCTTACGGTCAGGTAGTGGAAGAAAACAATAATGGCATCAAGACTGTTAATGGACATAGCTACAAGGACATAAAAACCCAGAATACCAATTTTGCCCTGTTGGTGAGCAAAGAGTTTACAGAGCCTTTTAAAGAACCCATTGCTTACGGCAAGTATATAGCTACATTGGCGAATATGCTTGGCGAAGGAGTTATCGTTCAGAGGCTAGGTGATCTGCTGGATGGGCGAAGGTCCACATACGAGAGGATAAAACGAGGCCTTGTAGAACCTACGCTGGCTGATGCCACGCCGGGGGATTTAAGCCTGGTTTTACCATACAGGCATTTGACTTCTATCATAGAGATGCTTCAGGCGATGGATAAGATCGCTCCGGGTGTTTATTCAAAGCATACGCTGTTGTACGGAGTGGAAGTAAAGTTTTATTCATCCAGGGTGGAGCTTACGGACAAATTTGAGACAAAAATAAAAAATCTCTTTGCTGCAGGAGATGGGGCTGGCATAACCAGGGGATTGGCTCAGGCCTCTGTCTCAGGTGTTGTTGTGGCAAGAGAGATTTTAAATAGATTGATGGGGAGAGATTGATATGTCGTCAGTGGTAATAGTAGGTACACAGTGGGGAGATGAGGGCAAAGGCAAAATAACCGATTACCTCGCAGAGAGATCGGACATCGTAATGAGGTATCAAGGAGGTTCTAATGCAGGGCATACCGTGGAGGTTGACGGTAAGCAGTATAAGCTTCACCTGGTACCGTCTGGCATATTGTATCCTGATAAGCAGTGCCTTATAGGCCATGGCGTGGTGCTGGACCCTGAAGAGCTTTTGCAGGAAATAGAAATGCTGGTGTCGCAAGGCGTTGATGTGAGCAACTTGAGGATAAGCGACAGAGCACACCTGGTTTTCCCGTATCACAAGCTCCTTGATGGGCTTGAGGAAGACAAGAAAGGTGCTAACGACATAGGTACCACGAGAAAGGGAATAGGACCTGCTTATATGGACAAATCCGAGAGAATAGGTATAAGGGTATGCGACCTTATGAACGAGGATGTTTTTAGAGATAAGCTTAAGGCCAATTTACAGAAAAAAAATGAGATATTGACTAAAATATATGGCAAAGAGCCCTTTGATGCCGATGAGATGATTGATAGATACCTGGGGTACGGCAGGCAGCTCTCTTGTTATGTAGCGGATACCACTGTTATTGTTTACCAGGCATTAAAAGCGGACAAAAACGTGTTGTTTGAAGGTGCGCAAGGTACTTTGTTGGACATTGACATTGGGACATATCCCTATGTCACCTCTTCTCATCCTATAGCAGGTGGTGTATGCGTCGGGGCGGGGATAGGTCCTACCATGATCCACAAAGTAGTAGGTGTGGCAAAGTCTTATACCACCAGAGTAGGAAAAGGTCCGTTTCCTACAGAGCTATTTGATGAAATAGGGCAGAGCATAAGAGAGAAAGGCCGCGAATACGGAACCACCACTGGCAGACCAAGGAGATGCGGTTGGTTTGACGCGGTGATCGTCAGCTTTTCTGTAAGGGTAAATGGCATAACGGATCTGGCCATCACAAAGTTGGATACATTGGCTGGCCTTGAGACAGTAAAGATATGCACGGCGTACCGCAGAGGAAGTGAGATCATAGAGAACTTCCCCGCAAGTCTTGAATTTTTGTCTGAATGCGAGCCGGTTTATGAGGAGTTACCCGGATGGGATAAGAGCATAGAAAAAGCGAGGACATATGATGAGTTACCTGTCAATGCCATAAGGTATATCGAGAGGATAGAGGAACTGTGCGGTGCCAGGGTAAGTATATTGTCTGTAGGTCCGGCGAGAGAGCAGACGATTATCAGGTAGGCATTGGTGAAAGATATGTTTGACATATGTTTGCTGGGCACAGGAGGCATGGTGCCTATTCCTCATAGGTACCTCTCTTCACTGATATTGAGATACAATGGCACCACATTGCTTGTGGACTGCGGTGAGGGTACGCAGGTGCCCATTCAACAGCTGGGCTGGGGGTTCAAAGGTATAAGTGCGATTTTATTCACCCATTATCACGGAGACCACATAACAGGATTACCTGGTATACTTTATCAGATGCTAAATGCGGAGAGGACAGAAAAGTTGACCCTTATGGGCCCTGTAGGCATCTTGGTTTTAAAGAGCATAGTAGATGTTTTGTTTAAGAAGACGCCTTTTGAAATAGAGTTTTTGGAATTAAAAAGCGGTGAGGAGATAAAAATAGGCGATATAGTGGTGAAAGCCGCGTCGGTTTTACACACGGCTCCATGTTATGCTTATAGCTTTGAGGCCAGAAGGCTACCGCTTTTTGATGTGGAAAAGGCAAAAAAGCTAAACATACCTGTGCGATTCTGGAACCTGCTTCAGCACGGTCAGGTGGTCACCTATCAAGGCTGTGTATACACTCCTGATATGGTGTTGGGAGAAAAGAGAAAGGGTTTGAAAATAAGCTACAGCACGGATACCAGGCCGACAAAGGATCTGGTTGAGCTGGTCAAAGGCAGTGACATTTTTATAGGCGAGGGGATGTATGGCGACAACGCAGATGCGGAAAAGGCCAGAGAGAAATGTCATTCTACGTTTTTTGAAACAGCCAATGTGGCAAAAGAGGCCGGTGTGGGTGAACTCTGGCTTACACATTACAGTCCTTCCATGTTGCAACCGGAGAGGTATATAAAAAATGCCACATCTGTGTTCCCTAATACCCGCCTTGGAAAAGATTTAATGACGAGGAGCCTTAGGTTTCGAGATAAATAAAACCCAAACAAATTAAAGCCGTCGACTGACGGCTTTAATTTCTAAGCGATCTGTTTTATATCATAATCAATATATGTCTTTTTTCCATGGAATACTTAATTTTTCCTTGATTTTCAATGCATCACTTTTATCTGCAAGGACAACTATATAATCACCTGGTAATATCTTAGTATCACCTTTTGGGATCACTTCTGTTGTCCCTCTTTTTATACCTACAATTAAAAAGTTATCAGGCAGTTCTAAATCTTTAATCTTCTTCCCATCTAGAATTGATCCTACGCAAACAGGTACCTCGAATATGGTTTTGCTTTCTTTATCAAACTTATCATTACACGATTCCTTGGCGTTCTTCCTTAAAATCCTGTCAAGAAGTGACTCATATATTGGCGCGTTTCCAAATAAGCTTGATGAAAGATATGCTGTTATTGAAACCGTACTTAATGACAATAAATGGCTGAAAGACCCTGTCATCTCAGTAACAAGAAGACTTCCTGTGATAGGTGCTCTTACAATGGCAGCAAAATAACCTGACATCGCCAGTATAACAAAATTATTGAGATATACGGGGTTCATATGTGTAATCCTGATAATCACAGAGCCGTATATATCACCGATTAATGCTCCGATAATGAGAAGTGGCATAAAGATGCCCCCGGGTGCTCCGGAACCATAGCTTGCCATTGTAAACAGGAATTTTACAATAAGCAATAAGAGAACAAATTTAAAGCCCCAGTTGCTGCTTGTTAACTTATCAACAATTTCTTCACCGCCGCCCAGCGCATGGGGTATATAGAGACCGATAGGGATTGACATTAAAAGAGGTATAATGGGTTTTAGATGATCCTTTATGTTTATCCTCCTGTATAAATCCTGTGTCTTTAATAGGGTTTTATTAAATAAAATTCCACATAAACCAACAATTACACCGAGTATGATGAGGTATAAGTAATTTTTTAAAGGCACAACATAGAGATTCTTTAGATTAAAAACAGTTTTTAGGCCTAAAAAAGAGTCGGCCACAAAAGTAGATGTTAATGATGCGACCATCGCAGAAACAAGGACCAGTGGGGAAAAATTTTTATGCAGTTCTTCTAATGCAAATATGGTACCTGCCAATGGAGCATTAAAAGCCGCTGCAAGACCTGCGCTGGCGCCGGATGTGAGCAAATATTTCTCTTCCACTCTCAAGCGTCCTAAGAGCCTACTTATACCCTGGCCTACAGATGCGCCAAGCTGTACACAAGGGCCTTCTCTCCCCAGCGAAAGACCTGCACCGATTGCAAGTATTGTACCGATAAACTTTGACACAATAACGCTCATCCAATTTGCTTTTAAATGTCCAATTATCATACCTTTCACCTGGGGTATGCCACTTCCGCCAATCATGGGTTCTTTTTTTAATATGAATCCGATTATAAAACCAATGACTAACAAAATAACGACCCACATGAAAATTAAATATGTGTGTACATGAAGCATTGCATATGTGTTGATGAGTAAAATATTCAGCTTACCAATAAGGAATCTGAACAAAGAGACAATAAGTCCAACTAAAGCACCCGTAAAAATCCCTTCGACTATTATGCGCTTGCGGAATTCTTCCCAGTTCTTTATTGCCCTATATGTGCTACTTTTGCCTTCTTTCAACAATATACCCCCCAATAAATATTTGTTTTGTCATTATTATAATATAACATATTACATATTTTCACATAAAGGGCTGAAACTTTTTGTTATCGGTGTAATTCTTTTTCTAGTACAAGGACATATTATGGCTACCTCCTATGCTATTATTGTATATGGGGGTGTGTTATTATGGGTAGATATTGCAAAATAATATCAATGTTTTTAATTATTACTTTATCTGTGACGATGTTCCCGCTACGTTCTTTTGCCGGAAGTAACCCAAATGACTGGGCCGTCGAGGCTGTGGATGCTTTTCAAAAAGATAATCTGGCAGAGCCAGCATTTTTAAGTGACTATCAGAGAAATGTGACTAGACAGGAATTTGCTATGCTTCTGGTAAAAGCCTATGAGAGGATGGAAGGACCGATACAGCTACCGGTAAATTATACTTATAAGTTTAAAGATGGATGCGATGCATTATATAGAGATTACATTCAAAAGGCTTATCAAATAGGCGTCATCAAGGGTTATAAAGAGGATGTATTTGGCTCTTATGATCCAATTACAAGAGAGCAGATGGCTGTAATGCTGGTCAGGTTTTTAAAGCTGGTTTACCCTCAGGACGATTACAGCGCATCGGAAAGCTTGAATTTTTCCGATAAAAATGAGATATCTGATTGGGCCAGGGCAGCCGTTGCGTATGTTTATAAAGAAGGAATAATGAAAGGCACGTCTTATGATAAAATAAGTCCAAAAGCTTATACCACAAGGGAGCAGGCTATTGTTTTGATGTATAGACTGTTAATTAAAAAGGGCATTTTAAAAGCCGCTGATAATGTCCAGAAGACAATTAAGTATATTCCGGATATAAGTATAACGGTAAACCAGGGGGAAAGTTATAGTTTACCGTTGACTCTGGAAGCTACTATGAGTGATGGCACTGTACAATCGGTGAGTGTGTCCTGGAATCCCTCTAAAGTTGATACAAGTAAACCTGGTAGCAGTTTGTATTATGGTGATGTTGCAGGCTATGACAGGAAGGTCATTTTGACATTGACGGTAAAAGCTAGCAGTAGTCAATTAAGTGTTAAGGATATTGCCAAAAAGAGTAATGGAGTTGTAACAATAATGACATTTAGTGTCGATGAAAAACCGCTGGCACAGGGTAGTGGATTTATTGTGTCCCAGGACGGAAAAATAGTAACTAATTACCACGTTATTAAAGATGCTTGCTCTGCAAAGGCAGTATTAGGTGATGGGAGGCAATATGAGGTAGAAGGTATAATCAGTTATAGTGAAAATCAGGATATAGCGGTGTTAAAGCTGAAAAATGCCAGAGATTTACCTGTACTTGCACTGGGCGATTCGGATAAGGTGGAAGTGGGCGATGACGTCGTGGTCATTGGAAGACCGGAAGGTCTGGATAATACTGTATCAAAGGGAAATATAAGCGCCATAAGAGAGACGACGAGGAAGGGTTTCAAAGATTTTCAGACTACCGCCCCTGTGGCTCATGGGAGCTCAGGCAGCCCTCTGTTTGATATGCAGGGATTGGTAATCGGCGTTATATACAGTGGTTATGATACAGGAAACCTAGCTTTTGCTATCCCTATTAATGAGATAAAGCCTATGCTTGGTGGCAACTCAATTAAAACACTGGCAGAAGTAAACAATTTGACGCAGATGACGTATGAGGAGTACGCAGCATATCTGGAGAAAAACTATCCAGGATATATCCTAAATGGCCAATTTGTGCCTTTTAATGACTATTATGTGACTGAAGACAGTGGGACGATTTATATTTTGATTTCTATAATAGGCGATGATAATTACCTCAAATATCTGGAAAGTTTATTATCTAAGCCGAATATAAGTTTAGAGGAATATAGGGCCAATGAAAAGTATGTTGAAAATTATATCCAGAAGATATACAATGACGCTCAAAAGAGGTATCCCGGGAAAGAAATAGTAGGAGGGTTGTATGCTTATTTCAGCTATAGTTTTTATCCTTCTAATCCTGAGAGTTACTATAAGATTAAATATAATCCAGATACAAATATGTGGGATATAGAAGAATGGATACTAATGTTTGGCAATATTAATGGTTTTTATGTTAAATGGAGACCATATGCGAATTAGAAAAACAAGGACTGAAAGAATATTAAAAGCCGTTGATTGACGGCTTTAATTTTAATGGAGGATTTTTGCAGGTTTATGTAGAATTATAATGTTACGTTGTGTGAGAAAGGGAAACATTATGGAGTTAATCAGAAAAGAAGATATAGATGAGGCATTAAAAAAGTTAAAATATCGATATTATAAATTGATACTGGTAGTGGGCCCTATGGGCTCAGGCAAGACCGATTTTATTAAGAGCATATCTTTAAAATACGCTTTTGACTATATAAACCTTAATTTAGAGCTATCAGAGAAATTGATAAATATACCTGTTGACGAGCGCTGCTATTATGTAGAAGATTTTATTGATGAAATTTTAGCGGGGAAGAGGACAGAAATTCTCGCAATTGATAATATAGTGATATTGTTTGGACCTCATCTGAAGCTGGAGCCTTTGCGGTTATTTAAGAACATGAGCAAGTACAGAGGGATGATTGTGGCGTGGGGCGGCGATCTGGATGATGGATATCTTACTTATGCCCGACCGGGTCATCTTGAGTTCAGGAAATATAGTCAGAATGAGATTGAATGCATGGTTATAAAATTAGGAGGGAAGACGGGATGAAATACGGTGATTTAGTTCAATACGATCCTATTGAAACGGTGGTAAAATTAAAAGATGCCGATAAGGAAGAAGAGGCTGTAAGGCTTGTAAAAACCTATGTGATGTCAGACAGTATGGCTGACAGCTTGATAAACGTGTGTATCCCACAACTGCAGTTTGATGAGACCATCGACAATAAAGGTATCTTTATAGTGGGCAACTACGGAACAGGTAAGTCCCATCTCATGTCGGTTATATCAGCTATTGCCGAGAACAAAGATCTGCTGGAATACGTAGATAACTTAGCGTTCAGGAAAACTGCAGAGAAAATCGCTGGCAGATTTAAGATTTTAAGGTTTGACATAGGTTCTACCACCATGCCTCTAAGGGATATGCTGCTGAAGGAGATTGAGAAGAATTTATCTAGAATTGGAATAGAATATCACTTTCCACCAATGGATCAGATAACCAACAACAAAGAATCATTGATGGAGATGATGGAGGTCTTTCAGGAGAAATACCCTGATAAAGGCTACCTTATTGTAGTCGATGAGCTTTTAGACTATCTGAAGTCGAGGAAGGAGCTGGAGCTTTATCAGGACCTCACGTTTTTGAGGGAAATGGGAGAGGTGTGCAAATCTTCCCGCATAAGGTTTATGTCTGGTGTTCAGGAATCGCTTTTTGATAACCCCAACTTCCAGCATGTAGCCCAAACCATACTCAAAGTAAAGGACAGGTATGAGCAGATTATAATAAGGCGGGAGGATATATCTTATGTAGTGTCCCAGCGTCTATTGAAAAAGGATGACAGGCAAAAGGCGTGGATAAGGCATCATTTAGAAAAATTCAGCTCCCTTTATAAAAATATGATTTCAAGATTAGAGGAATACGTAGACCTTTATCCTATACATCCGGCTTTTATTGAGGTCTTTGAGAAAATATATATGGTGGAAAAACGGGAGGTTTTGAAGGTAGTAACTCAGTTGATGAGAGAGATGCTGGATAAAGATGTGCCTGAAGATCAACCTGGCCTAATATCCTATGATGCTTACTGGAAATTTATCAAAGAAGACAGGGCGATGAGGACAGAGCCCAATATAAAAACAGTGGCAGATAAGAGCGGAGTATTGGAAGATATAATCCAGCATTCCTTTACAAAACCCATTTATAAACCCGCTGCCTTGAGGATCATATACGCGTTAAGCGTTCACAGGCTTACTACAGGAGATATTCATGAGCCCATAGGTATAACCGTAGAAAATATGAAAGATGATCTTTGTATTTACATACCATCCCCTGAGCTGGAAGAGGATTTTCTTGTGTCCACTATACAAACTATAATGAAGGAAATAATCAAGACATCCAACGGTCAATTCATAACGTATAACTCACAAAATCAGCAGTATTATCTGGATATGGAAAAAGTGGGCATAGATTATAATGTCAAAATACAGAGCAAAGCCGAGATGCTGGATGATGATGCCTTTAACAATGGCTATTACGATATCCTTATAAAGGCACTGGACTGGAATTCTCCTCAATACGTTAGAGACCATAGGATATGGCAGTATGAACTTATGTGGGAAGAGAAAAAGGTTGCAAGATATGGCTATCTTTTTATGGGTTCACCTAATGAGAGGACTACTGCCCAGCCTCCCAGGGATTTCTATATATATTTCCTTAAACCCTATGGGGATAAATATTTTAATATAGATGAATATGAAGCACAGCGTGACGAGGTTTTCTTTGAATTTGTCAACAGGGATGAAATAATCGATGATAATATAAAGAAATACGCTGCAGCTATGTCATTGCATACAGGAGCGTCAAGCGAAGAAAAACAAATATACTTGACTAAAGCCAATGAGTATATGAAAAATGCGTTGAAATGGATAAGGGACAATATGAATGATTGCTTCATGGTCAGATATAGAGGGGAAAGCAGAAGCATATTTCAATGGATAAAAAGCAGAATGACAGGAGATAAGACCCTTAAGGATTATGTGGATATGACCGCATCAGTGTGTTTATCGTCGTATTTTAGTGATAAATATCCTGATTATCCTTCCTTTGCCGTATCTATTACAGAAACCAATTTAGAGGATATGTTTAAAGCGGCAATTAATTATCTGGCAGGGAAAAAAACTGAACACGGCGCCAAAATACTGGCATCTCTGGAATTACTGGATGGGGACATTATATCACCATCTGATTCTATGTATGCTCAGTATTATCTGGATTTGTTGGATAAATTGCCACCAGGGAAGGTATTGACTTATGACGATATAATGGAGGATGTGTATGGGGATTCCTTAGACAAAAAATTCAAGCTGGAGCCTGAATGGGTAGTGTTGGTCCTCTGTTCGCTGGTCTATACCGGTGATATTACACTGACATTGGAAGGCAGCAATACAAAATACGACGCTACTATGTTGGTACAGTTGGCGAACATGAATCCTGCCGATCTGGTGAAGTTTAAGCACATCGAGAGGCCCAAAGATATGCCTGTAAAGGAACTCAAAAAGCTTTTTGAATTTCTCGGGTTGCCGCCAGGCCAGATAACCAATCCCAACTCCAGGGACGAAGCTATTAGAAATATGCTTATTAGGATAGATGAGATAATAGAAGATTTAAACGTAGTAAAGCAATTTGCTGTTAGCGATGCAGTTATATGGGGGAAACCTGTGATTGATGCAGACAAAAAGAAAGAGTACAAAGAGGTGCTAAATAATTTAGGTAACTTTCTGGATTCCTTAAGGGTTTACAATACAGCTGGTAAATTAAAGAATTTTAGATACAGGGAAGAGGATATATCAAGGCAAAATGCTGGAATAAAAGTTATGAAAGAAGTAGAAAGGTTAAAAAGTATCAAAGAGAAAGTAGGGCCTTATACCAGTTATCTTTCTTCTGCTGAATTGTTGTTAAAAGACAAAGATTGGGCAACTGAGATGGTTAATAAAATGAATGAATCTAAAGCAAAGGTAGAAGAGCTGCTGAATAATACAAAAGGGGATGATAGCGCGTTAAAACAGGTTGTAGCAGAGTTAAGAAATCTCAAAGAGGAATATGTAAAAATGTATATGGATATGCACAGAAAATACAGGTTGGACATAAACGAAGATGGGCGCAAGAAAAAGATAATGCGCAGTGACATACTGAATAACCTAAATAAACTTGCGACTATAGAGGACGAAAACAACATACTGCCCGTTTTTGAACTTAAAGAAGTACAAGATAGGCTGGCTGCATTGAAGACGTGTTACAGCTTGAAACGATCAGATATGGAGGACAATTCTATGTGTCCTCACTGCGGTTATAATTTTTCAGATAGCGAACAGCCTGTATATGGTGTACTTGACTATGTAGAAGATAAGATCGAAGAGGTTTACGAGAGTTGGACTAAAACGCTTCTGAATAACATCGAGGACCCCATGCTGCAGCTGGCAGAGAATATAAAATATTTGAGTATAGATCAGCGAAAGTCCATTCAACAGTTTTTGTCTACCCGCAAATTGCCTGATAGGATAGACAATGTGTTTATTTCGGCCGTAAATGACCTCATGAAGGGTCTAGAAAAGGTGGAAGTATCTGTTTCTGATATAAAGACGTATATCGCCGGCGATGGGCCGTGTACTGTGGATGAGATCAAGAAGAAATTTGAAAGGTATATCGACAGCCTGGTATTTGGCAAAGATGTGAGTAAGGTGAGGATAATAATAAGGTCATAGACCCCATGGCTAAAGCCAGGGGCTTGTGAGACAAGCCCCTGCAGCTCAGCCAGACCTATGACCAGCCTGAGTGCTGGAGTTCAGCCGGAACGATGAAGGCACTACGTTGGAAGGGCGCACACCTTAAGATGCATTCCCAGTCTTCTGCCCTGTGGCACAGCGTTAAAAGCGAGCAGGGGTGCAGCGAGCGGTGCGCTGTGAGCTAAACCCCTTCCAACATTGGCGAGGGAAGACTGCAGATCGGCAATCTGCGGCGTCACCAGCCCCGTAAGGGGCTCCGAAAGGAGAGGAGGAAGAATGGTTTTCGTCCTGGATAAAAAGAAAAAACCGCTCATGCCGTGCACGGAGAAACGCGCAAGAAAACTGCTGCAAAGTGGCAGAGCGGTGGTGCATAGATTAATGCCCTTTGTTATCCGCCTGAAAGATAGAACGGCAGAAGAGAGTAACTTCCAACCGTTAAGGTTGAAATTCGATCCGGGAAGCAAAACAACAGGTTTTTCCTTGTTGAGAGAAGAGAGTGCTGAAAAATCAGCAGCAATAATAATGGGAGAAATTCATCACAAGCAGGGGATAAAAGACAGACTTGACAGCAGAAGGGTATTAAGACGTGGAAGGAGGAACCACAAGACGCGTTACAGAAAGCCGAGATTCGATAACCGCAGGAGGGAAGAAGGCTGGCTGCCGCCGTCATTGGAAGCGAGAGTGGAAGAGACGGTAAGGGCAGCAGAGAAACTGATGAAATGGCTGCCCATCACATCGATAAGCACGGAGCATGTCAAATTCGATACCCAGCTCATGCAGAACCCTGAAATCAGCGGAATTGAGTACCAGCAGGGCGAACTGTACGGATACGAAATAAGAGAGTACCTGTTAGAGAAATACGGCAGGAAATGTGCATACTGCGGTACCGAGAACGTGCCCTTGCAGATAGAGCATGTGGTACCCAGAAACCCAAAACACGGACCGAAAGGCACGAACAGAGTTTCCAATCTCACGATTTCGTGCGAAAGGTGCAACAAAGACAAAGGGAATAAGCAACCCGAAGAATGGCTTGAGGAACTGCAAAAATCGAAACGAAAAATTGATCGGGTGCGAGCGGAGAACCTGCTGAAGGTGCTTGCGAACCTGAAGAAACCGCTGAAGGATGCAGCAATGATGAATGCAACGAGATGGACACTGTACGAGAGACTGAAGCGTACAGGATTGCCGGTAGAATGCGGTACGGGTGCAAGGACGAAGAAGCAGAGGATAGAGCACGGATTTCCCAAGGCCCACTATTTTGATGCTTGCTGCGTGGGTGCCAGCACGCCAAAAACAATCAAGATAAAGACGAAGTATACAGAGATATGGACGGCAGTGGGCAGAGGCAACCGTAAAATGTGCAATACAGATAAGTACGGATTTCCGATAAGTCACAGGCAGAGGAAAAAGAGACACTTCGGATTTCAAACGGGCGATATAGTGGAAGCTGAAGTTCTTTCAGGGAAATATAAAGGCACATGGAGAGGTAGAGTGGCAGTACGCGCCAGCGGGTATTTTGATATCAAAGACAGCAAAGGGAATCGTATATGTCAGGGAATTTCATATAGGTACGTAAGGTTATTGCAGTACGTGGATGGATGGCAGTATGAAAAAGAGAAAGTAGCTTATTAAAGCATACGCTCCTCCCCATGGCTAAAGCCAGGGGCTTCCGCGCGATGCTTTTTGATGATGAGAATGTTTTGTGCTCTGTAGTATAATTATAATTTGTTAATGAATTGAAAGGGTGATGATGTTGAAAGTCAAATTTACGGTGGCAATCCAAAAAGAAGAAAACTGGTATGTGGCAAAGTGTATCGAAAACAGCGTAGCATCTCAGGGCAAAACCATAGAAGAAGCCCTGGATAATTTGCGTGAGGCTTTAGAGCTGTATTATGAAAATGAAAAACCTGAGATAGAAGAAAAGCCCTTATTTATAACCACTTTGGAGGTAGCGATATAATGGGATTAAAAGGAACGTTAAAAAGCATTCTCGAGCAAGCAGGGATATCATTGGAAGAATTTAAAAAACATTTATGAAAAGGAGGTTACAATGAAACTAACAAAAGAAATTCTCGACACTGTAAGAAATATAGATGGATTTCCTGTGGGGGATGATGAGGCTATAATCGAGCTGTCAGATCCCCCTTACTACACAGCCTGCCCTAACCCATACATCAAGGACTTTATTGAAAAATACGGCACGCCTTATGATGAAGAAAATGATGACTATAACTGCGAGCCATATGCTGCCGATGTCTCGGAAGGCAAGAATGATCCCATATACAACGCCCATTCCTATCACACCAAGGTGCCCCATAAGGCAATCATGAGGTATATACTCCACTACACCAAGCCTGGTGATATAGTATTTGACGGTTTCTGCGGTACAGGTATGACAGGTGTGGCTGCCCAGATGTGCGGAAATCCCGATCCCGAGTTCAAGCTAAAGGTAGAGAACGAGGCCAGAAAAGAGGGCAAGAAGATAGAGTGGGGAGCCCGAAGGGCCATACTGGGTGATCTCTCACCTGCTGCCACGTTTATAGCCTACAACTACAATACCCCTGTGGATGTGGAGGCATTTGAAAAAGAGGCCAGTAGGATACTTAAAGAGGTAGAAGAGGAGTGCGGGTGGATGTACGAGACCATTCACACCGTAGACGGCCAGCCTCAATACGATATTACAGGCAATGTGATAAAAGGGAGGATTAATTATACCGTCTGGTCCGATGTGTTTGTGTGCCCTTACTGCACCGAGGAGATTGTCTTCTGGGACGCTGCGGTGGATAAAGATACAGGGAGCGTCATGGATGAGTTCAACTGCCCTCACTGTGGCGCTAAAGTGAGCAAGAGAAACCTGGAAAAAGCCTGGAGGACTGTGTATGATAAGGCTATAAACCAGACCATAAAACAGGTAAAACAGGTGCCTGTGTTGATAAATTACTCTGTAGGTAAAAAGAGGTACGAGAAAAAGCCCGATAAATTCGATCTGGACCTTATAAATAAAATTGAGGAAATGGATATACCCTACTGGTATCCTACGGATAGGATGCCGGAAGGCGATGAATCCAGAAGAAATGATAAAGATGGCATAACCCATGTGCACCATTTTTATACAAAGAGGAATTTGTGGGTTTTGAGCGCATTGTATGAAAAAGGAAGCAGGATATATTTTAATTATATTAGATTTAAATTCATATGGCTATTGAATTCGTTACATGAAAGAACCTCTATTATGAATAGATATTTATTTAATAGAGGTGGTGGAGGTAAAGTAACAGGAACATTGTATATTCCGTCTCTTATAAAAGAAAATTCAGTTTTTCATCATGTAGAAAATAGATTAAATCTTATATTGTTATTTCTTAAGAAATGGGTGGTTAATGCTACTATAACTTGCACTAACTTTTTTACACAATCAGCGTCAGATCTTAAAAATATACATTCCAACTCCATCGACTATATATTTACAGATCCGCCTTTTGGGGACAACCTTATGTACAGCGAGCTCAATTTTATATGGGAGGCATGGCTTAGAGTTTTTACAAACAATAAGACAGAGGCGATTATAAATAAGACACAGCATAAGGGCCTTCACGAGTATCAGGAATTGATGACCAGGTGTTTTGCTGAGATGTACCGCATACTTAAGCCAGGCAGGTGGATGACGGTGGAGTTCCACAATTCTAAAAACGCCGTGTGGAACGCCATCCAGGAGGCCATTCTGAAAGCGGGATTTGTAATTGCCAGCGTAAAGAGCCTCGATAAAAAGCAAGGGACCTTTAAGCAGGTGACGACACATACGGCTGTTAAACAGGACCTCATCATATCGGCGTACAAGCCCAGGGAGTCCTTTGTAAGAAAGTTTTTGAAGGAGGCAGGGACGGAAGAAGGGGTATGGGATTTTGTCAGGCAGCACCTCAAGAACCTGCCGGTGGTTGTGGAGACAGGTGGTAGGCTGGAGGTAGTACCTGAGAGGTTGAATTATGCTCTGTATGACAGCATGATAGCATTTCACATTCAAAAAGGTGCTACCATACCCATGGGAGCAGCGGATTTTTACGCCGGATTGCGCCAGAGGTTTCCTGAAAGGGATGGCATGTATTTTCTGCCGGAGCAGGTCAGTGTATACGATACCAGAAGGATGAGGATGGAACTAAGCGGTCAAATATCTTACATGATTTCTGACGAAAAATCGGCCATAATGTGGCTCATGAGCAAACTGCAGGACAGCCCAAAGACATATGCGGAGATACAGCCTGAATTCCTGCAGGTGTTGCGCTGGTCAAAGCATGAGAAGACATTGGAGCTGTATGAGCTTTTGGAAGAGAACTTTTTGCAGGATGAAAATGGGCGATGGTATGTGCCTGATGTCAGCAAGCAGTCTGATCTGGAGAAGCTGCGGGAGAAAAGGCTGCTTAAAGAATTTGAGGAGTACGTAAATAGCAGCGGCAGGTTGAAAGTTTTCAGGACGGAGGCCATAAGGGCTGGATTTAAGAACTGCTGGAGAAATAAGGACTATGAGACTATTGTTAAAGTAGGCGAGAGGCTTCCTGAGAGCGTATTGCAGGAGGATCAGAGCCTTCTCATGTACTACGACAATGCTGTGACGAAGACGGGTGGTTGATTTGTTTAAAACAGGTGATGTGGTATACGATAGGGAAAGAGGCAGGTACGTCAAGATTATCGAGATAAGAGAACTTTGGGGGTACAGGACTTACGATGTTTACGACCCTGTGGACAAAGAAATTTATTCTACCGCTGACGATTACATAGGATATGGAGATAACGATGATTTTAACCTGTACGCCTTTAAATACATTGTTACCGCTGCCAGAATAAAAAATGAGATGGCAGCAAACATACTTTCGCCTGTTGGCAACAACATCATGCCCCTTCCCCACCAGATCTATGCCCTTAACAGGGCTTTGTCCGGTGACAGGATAAGGTACCTGCTGGCAGATGAGGTGGGTCTGGGCAAGACTATAGAGGCTGGTCTGATAATAAAAGAGCTGAAGTTGAGAGGGCTTATCAGGCGAATTCTCATAGTCTGCCCCAAGGGTCTTATAACCCAGTGGCACCAGGAGATGAAACACAAGTTCGATGAAGACTTTAATGTGGTTTTGCCTCAGGACTTTGATGCCATTAGAAGGCTGTACGGTGACGGCAATGTGTGGCGCAGGTTTGACCAGGTCATCTGCCCCGTGGACTCGGTTAAGCCTTTGAAGAGAAGGCAGGGATGGAGTAAGGAGCAGGTAGATGAATACAATAAGGAGAGGATTGCCGACCTTGTGGCAGCGGGGTGGGATATGGTGATTATAGACGAAGCCCACAGGCTGGGCGGCTCTACCAGCGATGTAGCCCGCTACAGGCTGGGGAAGCTGCTGTCAGAGGCTTCTCCCTATCTTCTTTTGCTTACGGCCACTCCCCACCAGGGCAAAACCGGCTCTTTCTTGAGGCTGATAAGGCTGCTGGATAAAGATGCCTTTCCCGATGAGAATGCGGTCGTCAAAGAGCAGGTAGCACCTTATATCATACGGACGGAAAAAAGGGAAGCAGTGGATAAAAACGGCAATCCGCTGTTTAAAAAGAGGATAACCAGGACGATGGATATATCCTGGGATGTAAGGCACAGCCTGCAGAGAGAGCTGTATGAAAGGGTTACGGAATATGTAGCACACGGTTACAACAGGGCGAGAAGAGAAAAAAGGTATTACATAGGTTTTCTCATGGTGTTGATGCAGCGGCTGGTGACCAGCAGTACCAGGGCGATTCGCGTCAATCTGGAAAAGAGGTTGGAGATACTGAAGAGCGGTGATACAGGGGCTCCCGAAATGGACGATGAGGATTTCTGGGAGGAAGATGCCCAGGAGGCCCTGGATGACCTCATTGGTGCAGACATTCGAGATGTGAAAAATGAGGTGAAGGAAATCCAGGATCTTCTGATAATAGCCAGGCAGGCTGAGAATCAATATGTTGACGCCAAAGCTGAAGTGCTTATAGATCTTATAAACAGGCTTCAGGCGGAAATGGCAGAGGATTTTAAAGCGATAGTATTTACCGAGTTTGTGGCCACGCAGGAATTTCTGAGAGAATATCTGCAGGAAAAGGGCTTCAGTGTAGTCATATTGAACGGTTCAATGAGCATGGACGAGAGGGATAAGGCGCTGAGAGAATTTAAAGAAAAAGCAGATATACTGGTTTCCACAGACGCCGGTGGAGAGGGTTTGAATTTGCAGTTTTGCCATGTGGTTATAAATTATGACCTGCCATGGAACCCCATGAAAATAGAACAGCGGATAGGCAGGGTGGACAGGATAGGCCAGAAAAGCGATGTCCAGGTTTACAATTTCATGCTTTCAGATACGGTGGAATTCAGGGTAAGGGAAGTCCTAGAGGAAAAGTTAAAGACCATAGCCGAGCAGTTTGGCGTGGATAAATGGGGAGATATACTGGACACTGTTCAGGCGGAGATGGATTTTACCGAGCTTTATATGAACAGCATCGTAGATCCAAGGGATATAGGCTACAGGGTAGATGTGATGGAAAGAAAGATAAAAGAGAAAACCGAAAAAATTAGCAGCATTAAAGAGCTTATAAAGGATGATAAGGTTTTGGATGAGAGCGTCGTAAAGAAATTGGCAGGTACTCAGCTTCAGAACTGGATTAAGCAGATGTACATAAACAAAACCCTGGCGGATGGCGGCGAGGTTAACCTGTTTTTGCTGGAGGATGATGACTTTTTCTCTTTGAGTAATGAAGTTATCAAGAGAATGCTGGGGGATTTGCCGCTGTATATAAAGAAAGATAAGGTTCCCGCATTGCGTATAGATAATAGCTCCAATGAGAAGGGCTACTGGACGCTGTGGGAGGTGAGCATTAACGAGAATCGCCCCGATTATAAGCAATTTTTTCCTCTATTTATAAATGATAATGGTGTGGTCAGGATTCCTTCCTCCAGATTGTTGTGGGATGTGTTTGTGAATGAAAAAGATAATTTGAATTTTACCGGCTACAGGGAAATGGACGATGAAATGTACCATATGATATGGGAAAGAGCAAAAGATGTGGCCTATAACGTATTTGACAAGATGAAAACCCGCTACCTTGAGGAGTTGGATAGAGAGAAGAAAAAGTACGAGTACGCCTTCAAATTGAGAAAGGAAGCGGCAGGCAGGATTGGCCTTGAAGCCGTCAGGCGATTTCGGCTGAAGGAGATTGAAAAAGAAGAGACTTCATGGCGAAATAAGATGCAAAAATCATCTATCCTTATGCCTGCTTTAAATCCCGTATATATGGTTTATCTGGAGTGATGCTATGATCGATTATGTTATTGAGAAAATAGGGTTAAACGTGTATGATGTAATACTGCTTTGTGATAGAGACGGAATCCTGCTAGAAGAAAGCGTGGCAGGTGAAATAAATAAGAGCGGTTACGAGATAATAGAATACCAGGACCCGGACATGTTCAGGTATTATTACGAACGAAATGTGCGCAGTGTCATTGATAGCGGCAGTATGCCCGATAAAAAGTTGATTATAAGATACGATAAAAGGCATATTCTGCCCTATGATATACAGAAGGCCTGCTATAACGCATCAATATCTTTAAGTGATATATTTCCTAAATTAAGTTATGATGTATTAAAAGAGCTGGGCAGTGATATCTATAAAAATATTTTTGAGGCGTATAAAACCTATAACGGTAGACGATTAGGCGATAGGGACACGATGAATTTTGTACTGAGATACGTCTACGGTATTGTCCCTGAATTGATAAATAATTTCACTGCCCTCGTAAAGCTGTTTATAAGCCTTTATTATAAGCAAATGGAACTTCCTGAAATACTTGGGCGTTATTTGTGCGACGTGTTAAGCGACAAAAATAGTTTGGAAGGTTATCCGATAAACGAAGTGATTTTAAGCAAAGAGAGTTTTTTTAAGTTCCTTCAAAAGCAATGGGAATTATACGTTCAGGATCTTCTAAATAACACCAGAAATTCCATAATCGATTTTAGCGATCAGGATATAAAGGCGTACATGGACAATCTCTTTACGGAAAAGTACCTGGAGCCTGTAAAAGTGGACGGCATTGATGGATTGCCTGTTTGGGTTCGTGCTGGGATAGTTTACGATGAAATCGACAGGCTTAGGAAAGATTATGATGGTTTGCTGGATAAGATCAATGATTCAGTAAAATCCGTAAAATCCTTCAAGGATTGGTTTAATATAGCTTCCATGTGGGCTGAGGCATTGTTGATATACCATAGGGTAGATGTGGATTTAAAGCTTGATAAAGAGAAATTTGCTTATACAGGTCAGGTGCTGGATAATAGTTTTAACCGATGGCTTTTGGACAATTATCGCTATCTCACCTCGTTATCCTATGTCAGGTCTCCTGTCATGGTGCATCATATACCATGGCATATCAATTACAAAATGAGGAAGATGAGTTATAACAAGTTTGCGCTTATAGTGATGGATGGCATGTCTCTGGACGACTGGTATGTGATAAGGGACTATTTGAAACAGGTGGATGACTGGACGATGGAATCAGCGCTGTCCTTTGCATGGATACCCACAATAACGTCAGTATCGCGGCAGGCCCTTTTTTCCGGGGAGGTGCCCGTATACTTTAAAGATACGCTGTTTTCCACAAATAGCGACGCCGTGCACTGGAAGCGGTTCTGGCTCAATCAGGGCCTTAATTCCGACAGCGTGTTTTACATGAGGAACATTTTTGACTTTAGCGAAGAAGGGTTGAGTGATATAATAGATAATCGCAGGGCAAAGGCCGTTGGCCTTGTGGTGAACATAATAGACCGAATTATGCACGGCCAGCAGCTATCTGTAGAGGGGATGCACCAGGATATAAGGTTATGGCTTAAAAAAGGCTATTTTGAGAGGTTCCTCAAAGAATTGCAGTCAAAGGGGTACGAGATATTTATTGCCTCAGACCACGGGAATATAAGTTCTGTAGGGCAGGGGAAAGCTCAGGGAGGGATCTTTGTAGAGAAGGCTGCTGAGCGCGTGGTGGTATATGACAGCGGATATGATTATGGGAAAGCAGTAGATGGGTATAGGTCTTTTAAGTGGCCAGGTTTTGGTCTTCCGGAGGATTATAGTTATTTAATATGCGATGACAGGTATACATATTCTGCTCAAGGGGAAAGGGCGATAAGCCATGGAGGAACCTCGATACAGGAAGTCATAGTGCCGTTTATACATATAAGAAGGGAAGATTAGCAGTGCTTAGAATGGTTGGCTTTAATAGATTTATCAGATTGGAATGGCTTGACAAAGCAGTAGAGATATATTCAGTAGAAAGAGATGAAAGCAAGTCGAGACAGGAACTAAAAGAATACCTGAGAGGAGAATTAAAAAGCGAGAAACACGCCAATAATGTCTTAAAGGTCTTGATGCGTACATGGGTAAATGTGCCCGATGACTGTGTGGAGTTGAGGGATAGGGCGTTGAGCTTGTATAAAAGTGCTGGTGGAAATGAAAGAATAATGCTCCATTGGTGTATGCTTATGTTGGCGTATCCAATTTTTGTGGATATTATAAAGGTTGTTGGCAGGCTTTTAAACCTTCAGGACAGTTTTACACTGAAAATGGTGAAAAACAGGATTTATGAGATATGGGGCGAGCGCAGCACGGTTAAATATGCCGTAGGGAAAATATTGGGTTCCATGGCTCAGTGGGGTGTGCTTGAAAGGCAGAATAAACCTGGCTTGTATAAAAGAACAGCTTCGATTAAAATCGAAGATACGCATTTTAAACACTTCTTTTTAGAATGTTATTTAAAGGCACATAATAGACCCTACGTAAACTACTATGAAGTCAACAGGCTTTATGAAGCGTTCCCCTTTGATATTGAATTTGGTATATGTGATTTTCATAAGTCCGATGTGCTAAAGTTAAATAGGATGGGCAATGAGCTTGTTATTTTATTATAACGAGGGGGTGTATTATTGATGAAATTTGGCATAAGAAAGCCAAGCCTGAAAAAGAGGATATCGGCCAGGACAAGCTTAAGGAGGCAAATAGTGCATAGAGCAGGCCTTAAGATGCCCAGAGGGTATGGATGGTTGAGGGATCCGAAAAAGTATGTTTACAACAAGGTTTATAACAGAACCACATTTGATATTTTTAAATTACTTAAAAAGCTTTTCAAATAGAGGTAATTATGGTTTGCGATAAAAAACGGATTTTATGTTATAATATCAGTGGTGAGTGATATGGATAGAAAAAAAACGAAAACGCAGGATGAGTTTATAAAGATATGCAAAGAAAATGATATAGCATTGGCTTACCTGTTTGGGTCTCAAAAGGAAAATGCCTTGAGAATTTTAAAAGGTGATGTGGTGAACATTGACGATCCTTTAGCGGATATAGATGTGGGCGTGGTTTTTTTTAGAAACATAGATGAAATTAAAAACAGGTATAAATTGTATGCGAAAATATACAACGAAATGGAAGATATCTTTAAGCCATATCCACTAGATCTGATCTTTTTGCAGGAGAATAATTCAATATTCCAATGTGAGGCATTAAAGGGTGTCTGTGTATACAGCATATCAGAAGAGTTTAAAGATGAATATGAGATGATGATATTGCGCAGAGCCGCAGATTTTAAATATGTCCTGGATAAATATACTGAGGAAGTTTTGGAAAAATACTAAAAGTAAAGGTGATAATCATGATAAATCGCCAGCTTATACTAGACAGACTTGCATTAATAAATAGCTATATAGAGGGTTTAGAAGAGCTGTCTTCCATGGATAAAGCTTCTTTTTTGCATGACAAAAAAAATGTGGCGGCCACTGAAAGTTTTTTGCGTCGAACATTGGAAGCCATTTTTGATATAGGGCGGCATATATTGGCTAAAACAGGTGGTATTGATATGTCTATGGAATATAAGGCTATTGCGAGGGGCCTTGGTGAAAAAGGCATTATAAAAGGTGATTTGCGCGATAAGCTTATACAAATGGCAGGATATAGAAACAGGATGGTACATATGTACCATATGATAAGTGAGGAGGAGCTGTACGATATAATAACCACAGAATTAGGTGATATAAAAGAATTTGTATCTGAGATTAAAAAATACATCGGAAGTGTGCATGATTAAAGGGGGATATTTTATGAGTGAAAGCGTTAACGTCGATGTGCTGTTTATCACCAGAATACAATAGTAACGTTTAAGGGCTTATCTCAAAAAGTCCCAGTCTTAAGGAGGACACTGTTGTTTTTTTAACATTTATTTATTTTATGTAAATATTATGCTATAATTATTCACGTATATTTATATTTAAATTCTTTTATAGGAGGTTGTTTATGCAATACAGGGATTTTGGCAAGACAGGGTGGAAAGTTTCGGCATTAGGTTTTGGCGCTATGAGACTTCCTGTCATCGATGGCGATAATAATAAAATCGACGAACCTAAAGCTATTGAAATGATAAGGTATGCTATAGATAACGGTGTAAATTACATAGACACAGCTTGGCCATACCACGGTGGCAATAGCGAACTGGTCGTAGGTAAGGCATTAAAGGACGGTTACAGGGAAAAGGTTAAATTAGCTACAAAGCTGCCGTCCTGGCTTATCAAAAGCCAACAGGATATGGATAAATATTTAAATGAACAGCTAAAAAAATTGCAGACGGACCATATTGATTTTTATCTGTTACATTCTCTCAATAAAGATCACTGGAATAAATACAAGGATTTGAACGTTTTTGAGTGGATTGATAAGGTTAAATCCGAAGGCAAAGTAAAGAATATAGGTTTTTCTTTCCACGATGAATTCGACGTCTTCAAACAGATCATTGATGATTACGACGGGTGGGATTTTTGTCAGATACAGTACAACTACATGGATGTAGACGTGCAGGCTGGCGAAAAAGGGCTCAAATATGCGGCATCAAAAGGCTTACCCGTGGTTATAATGGAGCCTATAAGGGGCGGTAGGCTTGCAAACAATCCACCTGAGCCTATAAAAGAGCTGTGGAATACTGCCAAAGTAAAGAGAAGCCCTGCTGAATGGGCGCTTCAGTGGCTGTGGAATCAGCCTGAGGTAACTGTGGTGTTAAGCGGCATGAGTACGCTGGAGCAAGTGAAAGAGAATATAGAGAGCGCCAGCCGTTCTGGAGTCAATTCCCTTACAGAAGAGGAGCTGCAACTTATTGAAAAGGTGCGTAATAGGTATAAAGAACTTTCGCCTGTAGCGTGTACAGGGTGCAACTACTGCATGCCTTGTCCCAATGGCGTAAATATTCCGCGCAATTTCACTATATATAACGAAGCTCATATGTATAATATCTTTGAAGGTAGTAAGAGAGACTACAATGGGTTGAAAGAGGCAAAGGCTAGTAACTGCGTGGGATGCGGGAACTGCGAAAGTGTGTGTCCGCAACATCTTCCCATAATCGATCTCCTGAAAGACGTAGCAGCGTATTTTGAAAGGGCTTAAAAAGCATAAATAAAAATGGCCTCACAAATGGAGGCCTTTTTTTGCACCCCAAAAAACTAAACCGCGGCGAGCACACCGCGGTCCACTCTTTAGTTCTGTAATACCTTTTTCGCACTTTTAGCGACCCGGAAGGGACTTGAACCCTCGACCTCTAGCGTGACAGGCTAGCGTTCTAACCAGCTGAACTACCGGGCCATAAAAATGGTGACCCATCCGCGATTCGAACGCGGGACACCTTGCTTAAAAGGCAAGTGCTCTACCTCCTGAGCTAATGGGTCAGCTCACATTTTTATATTATACTTAAGTGGGCTTTGTATGTCAAGGACTTTTTAAAAATTTTGTTCTACTTTGTACATACTGTAATAAATTATAATAGTGATCATATAGGAGGATCATACAGGAGGGGTGTGTCCCATGTTAAAAAAGCGCAAATATGTATTTGCTGTTGTGGTATTGGCAATTTTGGTCTTTTCGCTGCTGGCTTACCAAAATCTCAGTGTGCCCCATAAAAATCTTTACGAGATAACAGCGTCCTTTGACCCAGCTCAAAAAACCATAACGGCCGTCCAAAAGACTGTTTACGTCAATACGTCGGGGAGGTCACTTAAAGAGGTTATCTTTCACATCTACCCCAATGCGTTTAGGGATGAGAAGACAGCTCCCTTTTTCCCCAGTGAATTTTCCAAGGCATATCCTTCGGGTTTTTCCCCAGGGGGGATAGACATACAGTGGGTGAAAGTCGGTGGCAGGAGCATTCCTTTTACTATAGAAGGCAGGGATAAGACGATTTTAAAGGTTGATCTTCTAAAACCGTTAAAAAGCGGCAGATCTATAGCCGTTTTTATGTCATATACCATTAAAATTCCTCCTTCTGAAGGTCGGTTTGGGCACGGGAAGTATACTTACAATATAACCAACTGGTACCCTATAGCTTGTGTTTACGATGAAAAAGGCTGGCATAAGGATGCTTATTGGATATTAGGAGACCCCTTTTACAGCGATGTAGGGGATTACAGGGTTTCAATAAAAACCCCTGCGAGTTTTATAGTGGCTTCCACAGGGGATATTAAAAAGGAAGCAGTCCGGGGCGGCTATAAAACATGGTCTATCGTGGCCAAAAACGTAAGGGATTTTGCCATGGTGGTAAGCGATAAGTTTAAAATAGCCTCAGATAAAGTGAACGGTATTACTGTATACAGCTATTATTTTTCAGAAGATGAGTTTGGCAAGAGGGCGTTGAGGTATGGAAGAGACGCTTTAAAGTTTTTCAGCGATTATATAGGACCCTATCCGTACCATCAATTTTCCGTAGTACAGGCGGATTTTTACGTGGGAGGAATGGAGTATCCCAACCTGGTTATGATCGACAAAGGATTGTATACAAAGTCTAACGTATTCAATATGGAGTACGTCATTGCCCATGAGACTGCCCATCAATGGTGGTATGGCGTTGTGGGCAACGACGAGGTTAATGAGGCATGGCTGGACGAAGGACTGACCGAGTACTCCACTATCATGTATCTGGAAGGGTATTACGGCAAGTCCGTTGCCGATAACGTGTTCTCAAAGGCTATAGAGAAGCCTTTTGAGGAGTTTATGGCGTCTTCCAAGGATACTAATACCCTTAAACCGCTGTCTCAATTTAAAGGATGGGAGGACTATACTAACCTGACCTACAATAAAGGGGCTGTCATGTATAGCCATCTTAGGAAACTGGTAGGCGATAAGGTGTTTAATCAGATATTGAGAAAGTATTATAACGATTACAAGTATAAAAATGCCACTACTCAAAACCTCATAGATGTGGCTACACAGGTATACGGTAAAGATCTGGGAGGATTTTTTCAAGAGTGGCTTTATTGAAATATACCTAGATGTCCCTTTTTTTTAGCCTTATGTCTTCGCCGAAAAAATAAAACAGCTTGAAGTTTCCCAAAAGCCTTGAATAAATTCTCTCAGGGTAATAAGAAGTGATCTCGTCCAATGTCAGGTTTGTGGACACGATCATTCTTTTGCCGTGAATTAAACGCTTATTTATTACGTTAAAGAGCTCTTGCAAGGTAAATCCTGTAAGAGGTTCAGTGCCTAGGTCGTCCAGAATAAGGAGATCGCTGTCAAAGATCATCTGTATATGCTCATCGGTGTAATCGTCATCGCTGAGTTTAAATTCCCTGAGGATGTCAAATAGATCGGTAGAAGTGAGGTATAAGACCACATACCCTCTGTCCAGCAGTTCTTTTGCGATACAGTATGACAGAAACGTCTTGCCCAGTCCTGATCTGCCGTAAAAAAGAAAGCTGTAGCCGTCATTTTCGCCAAAGCTTTGGATAAATTTGCGGCTTCTTTCTAATATCTGCTGCATGTTTTGACGAGGGGACATCCCCTGTTCAGGGTCTACATCTTCGGAGTAAAAATCCAGTCTGAAGTTATTAAAATTATGGGTTTTGAGGACTTCTTTTAAATTTGATTTTTCATAGCATATCTCGATCAGGCGCCTTTTATAACAATGGCATTTTTTGCCATCAACAAAGCCGGTGTCTTTGCAATCCTGGCATTGGTATTTGGGTTCTAGGTAATCAGGAGGATAGCCATTGGCTGTGAGCATATGGATTTTTTTTTCTTTTAAGGTGTTTATTTTCTTTTTAAGCTGGACGATGTACTCTTGGGACTTGTCAGGGTGGTAAAAAGAGTTTTTTATAAAATACAGGGAGATTTTAGAAAGTTCTGCGTCGATTTTTTCAATTAGCGGGATTTTTGAGTACACTTCTTGAGTTTTTCTCTTTATCTCGCGGATTACATCATCCTGTTTTTTTTCGTATTCCCGCATTATCTGAAAGGCAATTTCTTTGTTCATGGCTCTTCACTCCTGCTCCTGGCCAATAGTTTTTTTTCTAATTCTGCTATATTGTATTTTCGCTGATCCTTGTAGCTGTTAAAGTAGTTTTTGGGTACCTGAAATTCAGTGCTTTTGGCAACTCTGTCTGACTTCAGCTGAGCAGCCCGTTTTCTATAGTCCTCCATTGTTTTAATTCCTTCCCTTGCCCATGACGTGAGCACCTTGTCTATATAGCTGAAATTGGGTTTGTTTATGTTTAGGGTGCATGCTTTGCAGGCTTCCAGCACTACGTCCAATTCAAAGCCCATGTCGTTGAGCCATTTTGACATGTATTCCTTGTGCAATTCCATGATTTCGCTGTCATCAAGCCCCAGAAATCTTAATATCTTCCTGTAATTTATGTAATTCTGCTCTTCTTTTTTAAGGTAAGCCTCCACATCGTCGAGGGTTCTTATACCTGCGTCGTGCCAGCTTCGCGCTACTGTTTCCATGTATTTAAGCGAGTGAATGTTTTTAGATATACAGTACTGAACCAGCATTATTATCACTTCAGGAGACATGGAGTATTCATCTATCCACTCCAGGTACATTTCCATTTCTTTTGGAGAAAGAGGTCTGCTGACTATTTTCTCAATGGTCTCAAATACCTGTTTGATCTCAGGCTTGTCCATGACGCTGATAACCTTATCAGATCCCGTATTTAGTTTTGCGCTGTACTTTGGATCGATAAATTCTACTATGATGTTATCTTCCTTGTCTGATGGTAATTTTATTACATTGACAAGCCCCTTTTCGGACCAATACTCCCAGGCTTTGACTACGTCACTTTCCAGTAAGTCCAATTTGTTAGCGAGCGTCGCGTTGGAGATTTTGTTTTGACCGGTATAGCAGTATTTGAGTGCAAGAAGGTATACTTTTACAAAGTCGCCGGGAGCATCGACCATATGGTATTCTATGAAGAAGTTGTCCACAGGGGTTATGCCAAACTCTTCGGGATTCTGAAATTTAAACGTCAGCATATGTAACACCTCGTACATATTATAGCATAAAAAGATAAAAAGGCATATATTTTGAGATAGGAGGGAATTATGTTATAATAAAAGGCGGGAGCTTGCAAATGTGAGGAGTTGATGAAATGGGTAGTAGAAAGCGATTGTATATTTTGGTATCTGTGCTGGCTGTTATCTTGATAGGTAGCGCGTACTATATAAGTAAATCGCTTGCCTACGGTGTTTATGCAGGGAACAAATTGATAGCTGTGGTAAGAGATGTGGATACGGTGGATAAGGCTGTTCAGGATGTAAAGAAGCAGATGAAGGAAGATTACGGCATTGACGTTAAATTTAAGGGAAATCTGGATTACAAGAGGATGTGGTCGAGGGATTTAACGGATTATAGCGTGTTGAAAAAAAACATATTGAGGACCTTAGGGTATAAAGTTAGAGGTGTTGAAATATTTGTAGACGGGAAAAGCGTTGGCGTGGTTAAAAGCGATCAAGTGGCAAAAGATGTATTTGTAAAGCTTTTGAGGCCCTATGCGTTGCAGAAGTCCTCCGGGCAGATCAGCGGCTATTATATAAAGGAAAGAGTTTCCTTTAAAGAAAGAGATGTAAACCCCTCTGAGGTGATCAGCGAAGACCAAATGGTAGACATGTTAAAGAACGGCACCAAAGATGTGGTAAAGACATATACCGTAAAACAGGGCGATTCCCTGTGGTCCATAGCCAGGAAGTTTGATACATACGTGGATACGTTGAAAAAATACAATCCCGGAATTACTGAAGATCTTAATCCTGGTGATGTCATAAAGCTTAATGCTGAAAAGAAGTACATTACGATAGTGACGACGCGGGATTTTGAAAGAGAACAGCAGATACCGTACGATGTAAAAGTGACTTATGATCCCAAAGCGCCGTATGGTTCAATAGCTGTAAAGCAAAAGGGTGAAAACGGGCGCAAGGTGTTCCATGTTATCGAGGTAATGGAAAATGGCATCAAGGTTGCTGAAAAGGCTATAAGCCAATCTATAGTAAAAAATCCCGTAACTGAGGTGGTTGTAAAAGGTACCAATCGCATGATAGCCAGTGGCACATTTTTGTACCCTTCAAGAGGTGGTATTTCCTCGCGCTTTGGCATGAGATGGGGTAGGATGCATACAGGGGTGGATATTGCGGCTAGCTACGGATCGCCTGTAGAAGCTTCCGATGCGGGCAAAGTGGTATTTGCTGGATGGGAGTCGGGTTATGGTAAACTCATAAAGATAGACCATGAAAACGGATATGTGACGTATTACGGCCACCTCAGCTCTATACTCGTAAAAGTGGGACAGAGGGTGTCAAAAGGGGATGTTATTGGAAAGGTAGGTGCCACAGGGCACGTCACAGGCCCACACCTGCATTTTGAGGTGAGAAAAGACGGCATACCTCAAAATCCCATGAATTATTTAAAATAATATAAAAGAGCAGGAAGATGTGATTTCATTTTCCTGCTCTTTTTAAATTTTAAATGTGCTTTCCTAGAAATATAAAACGAATTATTTTATAATATAATTTGTAAAGGGGGCTTTTGCTGTGAGGAAAATAATTGATATAATTTTGATATGCCTCTTGGTATCTGTAGCTATCTACACGGGGTTATACTCAGGGAAGGTAGTGGCTACGGCTTATCCTGTATACAAAGTGTTTCAGCAAAATAGGATTGTAAGCAAAATGGACGGATACAGCGAAGTGCAGACAAAGCACTTTGTCATTAAATACACTGATGCCGATGCAAAATACGTAAAGCTGGTAGAAAGCGTAGCAGAGGACAGTTATAAAAGAGTAGGAGAGGATCTGGGCTACTATCCCACAAAAAAGGTAGATATAATTATATTCCACTCCAGGGCTGTTATGGATAAAAGCCTTTCCTTGCCCAAAGGAGATGATGCTATGGGCGTGTATTTAAACGGCGTCATAGGCGTTTTATCACCAGATCTGTGGATTGATGGGAAAAAGAATGTAGATGAGGTTTTTAGAAAGGAAGGGCCTGTGTTACACGAGTACACCCACTTTGTGGTTGACGATATAGCCAAAGGGAATTACCCCATATGGTTTACAGAGGGTATTGCCTTAAACGAGGAATTCAGGTTAAATAATTATAAGTGGGGTGAGGGGTTTTCCTATAAAAACGGACCTTATACTGTAAAAGAGCTTACTGCTAATTTCAACAAGCTGGATGAGATTTTGGCCTATAAGAGGTCTTTTGAGGTCGTCAATTATATAAGCGTGAAGTACGGAAATAAAAAGATCGTAGACATATTAAAGCAGCTGGGCGCCGGCAGATCGATGGATGGCGCCTTTGAGGATGTGTTAAATACATCCATTGATGTCATCGATATTAACAGTAGATAGGGGGAAGCATTTTTGGGTGCAAAAATACTTGTAGTAGACGATGAAAAGCCGATTGTGGATATATTGTGTTTTAACCTGCAAAAAGAGGGATATGCCGTCTCTGCGGCTTATGATGGCCATGAGGCTATTAAAAAGGCTTTTGATGAAAAGCCTGACCTTATATTATTGGATGTTATGTTGCCGGGCGTAGATGGCTTTGGGGTTTGCAAGAGCATAAGGAGCAAGATGAAAACGCCTATAATCATGCTGACGGCAAAGGACGACGAAGTAGATAAGGTGCTAGGGCTGGAGCTGGGAGCTGATGATTACGTTACCAAGCCTTTCAGCATGAGAGAGCTTTTAGCGAGGATAAAAGCCAATTTGCGCCGAACTATTATGAATGGGGATATGTCAGAAGGGCAGGTTATAACAGCGGGAGATTTAAAAATCAATTTTCTCAAGTACGAAGTCATGAAAAACGGCAAGGTGTTGGATCTTACCTCTAGGGAGTTTGAACTGCTGAAGTTTCTTGTGGTGAATAAAAACCAGATCTTTTCACGGGAGACATTGCTGGAGAAAGTATGGGGATATGAGTATTATGGCGATATAAGGACGGTAGATGTGACTATAAGGCGGTTAAGAGAGAAGATAGAAGATGACCCCAGCAATCCGAAATACATTTACACCAAAAGGGGAGTGGGATACTATTTTAGTGAAAAAGAAGTTTAGATCGTATAGAAGCTTGCAATGGAAACTTGTCATCATTTATTTGATGCTGATATTGCTTGCTATGGAAATCGTAGGAGTATACCTTATTAAATCCTTTCAGGACTACCAGTTCAAAAATCTGGCTGATTACTTGGAGTACCAGGCCAAAAGCTTGAGCTTTATTTTAAAAGATAACATCAAAGATGGGAAAAACATAAAAACCATTTTGTACCTTTATATGTCACCTGATTCCCAGCTTAAGTACATATACGTGCTGGACAAAGAAGGGCGAATTATTCAAGGTACTGATTACAGAAATGGCAGGATCATATCTCCTCTGGTTTTTCAAGCCCTTTCCTTTAGCAAGACTTTAAAGCCCATAAAAGATGATGAAAAAAACACCATGGATTATGCCTATCCCGTCAGGTCTGGCCAGGGTGATGTGGAGGCTGTGGTATATATGGGCGCTTCCATGGATAGAACTTTAAAGACGATAAATGATGTCAAAGTCATCTTGTTTAGCGCTACTGTAATAGCTGTGCTGATTACTATTGTCCTGGGTTTTATTTTGGCTAGGACAATTACAGAGCCTATAAAGGAGATTACCAATAAGGCCGAAGCCCTTGCTAACGGAGATTTTGACCAGGTGATAAAGGTCAGGGCTGACGATGAGATTGGGCGGCTAGCTAACATGTTTAACTACCTCACGGGGAGGTTAAGGCGTACCCTTGATGAGATAGCTAGAGAAAAGAGCAAGGCAGAAGGAATACTGATGAACATGAGCGATGGCGTCATTGCCGCCTCTAAAGACGGCACCATACAGGTGATTAATGGCGCGGCAAGATCGATGCTGTCGGGCTATCCGGTGTCTGAAGGCGACAACGCTTTTGACATGATAAAGGAGCTCACAGGACAAACTATGGCGTTTGAAGACCTGTCAGTAAATAATAAGATGGTTTTCAAGACCTCAAATGGGGTTTTTAATGCCCATTTTGCCCAATTTAAAGGGGATAGGGATGAAACAGAAGGGTTCGTAGTGGTCATCCACGATATAACAGAACAGCAAAAGCTGGACAGTATGAGAAAGCAATTTGTGGCAGATGTGTCCCATGAGCTGAGGACGCCGTTGACTACCATAAAGAGCTACGTGGAAACGTTGATGAGTGATGACATCGATGATAATGCCAGAAATCGGTTTTTGCAGGTTGTGAATAAAGAAGTGGATAGAATGGTACGCCTGGTAAAAGATCTCCTCCTTTTATCCAATCTTGACAGCAATAAGTACGCTATGAAAAAGGAGACCATCGATCTTAAAAAGATGCTTACAGACGTAGTTTCAAACATGAGGCTTTTGGCTTACAATAAATCCCAGCAGTTGTACACTAAATTTTGTGAGGAGGATATAACTGTTGAGGGAGACGCTGATAAGCTAGAGCAGGTTTTTATAAACGTGATAAATAATTCCATAAAGTATACGCCCAATAATGGCAAGATAGAGATAAGCGCTGCACTGGTAGGGGATAAAGCCATAGTTACCATAACTGATAATGGCATAGGTATACCCAGGGAAGATATTGAAAAGGTGTTTGAGAGGTTCTACAGGGTGGACAAAGCTAGGTCAAGGGAGTTAGGGGGGGCAGGGCTGGGGCTTTCTATATGTAAGGAGATAGTGAGCGCTCACAAGGGGACCATAGAGATTGAGAGCGAACTAAATAGAGGGACAAGCGTGCGCATATGCCTCCCGTCATCGTAAAGGTAATTTAATACTGTTGTAACAAAGATGTAATATAGTCAATTTATAATTAAGTTGAAGCATTGTTGGATGCGGAGGTGTTTTAATGAAAAAAACTGTAGTTTTTTTCCTCCTTGTGTTATTAATGGTACTCAATACTACAGTAGGATATGCAGCTAATCTCATTGATGTGAAATCAGACATCGATAACGTCAAGACCTTCGACGATAAGTATATAATATCAGGTACGGGAATTCCAGGTACGTTTATAGCTATAAGTATAAACAAAGGAAGGCCTGTAAGCCTGTATGTAGGCCCATCGGGTTTGTTCGCCAAAGAGATACTTTTAAGGGAAGGGAATAACTACCTGGTCATAGTTGCCCGCAAAGGAGAAGCTTTTCAGATAGTGAAAGGCAAGATAGTGTTGCTTAAGGATTTTTTAAAGGACCTGGGGTATGGAGATGATTTTAGCAGTTTTGATGATATAATAAATGCTCTGCTAAAATGAGGTAATTATAATGGTATTAAAACTGGATTATAAGTCGCTGATGCTCGTTGTCCTCGTGATTACGAGCATTATTTTAAGCTATAAAATCTGGTTTGAAGAACCTTATACGGCAGGGGGTGCTTTAAAAAACATTGAAATAAACGATAGCGATGTGAGGGCTATTGTAAGGCCGGAAATGATCTATGCCAATTACGGTGGGCCTTTTCACAGCCTTATGGTAGGAGACAGATATGATAGATTCTGGTCTGAGTTCATCAATATATTGAGAGAATACCGCGACCTTAAAAATAAAAACCCTATAAAGTCAATAAACAAAACAGAATGGATTAAGGCGATAAGCCAGAGGTCTATAATGTACATATTTGCGTCAGACATACGTTACGAGCTTTTCAGCAAACTGTTTGGCTTTAAGTTGGATACGCCACCTAAGTACATAAAGGATATAGTGATAACCAGTGGAGAAAATCCAATGATGTACATAAAAGACTCCGCCTCTGATTCGTATTATCAGGTGGATTTGGGTTATATAACCACCAACGTAAATCAATTAATAAATTCTGCGGAGAAATTCAGTGCCGCCAATTATTCCACCTCGTACGAATTGGGATTTAACAGCAAGATACGCAGTGATGTGCTTATTCCGGTGGATACCGATGGCTTTTTATATTGGTCCATTAAGCTGCTTGGAGGGTATGAGAGGGATATACAGAGGCGTTTTTTTACTGATTTATCGGTGGTGAGAAAAGTACAGGAGAGATCTGGCACGGTGGCGTATACTGATGGCAAAAAAGGGTTAAGGATATACCCTTATGGCAAATTGGAATACAATGATTCTTCGATGGGGTATCGCAATGTGGATATGGTGACAGCCGTTAAAATGGCCATACAGTTTATAAAGGAGCACGGAGGGATTGACCAAGGCATATATTTTAAATCTATAATAGAGTCTAAAAAAGATCAGAGAGTGGATTATCAAGTAGCTTTTGGCTATGACTATAAAGGAATTCCTATACTGATGCCTGAGGGCGATTACATCAACGTAAGCATATCGTATGATAATATCCAGGAATACAGCCGCTGGCTTAAAGTGGCTGAAGCTGTCAGACAGGAAACGGGAATTATAAACGCTATTAAAGCTATTGACGTATTATATCAACATATACCCGATGCGGGTTATATATCTGATATTGAGTTGGCGTATTACGATACCGGGAACTTCAGCGATAGCAGGTGCAGATTGGTGTGGAAGATCGTAAGCGGCAATAGGACCTATTTTGTAGATGCCAAAGATGCCCGGTGGATGGGGGAGTAAAAGTGGATTGGCAGAGGGCCAAGTGGATTTTAATAATATCCTTTGCGCTGGTGAATATATATCTTTTTTTTATTTACGCCTATTATAACTCAGGATACGAAAACGGCATTTCTTCTGAATCGGTGAAAGACCTTCAGGGCCAAGGAATCACTGTAGCCGCCAGAGTTCCGAAGGATATAAGGCCTATGAAAATGCTAAAAGTGCATAACCGAAGAGGGGAAAAGACCTACAGGTTGAGTACAAAGGTATATGACGTTGACAGCGCAAAAAAGCTTGCCCAAAAGCTTTTGGATAAAAACGGCATAGGTGACAGGAATACCGTACTTAAATCTGTTTATCAATCGTCTTCTGATTCGTTTGTCGTGCGGTTTGGAGAGGTTTACAGGGGCTATTACGTGGATACCAGTTATATTTATGTCTATATTTACCCTGATCACATCACTGTAAGATGGTCTTATTTGACCATTAACGGTACTGCAGGAAAAGAAAAGTCGGTTATCAACGGGGTTCAGGCTGTGTATTCGGTTTTGGGGGAAACGGGGAAATTAAAAGGTACTAAGGTTACCCATTTGGAAATCGGTTATTATTTCACGTGGGATAATGCCACATCAGGAGAGGCTATACCCGCTTGGAAATTGGTTGTAGATGGCAGAACTTACTATGTAAATGCCTATACAGGTAATGTAGAGACAAAATAGTTCTTGAAAACTGATGGATTTTGTATTAAAGTTAACATGTACCTATTTTAGAGTTATTCTAGAATGCTGAAGGGAAGATAAAATGGAGAAATTTATAGTGCATGGCGGTACACCTCTTCATGGCCGCGTGAAAATCAGCGGCGCGAAAAATTCAGCTGTTGCGATAATACCGGCAGCTATTCTGTCGGGCTCTCGGTGTGTTGTATCCAATATACCCAGGATAAACGACACTATTTACATCATGGACATGTTAGAGAATATAGGAATCGGTGTGGATTTTAAGGGTAACACGGTTTATATAGATTCGAGCGGTATAAAGAGCACTTATATTCCTGCTAATTTGGCCAATAGATTGAGGGCTTCCTACTATTTTGTAGGTGCCTTATTGGGGAGGTACAAAGAGGCTCACGTTCCATTGCCCGGAGGGTGCAATATAGGCGTGAGGCCTATAGACCAGCACATAAAGGGGTTTAGAAGTTTAGGAGCTGAGGTGTATATTGAACACGGCATTATCAATGCAAAAGCAGATAAGCTTGTTGGCACCAATATATACCTTGATGTGGTGAGCGTAGGTGCTACTATAAATATAATGCTGGCTGCATGCATGGCTGAAGGGATGACGGTTATAGAGAATGCGGCAAAGGAGCCCCATGTGGTGGATGTAGCTAATTTTTTAAACGCTATGGGCGCTTCTATAAGGGGTGCTGGCACTGATGTGATAAAGATTAAAGGGGTCAGTGAATTAAAGCCCTGTGAATACTCTATAATACCTGATCAGATAGAGGCAGGGACATTTATGATTGCAGCAGCATCTACCCGTGGTGATGTTTTGGTAGACGACGTTATTCCTACCCATATGGAGCCGCTGACTGCAAAGCTCAGGGAGATGGGCGTAACCGTAGAAGAAGGAGAAAACAGCATAAGGGTTGTATGCAAAGAGCGGACGAAAGCTACTGATATAAAGACGCTGCCTTATCCCGGCTTTCCTACGGACTTACAACAGCCCATGGCGGTGCTACTGGGAGTGTCCCGGGGCACCAGTATAATAACTGAAAATGTATGGGAAAGCAGATTTAAGTACATTGACGAATTGAAGCGCATGGGGCTCAATGCCAAAGTAGAAGGTAGAAGCGCCATAATAGAAGGAGTTGAGAGCCTTTCAGGGGCAGAGGTTTCGGCTACGGATTTAAGAGCTGGAGCAGCGATGGTAGTCGCTGCTTTGACGGCAAAAGGGGTCAGCGAAGTGCACAATTTAAAGCATATAGATAGGGGTTATGAGAGTATTGAGAAAAAGTTTATCCAGCTTGGCGGCGATATAGTAAGAGTTAAGGAATGAGGGGCCTTGCGGTTTTGTTCTATTAGAAGCGGCAGCAATGGCAATTGCTACTATGTGAGCTCAGACAGCACCCAGATACTTATAGATGCCGGCATAAACGGCAGGACTATTGAAAGGGCTCTTGAGGAAATAGGGGTCTGGGCTGGGGACATTGATGCAATTCTCATAACCCATGAACACAGTGACCACATATCAGGTGCCGGGGTACTTTCCAGGAGATTTAATATACCTATTTATGCTAATCGCCTCACGTGGAATGCTATGGCACCATATATAGGGAAAGTTCGGGAGGACAATATACGCGTCTTTGAGTCTAATAGCTCATTTGCCGTTGGCGATTTAAATATCACCGCGTGCAGAAAGGCTCACGATGCGGCAGATCCTGTCATGTACAGCGTAGCCCATAAGGGCTGTAAAGTCTCTGTGGTGACCGATCTGGGGTATGTGAGCAGGGGATTGGCCCGTTGCGTTCTCGATTCTGACTTGATGGTGCTGGAATCCAACCACGATGTGAAGATGCTAAAAGAAGGGAGTTATCCTTACTTCCTAAAGAGAAGGATTTTAAGCGATCATGGACATCTCTCCAATGACGCCGCAGGGGAATTTCTCGTAAAGATATCTCGATTAAAAGCATGTGGAATGGTGTTTTTAGGGCATCTCAGTGAAAATAACAACACCCCTGAACTGGCGTTGGCCACCGTTATGAATAAACTTACGGAAAACGGCGTAAAATTAGATATAAGAATCGCTTCTAGACATATAAGAGGCGAGGTGGTAAACCTGTAAAGGGGTGATTTGTTGAACGGTTACTATTATAAGAATAAAAGCGGCGTATGGTGGTTGGTATTTATAGCTGCTATAATAGGTGCTTTTATAGGCGGTGTAGTTACATCGTACATAGCCCCTCAATACCTGTATGGCAAGGTTCTCCCATATCCTCCAGACATGCAGGCGCCGGCAAAGTCTTATACCAAGGTGATTATCCCTGAAACCGTAAAGGCTACTGTTACTACAGCCGTTGCAGAGAAGGTCATGCCTGCTGTAGTTGGAATAGTCACCGTAGATGTAACCACCGACTTCTTTTTTAGAACGAGACAGGTTGAAGGCACCGGTTCCGGCTTTATAATAGATCCTAATGGTTACATTGTTACAAATAACCACGTGGCCAGTAAAACCTCTCGAAAGGTGACTGTCTATTTAGCTGACGGTAGGACCCTACCTGCCAGGGTATTGTGGGCTGATCCATCTTTGGATCTCTCCATAATAAAGATAAACGCCACTGATTTGCCTACAGTGGAACTGGGGGATTCTGACAAAGTAGTAGTAGGGCAGCAGGCTATAGCTATCGGCAATCCTTTAGGGCTCAGGTTTGAGAGGTCGGTCACATCGGGGATTATAAGCGCTGTTAACAGGAGCATAATGGTGAAGGAAGACAGCAGAAATTCTATACTGGAAAATTTGCTTCAAACTGATGCCTCTATAAACCCCGGAAACAGCGGTGGTCCGCTTCTTGATGCCCAGGGCAGAGTAGTGGGCATAAATTCCGCCAAGGTCAGTTCGGCGGAAGGGTTGGGCTTTGCCATACCCATAAACATCGTTAAACCGGTGGCGCAAAAGATACTCAAAACGGGGAGTTTTAAGCCGGCGTACATGGGTATAGTGGCCTATGACAGGGAGATTGCGGGCTATTTTGACGAAAACGTAAAGCTTACAAAAGGCGTATACATCGCCGATATTGATAAAAGCGGCCCTTCATATAAAGCGGGGTTGAGGCCAGGCGATGTGATACTGAGCATTGATGGAAAACCTGTGAATACCATGCTTAAGCTCAAGGAGATACTTTTTGCCAAAAATCCAGGAGATGTGGTAACTGTTAAAACGGATAAAAAAACAGTCGAGGTCAAGTTACAATGAGTTTAAAGTAAAGGAGGGAGCCCGGTGATCCGGGCATTTTTATATGAATATAGATGTTATTGCGGTAGGTAGGATTAAAGAAAAGTATATTCAGGAGGGTATTAAGGAGTATAAAAAACGCCTGTCTAGTTATTGTAAGTTAAACATAATTGAAGTGTCGGATGAGAAGGTACCCGACGATTCTTCTGACGCCCAAAGGGAGAGGATCAGACAGGTAGAAGGCGAGAGGATAAGAGCCAGGATAAAAAAAGGAAGCTATGTGATCGCTACAGACATAAACGGTGAAGAACTTTCGTCAGAGCAGTTGGCGCGGAAATTAAATGACATCATAATTTCTGGTAAAAGCGATTTGTCCATTATTATAGGTGGTTCATTGGGTTTGTGGGATCAACTTATAGAGAGTGCCGATATGAGGCTGTCCTTTTCAAAATTTACCTTTCCCCATCAGCTTTTCAGGCTTATACTTTTAGAACAGCTGTATAGGTGTTTCAAGATAATACACGCTGAGCCGTATCATAAGTGAGGGAAACAAGAATAGACACGAGATTGTACTAGACAGTTACTACATTAGCAAGCTAGTACGAAATGGTTTTGGTCCTACGGTGGGAAAAACAGAATGCACAGTCGACATTTAACTTTAGCTTACATTGGAGAGAGAAGTGGTGGAGCAAAATCAGAGGAAAGGCAGCAATTTGTACAAAAACTTGAGCACTATTTTAACATTAACTGCACAGAAACATAAGTAGTTTGATGAACTAATCGAAGATGGTATGAGAATCATTGTCCCCAAATTACAAGGGCAAAAATACGGAGATAGGATGATTCGTAAAATATCAGACGCTTATAAAATGACGCAAAACGAACAGTTAGCATTCTTTTTTGAAGAGATTGGTTTGAATAACCAACGGTTTGTCTGGCGGTGGATACCGACGAAGCCTACATGACTATGGGATACCCTAATGGTATCCCACAAAAGATTGAGAATGCACTGGACAGCGTCCAATGCGATAATAGTTGTACTATATATTATGCGAAAGTTTATAGATTTACACCATACAGATGATTTTAGCCAGTATAGCATACTGGCTGTAAAAGTTGAAAACGTTCTAAATAGCATTTAGAACGATATCTGTTGTAACAATTATATTTTAAAACCTTTTTGCCAATATGTCAAGCCAGCTGAAGAAACTTATTGATCGTTTACATATCAAGCAATTGCAACAGAGCAGGCTTTATTTTGTTAAATGTTCTTTCATTTATAATTGCAACATGTGACTTTTCGTGTCTTTTCTTACTTATGGTCCTTATTTGAGCAAGATTTATGTATCCAGTGATTTCTTTTTTGTAGCCAGGCATGATTTCAACTGGTATCTCATAATAGTCCAATTTCTTATAGCATTCATTGCCTTGATCATCCAAATATTAAAACTGTCATCCCTCGGTGTGTAGTGATTGGAGCCACAATAGTGGTTGGCGAACTGCTGTTACCTTTATCGTTTTGTAAAACTATTACTGGGCGTTTGTGGTTTTGTTCGCTTCCAATATTAAAACCAAGCTCACAAAAGAATATGTACCCTTTCTTGACTACATCTGGAGTTCCCTTAAAAAATATGCGGTACTTTTTCAGCGACCATTCCAGTATCTTTTTACCCAAAACCAAATGTTCAAGCCATATTTTCTCAATTTTATTAGGTTTCGTTATTTGTGATTTTATTTTTTCTAATAGCTTTGCTATATCGGATAAAAGCAGTGTTATTTCGGGTTGCTCCTTATTATCCATAATATGTCACCCCCTCCCTGAATGATTTTAAGATATTCTCATTATATAAAATTATAAGTGCCATTATCCTATCTCTCAATACTATTTATATTTTTTATAATGATTGCTATAATTCCATATGCAGTTCGGCAGGGAAACGGTGCAGGTATTTGTTTAATTATGAACTTCTAGTAAGAATCTTATGAAATTCTTATAGGAAAAGTGTAATTAAATTGAGAATGTATACTCGTAATTGAGTTTGAGGTATTGAGTGATACGCTGAGCCGTATTATAAGTAGCGTAAAAATTTTGAGTAAGATGTTTGTGATATGATATGATATAATAATAGCAAGGTGAAATTAATGGCCGCGGGGTATGGCGGGTATGTGGTTGAGAGATTCCTTTAATCAGTTTAAGGCAAAAGCCAGAAGTTTGAGAAAAGATATAAAAGCTTTGTATTTAGCTTATAAAAGACCTGATGTGCCATGGTATGCAAAACTTTTTGCTATTTTTGTAGTGAGCTATGCCTTAAGCCCTGTAGATTTGATTCCAGACTTTGTACCCATTTTAGGCTATTTGGATGATTTGGTGTTGATTCCATTAGGTATCACATTGGCAATAAAAATGATACCTTCAAATGTAATGCAAGAATGTAGACTACAAGCGGAAGACGCGTTCATAAATGGAAAACCGAAGAGCTGGGTATCTGGAATAGTCATCGTACTCATATGGGTAGTAGTAATAGGATTGATAATTTTTTATACAATATTTTAAGGAGGACTGCTATGCCTAATTGATACACCCGAATTGAGCTTATTTTTTCAGGCCTTAAAAAAGGTCTTTTTGTTATGCATATTTTGGGGGTGTATCGATGAATAAAAGAAATCTTGTCCTCATGTATTACCATTGTGTTTTTGCAGGGGCTTGTTTTTTATGGCCCGGTTGCAACGCTTTACAGGCTTAACCGCGGCATTACAATGTATCAGATTTTCATGATTGAATCAATTTATTTCATATTATTAACTGCATTCGAGATACCGTGGGGGTATTTTGCGGATAAAGAGTTATTGTTGCATTAGGCGTTTCGGGTATATCGGGATGTGATTCGGCGTACCTATACTCATCGACAACACTTTGAGAAGTCAATGAGTTATGCTGTATTAATGACGATTATACCTTATGCCCTTGCTGTAGCAGCAGTAGTTAACTTAATCATAGATAAAGCTGCGGATATATCATTGCAAAGTGCATTTACATTATCAGGTATAATATGTGTTGCCGCTTTAGCATTGTTACCAGATAGTTATCTTGGAATTTACAGGCTTCTTAAATTGATTTATAATAAAAATAGGGAAAGAGGGGAGTAAAAAATGAAAGGAAAATGTTATTATTGCGGGAGAGAATTTGAAAGGCGAGGTATGCTGAGGCATTTAAGTTCATGCTACGAAAGGGCCAGGTATTTAAAATCTAAGATGGAAAATTCAAAGAATAAAAGCGGTAAAGAGTATTTTGTATTAGGTATATGGGAAAAATACGAGCCTTCTCTGTTCTGGATGTACATCGCTATTGACAAGGAAACGACATTGAGAAAATTGGACAAGTTTATAAGAGATGTATGGGTGGAGTGCTGTGGACATTTGAGCTGTTTTGATATTGAAGGAGAAAGATATGAAGTGTCTCAGGACGATGAGTGGCTTTTCGGAGAACCTTCCAAGAGCATGGATTACAAGCTGTCAGACGTCCTGCGTGTAGGTATGAGGTTTACGTATAAGTACGATTACGGTTCCACTACTTATGTAGATTTAAGCGTTGTTGGCGAGTTTAAGGGCTTTGAGGTCAAAAAGAGGGTTGAAATAATGGCCAGAAATAATGAACCTGTTTTTCAGTGTTCTTTTTGCGAGAAAGAAGCGAAATATTATTGCTATTACTGTGAGAGCTATTTCTGCGAAGACTGTATCCAAGAACACGAGTGTGAAGAAGAGGGCGTGAGGGAGATCGAATTCGCAAATTCTCCGAGGGTAGGCGTATGTGGTTATGTAGGAAGCCCTGAAGACGAGGTGCCATATTTGCCGAAGTTTATAAAGAGATAACAGCTATTTTTTATGGCAGTGATTTGAGGTGAATAGGGTGGCTAAAAGCATATGGAAAGCTTTAAGGTTTTTTTCTTTGACCATCGCATTTATATCGACGTCTTTGGGCATTTCGATGGCGTTTTATGATGGAGAACTTTTTAAAGGAAGGCCATTTTATGTAGTGATTTTAATGATAGTCCTTTCCACGCTAGTAGGGCTTTTTGTTCAAGCAGGTGTTAACCTCGTTAACGACTATTTTGAGGGGAAATACGATAGCGCCAACGCGGCTGAAAAAAAGTATAGGTTTTTGGGTATGGAAAGGACCAAGACAGAGATATGTATATTTTTGTGTGGAATCCTGTGCTTTTTCGCAGGCAGCCTAATAGGGCTTTTACTGGTGTATTTTTCAAACGCTGTGGTGCTGGCCATTGGCATAATAGGGGTGATAGGTGGTTATTTTTATACGGGATACCCCTTTAATTACAAAGATAAAGGGCTTGGCCCTTTATTTTCATTTGTATTGATGGGGCCTTTGATGATATGTGGAGCCTATTACCTTTTTGCTCTTAAAGTTCCTGCCCACGTGATTTTAGCGTCGCTATCTGTGGGGCTCCTTATACCGGCCCTTCACATAAGCAATGAGTTGAGGGATATTGAGAGAGACAGACTAAATGGCATCGCTACGTTTTCGGTCAGATTTGGCTTTTCCACAGGTCTTAAAGTGTATAAAGGGCTTGTGGTCGGATCGTATATGATGACGGTTATTCTGGTGTTGTTTAAGGTATTTCCTCTGTTTACCCTCGCGACTTTGGTTACGGTACCTATGGCATTAAACGTTTATAAGCTTCACAATGTAGATAGAGTTAAATTTGTGCCAGCGACGGCAAAGCTTCATTTTGTTTTTGGACTTATCCTCGTAGGGGCATTGGTTATTGCCGGTTTCTGAAAGTCGCTTAGTTGTTCTGGGGGTTAAGAGTTTTCGTATATTCATTAATTTTTAATTTTATTTTAATTTAAAATTTCTCTCAAAAGTGTATAATGGTATTTGTACCATGATACATTGAGGAGTGGAATGAATGATAGTAAAGACCCTTATTGACGTGGTTTTACACCTGGATAAGCATTTGGGCAATGTGATACAGGTGTATGGAACGACAACGTATTTTTTGCTTTTTGCTGTGGTGTTTTTGGAAACAGGGTTGGTGGTTACACCGTTTTTGCCCGGTGATTCTCTCATATTTGCTGCAGGGGCGTTTGCCGCTATAGGATCCCTTGACATTTACGTTCTTTATATCGTGTTTTTGGCAGCTGCTGTATTGGGAGATACGCTAAATTACCATATAGGAAAAGAAATAGGGTACAGGATATATGAGAAGGAAAATGTCAGGTTTATCAAGAAAGAGTATCTGATGCAAGCTCGAATGTTTTACGAGAAATACGGTGCTATTACTATAGTGCTTGCCAGGTTTATACCCATAATCAGGACGTTTGCTCCATTTGTAGCGGGAATCGGTGAGATGAACTACATAAGGTTTTTAAGTTATAACGTTGTGGGCGGTATAAGCTGGACAGCTCTTTTTACATTCGGAGGGTATTTTTTTGGAAACCTGAAAGTTGTAAAGGAGAATTTCGGCTTTGTAATAATAGCTATAATCATAATATCTTTGTTGCCTGCTATTATTGGCTTTTTGAAACAGAAAATAAAGGCTTAAGAGGGATGAAGGGTGAAGTGAGGCCCTTCATCCTGTTTTTATGCTCAGTTTATGTTTTCGAGAAAAGATGTAAATGAAGGTTTTTTTATAAATTCGCTAGACATGGCTTTTTTACTTTTAATAGCCGCTGATATGGCGCTGGATGCTTTTATATCACCTATTAGTATAGCACCTACTGGCACATTGTCTTTGAAGAATATTTTTTTGTATACATTCTTCTCTTCGTCAATTTCTTCAACAGCAAAACTGGCAGAATCGTCACCGAAAATGTCGCCGATGGAAAACATGTTAATGCCAAATACTTTAAGATAATTGGAGGGTATCATTTCATTGTAAATGATGGGTTTTCCGGCCATATTTGCACCGGCTACTTTGCCCTGCTCTGCGGCTACAGGCCATATTGCGTAACAACGTCCCTCATATTCTGCTACATCCCCAGCTGCGTAAACGCCTTCTATGTTTGTCCTCATAAATTGATCTACCACAATGCCCCTGTTTACCTTTACAGGGCTGTCTTTTAATAGAAGCGTGTTAGGCCTTACGCCTGTAGAGAAGATTACGAAATCCACAGGTATACTCGTGAACTCTGCCAGCTCTATGCCAGAGACGAACTCATTTCCTGTGATTTTTTTAAGCTGAGCTGGGACGACAAAAGATATACCGTTTTTTTCGCCCATAGCCTGGATGATTTCAGAGCCTTTTTTATTGAGCTGCTTTACCAGTATGTACGGTGCGTTTTCGATGACGTATATTTTCTTTCCCTTGCTGGCCAGTGCCCATGCGGCTTCCAGTCCTAAAACTCCACCTCCTATTACTGCTCCTGTATTTTTGTTTACTATGTATTGATATAGGCTTTTTACGTCGTTTAGTGTCCTGATGCTGAAAACTCCTTTTAAATTTGCCCCGGGAACCGGCGGTATGAAGGGATAGCTTCCTGTAGCCAATAGTAGGCTGCTGTATTCCAGCTTACTGCCATCGTCTAATTTCACGGATTTATTTTGGAAGTCAATGGATGTGGCCTTACGGCTTAGAAAAACAGTTACGCCGTTCTCCTCAAACCACGCTGGTTTGTGGATCAGCAGCTTATCTGCGTCTGGATTTTCGCCTAAAAGATGAGAGAGCCGCGTCCTGTAATAGGTGTGATAGGGTTCTTCGCTTATTATAGTGATAGGTGTTCGCTGGTCAATTTGCCGAATTGCTTCAATTGCCGAAATCGAAGCTATACCGTTGCCTATAATAACAAAATGTTTCAAAAAATCACCTCCGCACTTACCAGTATAAGCTAACGATTTTTTTGGTCAATGGTGATCATTGTGCTAAAATAAATTTTCCAAGAAAGCTCCTGGTTCGCCGGTGTTCCGGATTGGCGAAAATCTTGTCCGGCGATCCCTCTTCCAGCACCAATCCATCATCCATGAAAATTATCCTATTTGCCACTTCTTTTGCAAATTCCATTTCATGGGTCACCACAATCATGGTCATGCCGTCCCTGGCCAGTTCTTTTATCACCCTTAGAACTTCCTGCACGAGTTCGGGGTCCAGTGCTGATGTAGGTTCATCGAACAGCATTATTTTTGGTTGCATGGCCAAAGCCCTGGCTATGGCTACTCTCTGCTTTTGACCTCCTGAAAGCCTTGACGGGTATTCGTCTTTTTTATCCAACAATCCCACTTTTTCTAAAAGGTATAGCCCTTGTTCTACGGCTTTTTTCTTTGGAGTTTTTTTGACCGTTATAGGTCCTTCTATTATGTTTTGCAATGCCGTCATATGGGGGAAGAGATTGAAATGCTGAAAGACCATGCCAATTTGTTGCTGCAACATCCGGTAGTTTTTGCTTTTATCATTCAGAATCTGACCTTCTACATATATGTGGCCTTCGTCAGGTTTTTCCAGGCCCTTTATACACCTTAAAAGCGTGCTTTTCCCGGAGCCGCTGGGCCCTATTATGACAAGAACTTCGCCGTTTTTTACACTTAAATTTACGCCTTTTAAGACCTGGTTTTTGCCAAAGGTTTTACGCAGATTGTCTACAGAGATCACAGGCGCGCTGTCACTCATATATAGAGTACCTCCTTTCCATCTTTCCGAAAATCAACGTAAATACTGATGTAAGCAATAGGTAATAAAGACCTGCCAGTGTAAATACTTCTACGGGCTTAAATGAATTGGAATACATCTGAAGCGCCGTGCGCATCAGGTCTACCATGGCTATAGTTGAAACCAGCGATGAATCCTTTAAAAGGGCGATAAATTCGTTCCCCATAGGTGGTATAAGCCTTCTATACGCCTGGGGTAGAATAACTCTCTTCATGGCCTGAAAGTACGTCATACCCAGAGCTTTAGAGGCTTCCATCTGTCCTTTGTCTATGGATTGTATACCGCCCCTTATTATTTCAGCTATATATGCCGCGGAGTTTAGGCTCATACCTATGACCGCTGCAGGAAAGGGATTTAATTTTATTCCCAGGCTGGGTAGTCCATAGTATATAGCGAACAGCTGTAAAAGAAGCGGTGTGCCCCTCATGATGTAAATGTAAAGCCCAGATAGACGGGATATTATAAAATTATTGGAAATTCTCATCAATGCCAGAACTAATCCTAAAATTGTACCGATTATAATTGAGAGCACCGTGAGCTCAATGGTCATGATCGCGCCTGTTCCTAGGACAGGAATCAGGCTTAAAAAATACTTGTAGTCCATACTGTCCACCTCTTAATACAATAATTTTTGCCCTTTGAACGTATCAAAGGGCATCAGGCTGTTCCCACGTAGATATGTCTTCGCCAAACCATTTTTTAGATATTCTGGCCATGGTACCGTCTTTTTTCATGTCTTCCATGACTTTATTTAAGGCCTTTTGCAGCTCTTTGTCCTGTTTTCTATAAGCGATGCCAAAGGGTTCTTTTGCCAGGGAAAATACTACCTTGAACTGATTTGACCTCTTAGTCATGTAGTACCTTCCTACCAGTTCATCAACCACAATGGCATCCAGCCTTCCTGCGTCTAAATCCAGAAAAGCTTCGGTGTACTTGGAATACTTTTTTAACTCTTTTAAGCCTTTAAGCTTTTTAGCTGCTTGTTCTCCTGTGCTGCCCAGCTGAGTTCCTACCACTTTGCCTTTTAAATCGTCCTGGTTTTTGATTTTTTCATTCCCCGCTTTTACCACTACTACCTGTGACTCGTTTATATATGCAGGGCTGAAATCCACTTCTTTTGCCCTTTCCTCTGTTATGCTCATACCCGACCATATTATATCGAATTTTCCGGAATTAAGCGCCAGGATTACGCCGTTCCAGTCTGTGGGGATCCATTCTACTTTTACACCCAGCCGTTTGCCGGCTTCCCGGGCTAGGTCGATGTCGTACCCTACCAGTCGGTTTTTCTCGTCTCTAAATTCCATGGGAGGAAAGGCATCGTCAATGCCGATGGTTAGTTTACCAGCTTTTTTACCCTTTCCAGAGAGTTATCTGTTTTGCTGGCAGCTTTTGAGGCATTAGATGCATTGTTAGCCCCACAGCCTGATAATATAGCTGCAATTAAAGTAAAAGCAGTCATGATAAAAAAAGCCTTGCGGAATATGAGTAATTTTTTCATTCCCATTTCTCCTCTCTTTGTTTTCAAGCCCTATTATACTTTATCACAATAAAGTTGTAAATAATCAAAAGCTGGACTTTTTTAGCAAATTATTTATACTTAATTTAAGAAAAGCTCATTCTAGTCCGTATAACAGCGAAGAATGATAGGGAGATGAAAGTTATGGTGCGATTGAGAGGACATCACCTCATATGCCTTAATTTTTTCCAGGGAGAAGGCTACAGTGGTGATTTTATAGACAATGTCAAGCAGTTGTTAGATATGGTGCAAAAAGGTGAAAAAATAAAGGTAGTAGAAGGTCCTGATGATGTTTGCAGTGCTTGCCCCTATCTAAAGGGAGATATTTGCACCCATAAGGAAGGAGCCGATGAGGAGATAAAAGAGATGGATGACAAAGCCAGAAATCATCTATGCATTGAATCAAGTCAGGAGGTAGTCTGGAACGAGATCAAACAAAAGGTAAATAGCATTTCCCGCTCATGGTTCTGGGATTTTTGTAACGGCTGTGACTGGCAAAAAGTATGTAATAGAATGAGATAAAATCTTTTTTCAAAAGTTATTGACAAACATGCATTAATGCTATATAATATCTCCTGTCGATAGAAGATGCGCCTGTAGCTCAGTGGATAGAGCAGTGGTTTCCTAAACCACGTGTCGGAGGTTCGATTCCTTTCAGGCGCACAGCAAAAAGCCCTCACGGAACTAACGTGAGGGCTTTCGTGCATTTGATAAAAAGCATGAAGCGAAGAAATCGTGAGAAATATCAAGGAAAAGCGCGGAACCTGCAGATATTTTAGTAAAATCGAAGGATTTTGCGAAAAAATGAGCATTGAAAATGTTTTACGTATAGATTATTATTAAAGCAGTTAAGACAATGCATACGGCAGTTTGAAAGCGGGTTCACGGAGAAATGAAGGAGTATAATAAGAGGATTTTTAACAGTGCAGAAATAGCAAGGCTAGCGGGAGTTTCTCGGAGTACGGTAAGTAGGGTTGTAAACAATTATCCAAATGTAAGTGAGAGTAAAAGGGAAAAGGTATTAAGAATAATTGAGCAATATGGCTATACTCCGAATAGTGCTGCACGGGTATTGACGGGAAAAAAGACTAATACAATAGGGTTATTTTTTGTAATAAATAGTCCTGGTATAAATTATTTTAAAGAAGATGCTCATGCTGATTTTATATTAGCGAGTATAGCGGAAGCAGCTTCTCATAGTGGTTTTTTTACGTTGATCAATATTATACACGAAGTCAAACAACCGGATAATATAAAAATGATTAAAGAGATATTCTATCAGAAACGCATTGATGCAGGTATTTTTATAGGATGTTCTGATAACGAACCTGTAATTGAAGAATTAATTAAAGAAGGTTTTATTGTAGGGGTATTGGACTATAATGTAAAGGGAAGAAAAGAAATAAATTGTGTCGTTGCAAACTTTGATGATAAGTTTGGAGAACAAGCAGTGGATTATTTGGTGTCGTTAGGACATAAAAAGATTATGGGAATTCATGGCGATTTACAACGTTTTAGTGGTATGCAAAGGTATAATTCTTTTATCCGTGGCATGAAGAAATATGGACTTGAGATACGTGATCAATGGATGCTTTTTCCGGGGTTTGAACGTTTTAGGGCCAAGCAGTTGATGGATGAATTTTTGGCAAGCGGGTATGAACTTCCGTCAGCAATATTTTGCGCAAATGATACTATTGCATATGGTGTGATTGATGCATTAAAGAGAAAAGGTATTCTTATTCCTGATGATGTTTCAATAGTCGGTGTTGATGACTCAAACTTTAGCGCTTATATTGATCCTCCGCTTACTACTTTTCGAGTAGATTTCCAGGAGGTTCTTAGCACATTAACGCAGAAAGTAGTAGAGTGTGTTAAGGCTGATTCTGTGAAGGGGGTGGTATTGGAGTTTGGGGGGCAGTTAATAGTCAGGAACTCGTGTAAAGAAGTAAAATCTACATGTAAATGAACACGTGTTCATGGAATTTATTTTTATTTTGTATTATGAACGCGCGTTCAAAAATAAGGGAGGTATTCTTTTGAGCAAGATCGATAGCAATGTAATCTGTCAGATTGCCATTGTAGTAAAGGATATTGAAGCAGCAGCCAGAAATTATTCTGAGTTGTTTGGCATGGAAATGCCCGAAATTTTCACTGTACCGCCGGCAGAAGAAGTGCCTGTTTATTATCACGGAAAACTTATTTCACCAAAAGCAAAGATTTGTATTTTCCAGATGGGACCGATTGTACTGGAATTAACAGAGCCAGGAGAAGGGCCTAGCTCTTGGCGGGAATTTTTAGAACGGCATGGACAAGGAGTACACCATATTGGCATAGAAGTTCAAAATTTGGATAACGCTCTCAATGCTTTAAAGAAAGTAGGTGCTGATGTAATCCAGGTGGGATATTATCCTACTAGCAGTTACTGGTTTATGGATAGCGAGGATCAATTAGGAGTCAGGGTAAACATAAAACACGGCAACGAAGATAATAGCGATAAAGTTAAAAAGCACACGAGTGGGAATAATGCTTAATTTGTGTAAAAAGTCAACCTTTCTGGTTGATTATAAATCAATTTTGTGGAGGAGAACTATTATGAAAAAGTTAAGCTTGCTAGTTTTGTGCCTGTTGTTTATGTTTACGGTTGCCTTATCTGGTTGCAGTAAATCAAATGATACAGGCAAAAGTGCTCAGAAGGGGGATACCTCTTCTGCAAAGACCAAAGTGATTAAATATTGGTATCCGTGGGGTGGAGATTCAGAGAAGTGGGATAAATGGAGGATAAGTGAGTTTGAGAAAGCTCATCCTGAATATAAAGTGGAGGCTACTTACGTTCCACCTGACGCAGGTATTTCCAACGGGAAATTAATGGCTGCTATAACCGGAGGCGATGTGCCTGATTTAATAGTTACGTCTGATTATGCGTCGGCGTATTCGCTGGCGGTGCAAGGCGCGTTTTTACCTCTTGATGATGCCTTAAAAGATGCAGGTTTTGATGAATCAAAGGTAAATCCTGTTTTTAAAGATGTTATGAAATACAAAGATGTAACTTATTTGTTCCCTCAGGATACTAATGTAAACTTGTTGTATTATAATATAGATCTTTTCAAAGAAGCAGGACTTGATCCGTCCAAGCCGCCTAAGACAATTGATGAATTGGATGCTATGGCTAAGAAACTTACCAAAATTAATGGTGGGAAAATAGAGCGTCTGGGATTTATACCTTGGATTGATGCTGGTGACGATGCTTATATGTGGGGCTATATGTTTGGAGCTAACTTTTACGATGTAAATGCCAATAAGATTAACCTTACTGACGGCAAGATGGCGGCTGTACTGACATGGGAGAAGCAGTATGCTCAGCAGTATGATCCGGAAAAGATTAAATCTTTCACGTCGGGTTTTGGGGGCGCTTTTTCGCCAAGCCATCCGTTTATGACAGGCAAAGTGGCCATGACTATTAATGGCAACTGGTTTACCAATGCCCTGAGGATTTATGCACCCAAGATAAATTATGGTATTGCACCTATACCTGCTCCTTCTGGAGGAAGGTATGGCGGTTCAAATCTTGGTACAAATGTTTTTGCGGTTCCAAAAGGAGCGAAAAATATTAAAGGCGCTATGGATTTTATCCTCTTTGCAGAACAGGCTAGAATAGAAGATGACAATGTAAAAACGTGGAGAAGTGTTCCTGCGTTACCCGATCAGGTAAAAGATCTTACCCTTGTGAAAGAAAAAGATCCATTATATCCTACTATTTTAGATATTGCATCCAATCCTAATTCTGGACACACTGCGTTGACAAGTGTTTCTAAGCAAATGAGCGATGACTTAAGAGCTATAAGAGACAAGGTAATTTATACAGGGGCTGATCCTTCAACTCTTCTCAAAGAAGAGGAACAGAAGTTACAGGGTATGGTGAATAGAAGTAAGTAACAAGAATACGCTTTCTATTTTTTACGCTTGATCATAAGGTTTAAGGCTATTTATGGTAACATTTTCAATAAGTTGGCCTTAAACCTTATGACGGGATTTTGTGATGTAGGCAAGGAAATATATATAAGGGAGGAAAATTTGTAATGAATAACAGTGTTTTAGGTACAAAAATAGTTACCCAGGTGGGCATAATTGTAAGGGATATAAAGAAGACGGCAGAAAAATATGCTGCTTTTCTGGGCGTAGATGTTCCTGAGATTATAGTTACAGGTACGTATGAGGAAACAGGTACACAGTATAAAGGTGAACCAACTGCTGCCCGAGCCAAGCTGGCATTTTTCAAAGTAGGTGATACTTTAGACATCGAGCTGATAGAGCCAGATGAAGAGCCTTCAACGTGGCGCGAGTTTCTCGATACGAAAGGTGAAGGTGTGCACCACATTGCTTTTGTGATAAAGGATATGCAAGGGAAAGTACGTAGACTCGCAGAGATGGGGATGCCGCTGATTCAAAAAGGTGAGTATACAGGTGGTAGGTATTCCTATATTGACTGTACGCAGGACCTTAAAGTCATAGTAGAGTTGCTTGAGAATGATGATTAAAGCGAGATTTATAAGAAATGGAGTAGATAGGGATGAAATGGGATAGGAAAGATGATATTGTAGGAAAATTAATTCTTTATTTGATTTTGGTGCTGCTTGCGGTGGCGTATATTGTGCCTTTTCTATGGCTTTTTAGCGGTTCACTTAAGACGACCCAGGAATTGTTCGCCAGTCCCCCGGTGTTTATACCTAAAAAACTACAATGGAACAATTATGTAGTAGCATTAAGTGATTTTCCTTTTTTCTTATACCTTAAAAATACGTTGTATATAATAATTGTCAATATAATAGGAAGTGTGATTTCAAGCTCGCTAGTTGCTTATGGGTTTTCGCGAATTGAATGGAAAGGCAGAGATGCTGTATTTATAATGGTGTTAATAACCATGATGTTGCCATTTCAAGTAGTCATGATACCTCAATTTTTGCTTTTTCAAAAGTTTAAGTGGATAGGGACTTTTTTGCCGCTATTGGTACCATCATTTTTTGGAAATGCTTTTTATATATTTTTGCTCAGACAATTTTTCATAGGAATACCCTTTGAGATATCTCAATCGGCAAAGATTGATGGTGCTAATGAATTTCAAACATTTTGGCATATAATAATGCCTATGGCTAAACCCGCTATTACCACGGTTGTTATATTTACTTTCCTATTTCGCTGGAATGATTTTATAGGGCCTTTGATATTTTTAAATAACAACAAGCTTTATACGCTTTCAATAGGTGTACAGCAGATAATGTCAGCCAACGATCCTAGATGGACACTTCTTATGGCTTTGGGTGTGATAATGACGGTGCCTGTATTAGTTTTATTCTTCCTTTTACAGAAGTACTTTATCCAGGGTATTTCGTTTGGAGCTTTAAAGGAATAGGGGTGTAAAAAGTGAAAGAATCTAGGCGAAATATGATAAATGGCTTGTTATTTATTTCTCCATGGATAGTAGGGTTTATGCTATTTACCTTGTATCCGATTTTAAGTTCGTTTTATTATTCCTTGACTGATTACAATGTTATATCGTCGCCTAAATTTGTCGGATTGCAAAATTATATACAACTGTTTAAAGATGGGTTATTCTATACATCGCTTTATAATACGCTGTATATGATTGTATTCGGTGTAACGTTGACTATGATAACTACACTTATAATCGCCATAGCTCTCAATGATAAGAGATTAAAAAGGGTTTCGTTTTTCCGCGTAATTTTTTTCATTCCCACATTGGTACCTACGGTTATTTTGTCCATATTGTGGATATGGTTGCTTCAGCCCGACAATGGGCTGGTTAATACAGTTTTAAATTTCTTTCATATTCCAGGGCCCGGTTGGTTTGCAAGTTTAACATGGTCAAAGCCAGCGTTTATATTGATGGCTGTCTGGGCCGGTGGAAACTATATAATTATCTTTTTAGCTGGGTTGCAGGATATTCCACAGACACTTTACGAGGCAGTAGATATTGACGGCGGTACTACGTGGCATAAGATTTGGTATGTGACGCTACCGATGCTTAAACCTGTTATACTTTTTAATGTGATAACAGCTATACTTAATGCATTTCAAAGTTTTGCAGAAGCTTTTATTATTACCCAGGGAGGTCCTAACAATTCCACTAATTTTTACGCTTTATATTTGTATCAGAATGCGTTTTTGTACCAGCATATGGGGTATGCGTCTGCAATGGCATGGATAATGTTAGTCATAACCCTTGTTCTTACGATGTTTTTGCTTAAGACCACCAGCTGGGGGAAAGTAGATTAAATTACTCTTTGAGGTGATGAAAATGAATGTTGTAATAATAGGTGCCAATAAGGGATTGGGCTTATGCCTTGTTAAGATTTTTGCGATGAGAGGTCATCACGTGTTTGCTGGAGTATACGGAAGAGATGATCTTTCCCGTATCGAGGAAGTTAAAGAAGAGCTAAGCCAATATGTGGACGTGATTGAATTGGATGTTTCTGATGAATTGTCAGTTAAAGAAGCCGCCATGAGAGTCGGTTTTGCAAAAAATAACGCTATTGATTGCCTTATAAATTGTGCTGGCATATTATTGCCAGGAGATAGAAATAACACTATAAGTGAAATGGATATAGGAGAACTTAGGAAAACCCTTGAAATTAATACTATAGGTACGGTAAATGTCATTAAACACTTTTTGCCATGTATGAGATCAGACGGCCAGGGGTTATTGCTGTTTATTACGTCTGAAGCCGGGAGTGTTTCACATAACGGCATGAATTTTCCTGCTTATTCCATATCAAAAGCCGCTGCCAATAAGGCGGTGTTTGTTTTAAGGGCTACTGTGGGCGATAAATATAAAGTTTATGCTGTACACCCTGGCAGGATGAATACGGACATGGGGCGCACTACTGCGGAAATAGAACCAGAGGAATCCGCCGAAAGCATTTATAGTATAGTGACGGGTTTGCGTAAGGTATCTGATAACAACAACGGATTTATCAATTATAAGGGTGAACCAATGGATTTGTAATAGGAAGGGAAAAGCCATGGACAAAATAAAAGTAGGTGTTATAGGTGCTGGCTTTATCGGGCAGGCGCAAATAGAGGCATTAAGGCGGTTAGGGTTTGTAGAAGTAATAGCGCTTGCGGAATCAAATAAAGAAGTGGCTAGACAACGCGCTCAGAAACTGTATATTGATAAATACTACGATGATTATATGGAACTTATAGAAAATGAAGATATACAGGTTATCCATAATTGCACACCGAATAACATGCATTTTGCCATAAACCGTGCTGCTATACAAGCGGGCAAGCACATTTTTTCTGAGAAACCCCTGGCTACTAAATTTGAGGAGGCGTTTGCGTTATATGAGTTAACTAAAGAGTACTGCGTGGCGAATGCTGTTAATTTTAATTACAGACAGTATCCTTTGGTTAAAGAGATGAGAGAAAGGGTGAGCAAAGGCGATATAGGAGACGTCTACCTGGTGCATGGCCATTATTTACAGGATTGGTTGCTTTACGATACGGATTATGACTGGAGAATCCAAAAGGATTATGGCGGGTCTTCCAGGGCTATTGCGGATATAGGATCCCATTGGTGTGATACGGTGGAAACGATTATCGGCAGCCGGATAACCCGGGTGTTTGCTGATTTAGCTACTATAATTGAGTACAGGAAAAAGCCTGATGGTACGGGTGGTACGCTGATAAATTATAGAGTGGATACCGAGGACTATGGTGCTGTGATGGTGCGCTTTGCCAATGGTGCAAGGGGTGTCTTTTATGTGTCGCAGGTTAGCGCTGGAAGAAAAAATAGATTAAGCTTTGAAATAGATGGTTCAAAAGCATCTATGTGTTGGGATCAAGAAAACCCCAATGTTCTATGGATAGGGCACAGGGATGCTCCAAACGAAATGCTTATGAGAGATCCTAAACTTATGAGCGATAAAGCCAGGAGCATTGTTAAATTGCCGGGCGGTCATGGTGATGGATGGCATGATGCGTTGGCAAATAATATAGAACAATTTTATAAAATTATAATTGAGGGAAGAAAAATGGAAAAGGATGTACATGAATTTGCTACATTTGAACAGGGAGCTCATATCATGGCGGTAGTAGACGCTATTTTGAGGAGTGCAAATTCTGGAAGTTGGGAAGACGTGAAATTTTAACTTGTATTAAAAGTTAAAAGAGGAGGAATAGAGTATGCGCTTAGGAGGGCCTCTATTTACTAGTTATTCTGATCCAGAACAATGGATTAAGGAGTTAAAAAATTTGGGCTATGGAGCAGCTTATTGTCCTGTGACGGTTGATGATGAGGATGTTGTCATTGAAGATTATGTTAAAGCAGCCTACAGTGCGGATATTGTTATAGCAGAAGTGGGAGCGTGGAGTAACCCTTTGAGTGCAGATGAAACCGAGCGTCGGGCGGCTATAAAAAAGTGTCAGGAGCAGCTGGCGTTGGCTGAAAGAATAGGAGCACGTTGCTGTGTTAATATATCAGGTTCTCGCGGTGAGCAATGGGATGGGCCGCATCCTGATAATTTCACGCCTGAAACCTTTGATATGATAGTAGACACGGTAAGAGAGATAATAGATGCTGTTAAGCCTACCCGTACCTTTTATACGCTGGAGCCTATGCCGTGGATGTATCCCGATTCGGCGGATAGCTATCTGGACCTGATAAAGGCCATTGATCGCAAAAGCTTTGCCGTGCATTTTGATCCTGTAAATCTTATATGCAGTCCTCAGCGGTATTTTAATAACGGGGCATTTATACGCGATTTTATAGACAAATTGGGGCCTTATATAAAAAGCTGCCACGCTAAAGATATCATATTATCAGGTCAGCTCACTACACACCTTGATGAGGTGCTACCTGGCTGCGGAAATCTGGACTATGTTACTCTGCTTGGGCATCTTGACGCCTTGGATGCAGACATGCCCCTTATGATAGAACACCTCTCCAGCGAGCAAGAGCGCGATATGGCGGCGGCTTACATCCGATCCAAAGCCCGAGAAGCGGGGGTAGAATTGAAATTTCAATAAGTAAAAAATAAACTTTTTCAGGTATATATGGTATAATTATTGGTATAATTAAAAAAGCGAGAGCAAGGGGGAGGAACAATGGATCAGGATAGGTTAAAGCGAACGATGTGGTTTATGCACGACCGATTTGGCATGTTCATCCACTGGGGATTGTATGCCATTCCGGCCAGGGGTGAGTGGGTACGCAGCCATGAGAGGTTATCTATTGAGGATTACCAGCCCTTTTTCCAGGAGTTTAATCCCGTAAACTACGATCCCAGGAAGTGGGCCATGGCGGCGAAAGAGGCTGGCATGAAGTACGCTGTGCTGACTACCAAGCACCACGATGGCTTTTGCCTGTTTGACAGCCAGCTTACAGATTACAAGGCGACCAACACGCCAGCAGGACGAGATCTGGTGAGGGAATACGTAGAGGCGTTCCGCGAGGAAGGCTTGCGCGTAGGCTTTTATTACTCGCTGTTGGATTGGCACCATGAAGATTACCCTGCCTATGGCGACAGGCATCATCCCATGAGGGATAACCAGCTGTACAGAGATAAAAAGCACGATTTTTCAAGGTATGTGGAATATATGCACGGCCAGGTTAAGGAATTATTGACCAACTACGGTAAAATCGATATTATGTGGTTTGACTTTTCTTACGATGACAAGATAGGAGAGGCGTGGAAGGCCACAGAACTGGTCAAAATGGTGCGCTCGCTGCAGCCGGATATTATCATCGACAATCGATTAGGTGGCAACATCAGGTCTGTCAACCCAGAGGTATACGCAGGGGATTTTGCGTCACCAGAGCAGATAATACCTCCTGAAGGGATTTTAGATGAAGCGGGCAATCCGATTCCATGGGAAGCGTGCATAACGATGAACAATCACTGGGGTATTGCGCTGCAGATAAAGACTTTAAAACGCCGAAGCAGATTATAAGGGCGCTGGTGGAGTGTGTGAGCAAAGGAGGGAATCTGCTTTTAAATGTAGGTCCTGACGCAAAAGGGGAGATACCGGAGGAGTCCCTTAACATCCTCTCTGAGATAGGCAAGTGGATGAAGAAGAATGGCGAGAGCATATATG
>NZ_KE386494.1:787607-928423 GCF_000427425.1 Caldanaerobius polysaccharolyticus DSM 13641 | reverse complement strand
AGAATGGGGCAGGTACACCAAAAAAGGCAACAAGCTATATGCCCATATATTTGACAGGGGTATAGGTCCTATTAATTTGCGAGGGCTTAAAGGCAAGGTCAAAAGAGCTCGGTTGCTGTGTGACGGATCAGAGGTGGATATCAGTGAGCCTTGGAATGCGACAGACTATAAAGACGACGCCTTTTTGAATTTGGCTGGGTCCGGGCTACCTGATGACATTGATACAGTGGTAGAGCTGGAACTGTGTTGACAAAACGGATAGCGTATGTTAAAATAAATCACGTTGGTGGTATAGGTGTGACGGATCACGAATTTTATATGGATGAAGCGATAGCCGAAGCTATAAAAGCGCAGGAAATGGATGAGGTTCCGGTAGGCGTTGTAGTAGTAAAAGACGGCGTTATCGTAGGCAGAGGCCATAATGAAAAGGAAAAGAGAAGAGATGCCACCGCTCATGGGGAGATTTTAGCGATACAAGATGCCAGCGCCCATCTTGGGAGCTGGCGCTTGAGCGATTGCGATATGTACGTGACGTTGGAGCCATGTCCCATGTGTGCAGGGGCTATTGTGATGGCTAGGGTTAGGAGGCTGTTTATAGGAGCAGACGACCCCAAATCCGGTGCATGTGGCAGCTTGATGAACGTGGTTCAGGATAACAGGTTAAATCACCGGGTGGAGGTCGTAAGGGGTATAAAGGCTCAGGAATGTAGTTATTTACTTAAGGAGTTTTTCAAGAAAAAGCGAATAAAATAACAATAAGTAGAGCACGTTAGCACGGAGAGATGGCTGAGTGGTCGAAAGCGCTCGCCTCGAAAGCGAGTGGACACTTATGTGTCCCGTGAGTTCGAATCTCACTCTCTCCGCTATGCTGTAATAAATAATGGAGAGATGGCTGAGTGGTCGAAGGCGCTCGATTGGAAATCGAGTGTACGTCTGAAAAGGCGTACCGCGGGTTCAAATCCCGCTCTCTCCGCTAAATCTGGGCCATGCTAGATGGGGAGTTGGCGGTGCCCTGTACCTGCAATCCGCCTCAGCAGGATCGAATTCCGGGGTTGAGGCTAGACCCTGTGAGGTCTGACTTTTACAAGTGGCGATGAGGATTGGGTCCTGCGCAACGCAAATCCATGAACCCCGCCAGGTCCGGGAGGAAGCAACGGTAAGTGGACACTTGCGTGTGCCGCAGGGTAGCTTGGTCTGAGTTAACTGTAAAGGTTCCGCTCGGAGGGTTTACGTCGAAACCCGGTGCATGGCCCAATAAACAAAAGAGTTCCGAAAAGGGACTTTTTTTATTTTACTTTTTATTTGCACGGTAACAGGTTTTAATTTATAATAATATCTGACAATTACATATGAGGAAGTGTTGTTATGCCTGCCTACGATGCAATAGTATGCGGTGCTGGTCCGGCAGGGTCTACTGCCGCTAGGGTTTTGGCATCAGAGGGGTATAAGGTATTGCTGGTTGAAAAAGCTGTATTGCCCCGCTATAAAGCCTGTGGGGGAGGATTGACTAAAAAGTGCTATGACCTCATAGATGTGGACATTTCTGACATAGTAGAGGACAGGACATATAAGATGGTTTTTACCAACGGATTTAGCGAGTCGATAGTTTTGGAGTCTGAAGACCCTTGGATCTACATGGTTAAAAGAGAATTATTTGATACCCGGTTAGTACAAGAGGCGCAGCAAGCAGGGGTAGAATTGCGTCAAGGTGAGGAAGTCATAGATGTGGCACAGCAAGAGAATGGCGTTAAGGTTGTTACGAGAAATGCTGCGTACATAGGCAAGTACCTTATAGCGGCAGATGGAGTATTCAGTGTGGTAGGTAAAAAATTGGGGTTGAAAAAGCGATACGGCATAGCTCTGGAAGCCGAGGTATTTGTAGGCGACGACGTTTTAAATCGATACAGAGGTTGTGTGAAAGTGGATTTTTCGGCTATTAGAGGAGGTTATGCATGGGTTTTCCCCAAATCCGATAGTCTGTCGGTGGGTATAGGTACTTTTACAGCGAAAGGGAATAATTTAAGGCATTCTTTGCATAGGTTTATGGAAAGGGAAGGGATACACCCCCGTGCCATTGCTACTTTAAAGGGGCATCCTATTGCTTTAAATGACGGCAGCTTTAACACCCTTTTAATAGGGAGGATACTTCTGGTAGGGGATGCGGCTATGCTCACAGATCCCTTTACAGGTGAAGGCATATATTACGCCATAAAGAGCGGTATAGTGGCTGGCAGATGTGTGGCGCAGGCGCTGTTACACGATAATCCTGAGAGGTTGAAAAGATATGTTTCGTATGTAAAGAAAGAATTAATAGGGGATATAAGAGTGGCATCTTTTATAGCTGGTATATGTTATAGGGATTTTGATCGGGTGTTTTCTATGCTAAAAAGACATCCGTACATCATGGATTATTTTGCTGATCTGGTGAAGGGAAACGATAGCTACAAGCATATGCCTTTCAGGATTGTCCAGCGTGCGATAGGGTTGAGCAAATTCAAAGGGCTCGGAAGAAGTTCTGAAATTTAATCGGAGATGATATAAATGTATACGGCACTTTACAGGAAATTCAGGCCTGGCAATTTTTCGCAAGTCGTAGGACAGGAGCATGTGGTGAGGACACTAAAAAACCAGATAATAACAGGCAGCTTATCCCACGCCTATTTGTTTTGCGGCACAAGGGGTACGGGTAAAACCAGTGTTGCCAGAATTTTTGCCAAAGCCGTCAATTGCAGCGATAGTGTAGACGGTGATCCCTGCGGGGTCTGTGATAACTGTAAGGCTATAGACGAAGGTACGTTTATGGACGTGTACGAAATAGATGCCGCCTCCAATAACAGCGTGGATAATATCAGGGATTTAAGGGATAATGTCATCTACCCCCCTGCAATGGGCAGGTATAAACTTTACATTATCGACGAAGTCCATATGCTGTCGACGTCGGCTTTCAACGCCTTTTTAAAGACCTTAGAGGAGCCACCTGCTCATGCGATTTTTATACTGGCCACCACTGACCCGCAAAAAATACCTGCTACTATTTTATCGCGGTGTCAGCGCTTTGATTTCAGGCGCATATCTGATCAGGATATGATAGCGCACCTAAAGTCCATAGCAGGAAAGGTAAAAGTAAAGATCGACGATATGGCTTTAAGGTTGATCGTGTCAAAAGCTGATGGAGCTGTCAGGGATGCGTTGAGCTTGCTGGACAAGTGTATATCTTACTGTGGCGATGTGGTTACCCATGATGATGCGCTAGAGGTCCTGGGCGTGCTGGATGACGAGGTACTCCTGAGGTTCTCTAAAGCCGTGCTGAACTATGATACCGCAGAGGCTTTGAGGATTGTAGACGGATTCTACGCCTTAGGGAGAGACGCTGTGCAGCTATTAGATGAAGTCATCAGGCATTACAGGAATTTGCTTATGGCCAGGATATCAGGCGAGGGAACGGAAGAGTATGCTAGTTACCTAAAAGATGAGATAAAAGAACAGGTGAAAAGCTATAGCGAGAATAGATTGATAAGGTGCATTCAGATATTAAATGAATGTGCTAACCAGGTTAAGTGGGCGGCATTGCCCAGGGTTATGTTAGAGATAGCCATCGTGAGGCTGTGTCAGCCAGAGGCTGATGATGATATAGCTGGCATACTGGATAGAATAGAAAAGCTGGAGCAGAGAGGTGTAAAGATCGACCATGCTGCTGTCCCGTCGGCAATATCCCAGAGTGAACCCCAGAGAGAAGTCAGTAAGCGCGAGCCTCAAAGCGTAGAGACTTTTGACAACGGATGCGATGTGAAGAGAGTATGGCCGCTGCTACTTGAAGAGGTTAAAAGAGAAAAGATGGCGCTTTACGTTTTTCTTAAAAACGCCGTTCCCAGGTATGAAAACGGCGTGCTGGTTGTAGAGGTGGATAAGCCTATTTTCAGAGATGCGCTAAGAAAGGCAGAGAATGTCGCTTTCATAGAAGATCTTATAAAGAAGATTTGCGGGTCGGAAATGATGTTTCGCCCTGAGGTAAAAAAAATAGGAGAAATTCAGGATGTAGAAAAAAAAAATGGTGAGTGAAATCGTGTCTTATTTTGGTAAAGATAAGGTCAAGATAATAAAGGAATAAATTAGATTGGAGGATGTTATTATGCCAAAAGGTTTTCCAGGTATGGGCAACATGAATAATGTGTTAAAGCAGGTACAGAAGATGCAGCAGGAAATCCAAAAGCTGCAGGAAGAGGTAAAAGATAAAACGGTAGAAGCTTCAGCTGGTGGCGGAGCGGTGGTAGCTGTGGCTAATGGGAAAAAAGAACTGGTGGAGATTAAGATTGACGAATCGGCAACAGAGGATATAGAGATGCTTCAGGACCTGGTTTTGGCTGCGGTAAATGAGGCGTTGAGAAAAGCCGATGAGATGGTATCCAGTGAGATGGGGAAGATAACGGCCGGGTTAAATATACCTGGCTTTCCGGGGATAAGGTGATTCAATGAACTATTACGCACCTCCTATAGCCAGGTTGATAGAAGAGCTGGGTAAGTTGCCAGGCGTGGGGCCTAAGACAGCTCAGCGTCTGGCTTTTTACCTTATAAATTCGCCTAAAGAGTACGCGGAATCTTTGGCTAGAGCTATAGTTGAAGCAAAGGATAAAATCAAGTATTGTTCCGTATGCATGAACATCACTGATAAAGACGTCTGCAATATATGTTCAGACACTGAAAGGGATAAAAGCACGATTTGCGTTGTAGAAGATCCCAGGGATGTAGTGGCTATGGAAAAGACTAAGAATTATAAAGGCCTTTATCATGTCCTGCACGGGGTTATCTCTCCGATGGATGGCATTGGGCCGGATCAGCTTAAAATTAAGGAGCTTTTGGGCCGTTGCAATGAAGGCGTCAAGGAGGTCATAATTGCTACTAATCCTGACGTAGAAGGGGAAGCCACGGCTATGTATATATCACGGTTAATTAGGCCATTAGGGATAAAGGTTACGCGCATTGCTCACGGAATACCTGTGGGAGGAGATTTGGAGTACGCTGATGAGGTTACCCTTGTAAGGGCATTGGAAGGCCGCAGGGAGATGTTATAATTATGAAAATAGCTCTTGATCACGTATTTTCTGCGCTTTCGCTGGCACTGGATCTGGCAGAAAATGTGCCCTACGGCCACGGCCGCAGGGTAGCGTTTTTATCTCTTAAGGTAAGCGAAAAGATAGGTCTCGACAGAGAAAAAATGTCGCAAATTTATTACGCTGGTTTGCTCCACGATATAGGGATGAGCAATGCGGTTGCCGAACAGCATTTCAGGTCTGATCTGGCTATGCTCCACGCTGAAAAAGGCAGTGAAATCGTCAAAGGCTTACCTACAGGGGATAAAATATCTGGTATAATCAGGTATCATCACGAAAACTGGGATGGCAGCGGCGGATTTAAAAGGAGTGGCAACCAGATACCGCTGGAGTCCAGGATTATTTACGCTGTAGACCAATTTGATATAAGGTTTGACAGGTTTAAGGATTATTACGGGCAGATAAGCCATCTTATGGAATGGCTTGAACATAACAGCGGAAAGATGTTTGACCCTGAAGTGGTTTCTGTCCTTTTGCGCCTCATGGAAGCTGATAAATTTTGGCTGGATATGATTCATTTTGACGAGGTATACACCCGCCCTGATGTGGTTTTTAATAACGTGGTTTATCTGGACACCCAGGATTTGATAAATATCGCAGAGGTATTTGCTGGTATAATAGATACTAAAAGTCGGTTTACTTATAATCACTCCAAAACGCTGGCCAGGATCGCGATGGATATTTGCAAAAAATGCGACATTGATCAATTGACTAGTAGTAAAATATATATAGCGGCATTGCTCCATGATTTGGGTAAGCTGGGAGTACCCAATGAGATACTGGAAAAAGCGGATAATTTAAGCGATTACGAATTTTATGTGATAAAGTCTCACCCCTATTTTACCAAGGTGATTTTAAATCAGATCGATGGGTTTGAGGATATAGCTCAATGGGCTGGCAATCACCATGAGAAGTTAGACTATAGCGGTTATCCTGAGCGATTGGGAGGGGATCAGCTGACATTTTACGATCGGCTGTTGGCTATCTGCGATATGTATACCGCCCTTACCGAGAACAGACCTTACAGGAAAGGTTTGAGTCATCGCCAAGCCATGGAGATATTAAAGCAGAGCGCAAAAAGAGGCAAGATTGATTCTGAGGTGCTGGATTTGTTTGCAGACATAGGGTGAGCTATGCTGATCATAAGTTTTATGCCTGCGGCATAAGTATAAATAAGGCTCCCGTGGTTAATAATTGACATGTAAAATATTTTTTAGGGAGGACCTTATATGTATAATAGATTTGTCCGCAGCATTATGGCAGCGTTTGCTTCAATGATCAGCAGCCAGAACAAAGATAAAGTGGAAGATGAAAGACAAGCGTATATTGAAATTGTGGAAAAAGCCCGGCAAGAAATGAAGATTGCTGAAAAATATTTTGAAACGGTGTCAGATCCGGATTTAGTAGACCATGCCATATTCCAGATGGAGGCGGCCCGGAAAAAATATATCTACCTCTTAAAATGCGCTCAATTGCAGGGCATCAATCTGTCGCCAAAAGATGGGGAAGATGAGGCGGGCAAGGAGATGATAATGTGAACTTGGGGATTGAATTTAATACTATATTTGGTTACATACTAGGCCTTGGCATATTGTTTTTATTGGGTTGGGTTTTGATAGTGCCAATAAAAATTTTGTTAAAATTAATATTTAATACCATTATAGGTGGAATATTACTCTATATACTCAACGTGTTTGGATCCTTTACAGGATTGAGTATTGCGTTAAATCCTGTAACAGCCGTTGTTGCTGGGTTGCTTGGTGTTCCTGGAATTGCGATGATGGTATTATTGAAAAAGATGCTCTTGTAACAGCAACTGACAGTGTTATTTGGATGCTGAGTGAACATAATAAGTAATGCAGCAGTTAATAAATCAATGGAGGTATGCCTTATGACAGTTAAAAGCGATTTAGAAAAAGCGAGAATAGCAGCACAATCAGCTTTAGCTAACTATGCAGATTTTGGAAATAAGACCGAGGATCCCATGGCAAAGCAGATGTTTAAACAGATGGAGCAGGATATGCAGAGGCATATAGACATGCTCAACAACAGGCTTAGCTATCTAAACCAGAAGAATGACTTGAATCAGGCGCAGTCGGCTCAGCAATACCAACAACAGCAACAGGCCAAAGCTCAGATTAAGAACAACATTTTAAAGGACTAATCGGAGGTGGGATTTGCCACCTCCTTTAATTTCTAAATACTACCTTTTCGTTGTTGAACATCCTGACAGTAATATAAAGGGCCAGCGAGATGAGCACAAAGGTCCACAATACCGCCAGTCCTATGTGAATTGGATCTATGGTGCCTAACAGGGATTCTTTAAGGACTAGTACGATATTGTAAAAAGGTATGGCGTATTGCCAGAAAGGTATGGTCTTTATATCGGTAAAGAAAGTCAGATATGCCGGCACCATTGCTATGAAGTTTATAGGGCTCATATAGGTATTGGCTTCTTTGGTATTGCGGGCGAAAAGGCTTAGGGCCAGTATGACAGCGCTGTACATCAGCGATACCATTATGCCCATTATGACCATGACGACTGCCGATGACGGAGAAATTTGTATTTTGCCGCCAAAAGCCGCAGGATTTATTTTAAGGCTTATGAAAAACCCGATGGTAAATGCTATTGCCCCTGTTAATGAAGCGACGGAAATAGACATCCATTTGCCTATGGCTATTGCTGTTCTATTTACCTGGGTCGCCAGGAGAGGTTCCAGCGTACCCCTTTCCTTTTCTCCGGCTCCGCTGTCAGCTGCTGAGACCATGGCTCCGATGGCAGGCCACATCATTAAAAATAAAGGTATGATAAAGGAGAGCACGAAAGCTCCCTGCCCGTTTTTCTTAGCTGCCACATCGGTCACTTCAGTAACCAAGGGATATATTAGGCGGGGATCTATGCCTTTAGAGTATAGGCGCTGCTGCGCGACGCTTTTAGAAAACGCGTCAATAGCCCTGGTGAGAGAAGATAACCCCATAGAGGATTTTGAACTGCTTTGATCGTAAAGCACGGTGATTTTAGACTGTTTGCCTTGGTCGATGTTTCTGTTAAAATCATCAGGCACCCTGATAATTGCCTGTATTTTGCCGTCTTGCAGCAATTTTAGTGGATTATCAGAAGTTACTATCTTTATATCGGGTTGCTTTGATAGGAATTGCTCCAGATACGTGTTTTTGCCCTGAAAAGAAATCTTAAAGCCCTGCTGTTTTATAGAATTTTGGACTCCTGATATGCTATTGCCCATGATTAAAAAGAGAACAGGTATCAGCAGTGTTGGTATCAATATGCTGGATATAAGTGTGCGCCTGTCTCTGAAAGCGTCTTTTATTTCTTTTTTAAAAACCGTCAACGCTTTATTCATTGTTGCCACCTACCACTTTTATAAATATTTCTTCCAGGTTGTCGCTTTGGTATTTGTTCTTTAATTCATGAATGGTACACACCGTCATCAGCGCACCTTTGTGTATGATCGCTAACCTGTCGCACAGTTTTTCGATTTCGCTCATTATATGGCTTGAATATACCACGGATTTGCCCTGTTGTTTGCAGCTATATATAAAGTCGTGGAGCATACGGGTGCTGGTAACGTCAAGTCCTATGCTGGGTTCATCTAATAGCATCACATCAGGATTGTGGACGATAGACCGAGCAATAGTTACCTTTTGCTTCATGCCTTTGGAGAACTTTCCTACCCTCTTGTCTAAAAAGTCCTTCATGTCCAGTATCTCTGCCAATTCGTCTATTCTTTTATGGATTTTATCAGGTTGCATCCCGTTTAGCTCAGCGAAGTAGGCGATATTTTCTCTGGCAGTTAACCTGTCGTAAAGCCCTGCTTCTCCGCCAAAAAGGATGCCGATTCGTTTTCTCACTTCAAAGGGTTGGCTTACGATGTCGTAGCCGTTGATTTTAGCAGTACCTGAGGTGGGTTTGAGCATGGTAGCCAGCATCCTCATAGTGGTGGTTTTGCCCGCTCCGTTTTCCCCTAAGAGGCCAAAGATTTCTCCATCGTGGATTTCAAAAGAGATAGCATTGACGGCAATGGTGTTGCCAAATCGCTTTGTGAGGTTTTGGATTGAGATCAAAAAACTCCCCCTCCTCCGGGACAAATTTGAGTATATATTACTATAATAAGTTATTCGTGTCAATAAAAAAGCTTTCTGAAGGCGATAGCTATGCTTCAGAAAGCTTTTTTATTTCAGAGCCGTCGTTTATTGCCAGCCCTTGCCGCCAGTTCCCCTGGAGAGTATCTTCTCGCCATATCCGCTTTCTAGGTACGCTTTTAATGGATCTGGGTCTAACCCCATCTCCAGCCTTACTTGTTCCAAAAGCGGCTTTACGTCTATTTCAAAAGCTTCCCTCACGGCCGCTTCTGCTGCCATGACGTCATTGGCTTTTTGCGCTTCTCTTAGCTGTTTGCGGTTTACCAGCAGGGCTTTGGCGTAAGCTGTCTGTATATTAAGGACAGATCGTATCATGGCGGGTATTTTGGGTTCGATGCAATGGCTCTGGTCGATCATATAGGCGATGTTAGCGGCGGTAGGCGCTGTTTTGCTGTCAAGGCTTCCGGCTACCAGTTCATTGAATATGAGGAATAGCTCGTAGGGGTTTATGGAACCCACTATTAGGTCATCATCAGCGTACTTTCTGTTGTTAAAATGAAATCCGCCGATCTTTCCCTCGTCCAGCAAAAACGCTACTATGTGCTCCACGTTGGTGCCCTGCAGGTGATGGCCCAGGTCTACCAGCACCTGAGCTTTTGGACCTAGTTTTGACGCAAAGGCGTAGGACATCCCCCAGTCAGCTATATCGGTGTGGTAAAAGCCCGGTTCAAAGCATTTGTATTCGATGAGCAGGCGCATGTCCTCTCCCAGTTTATCGTATATCTCCTGTAGAGATTCCTGAATCCATTGCTTGCGAGCTCGAAAATCGCCCTGACCGGGATAATTGGTGCCGTCAGCCAGCCAAAGGCTTATTATTTTTGAGCCTACCTGCTTTGCTATGTCAATGCATTCCAGCATGTGGTCGATAGCCTTTCGCCGAACTTCTGGGCGCACATTGGTGATGCTGCCAAATTTATAATCGTCGTCCTGGAACAGATTGGGGTTTACTGCGCCTATCTTCAACCCCAGATGAGAGGCGTACTCTACCACTTTGGAATAATCGTCTTCCTTATCCCATGGAATGTGTATGGCTACGGTGGGGCACATGCCCGTGTACTTATTTACCTGAGCGGCATCTTCCAGCTTTTCAAAGAGATTTCTGGGCACGCCGGCCTGTTTAAACGTCTTGAATCGGGTACCTGAGTCGCCGTATCCCCATGAAGGTGTTTCCACTTTAAATTCTTTCAGGCGTTCTTTAACCCACTTTACGTCTATACCGCGGTCTTGCTGCTTTTGCTCCCATATCCTGTACTCCTCTGACATCCCTGACACCCCTTTATTTTTTGCTTTTTTTCTTTAAAAACTGTACGTACCTGTCGTACGCTTCATTCCATTGGGTTGCGTCCTGAGGCGTGTATTCTTGTGTAGCAAATGAGTTTTTTACCACTTCTCTGGCTTCATTTATGCTATTTATATGCCCTAAAGCCATGGCCTGGACCAGTAGATTACCTATGGCAGTAGCCTCTACAGGTCCTGCTATTACCTGCCTCTGGGTGGCATTGGCAGTGTACTGGCATAACATAGCGTCTTTTGTTCCTCCGCCTACCACGTGTATGGTTTCTAACCTTATACCTGAGACTTCTTCTAATTGCTCTATGGCTAACCGGTATTTTAATGCCAGGCTTTCTAAAATACAGCGGACGATTTCTCCTTTGTTTTGAGGCGCATTTTGCCCTGTTAGCTTGCAGTATTGAACTATTTTTTCCGGCATGTTGCCGGGGCTGTAGAACATAGGGTCATCTGGATCGATAAACGCTTTAAACGGTTGGGCAGACTTTGCTTTTTCCTCCAGCTCATCGTAGCTTTGCACAGGACCTTGTTTATCCCAGAAGCGCTTGCATTCCTGGAAGATCCACAGCCCTGCGATGTTTTTGAGTAGCCTGAAAGTACCCCCTGCACACCCTTCGTTGGTGAGATTGTATTCCAAAGCTTTGGGGCTTATGACGGGCTTTTCCACCTCTACGCCTATTAAAGACCACGTACCGCTGCTGAGAAAAGCAGCATTTTTTTTGGAGTAGGGCACTGCTGCCACCGCAGAGCCGGTATCGTGGGAAGCTACTGATACCACCGGTATCTCTTTTATAAACAGCTCTGAAGCCAGCGATGGTATCAATTTGCCCCTTATTTGACCCGCGGGCTTGATTTCTGTAAATATGTGCCTAGGTATGCACATGGCGTCTATGATGTTCCACGCCCAATCGCTGGCGTGGACGTCGTATAGCTGAGTTGTGGTCACTATGGTAAACTCACTGGCTTTTTCTCCTGTCAGGAAATAATTAAACAGGTCAGGCAGGAGCAGCATGGTTTTAGCCTTCTCTAAAATGGGAGAACGATTTATGACCATGGAGAGTAACTGGTATATGGTGTTAAAGGGTTGAAATTGATTGCCTGTAATGGAATACAGCTTTAACCTATCTATTCTTTTGCCCGCCTCATTTATCATGCCTTGAGTTCTCTCGTCGCGATAATGATAAGGATTGCCCAGAAGCTCTCCTGAAGAACTTAAAAGGCCGAAATCTACTCCCCACGTATCTACCCCTATTGCCTCTATATTTCTGTCAGTTCTGGATGAGCACTTTAAAATAGCCTGTTTGATCTCATGGAATAGCCTTAAAACGTCCCAATGCAGCCCATCAGGTAGGCGAACAGGATCATTGGAAAACCTGTGTATTTCCTCTATAGAAAGTTTGTACCCGTCAAATGTACCTAAGATACCTCTCCCGCTATTGGCGCCGAAATCTATTGCTAAGAGTTTAAGATCAGTGCTAATTTTGATTCCCCCCTAAACATTTTTGTTTATCTTTGTTTGTCTGTGTTTATTTTTGTTTTTCTTCATTATATCATTAGATTTTTTTGTTGTCAAGGTCTTACAAGTTATAACATTTGGCATAAGTTTATGGTATACTAGACTTGCGATAGGAATTTTAAGGGGGAATGCGTAATGGTGCGGAAAGCCTTTATCATGAAGGTATTTGACAATTACCATGACGAATACAAAAGGCGTCATGATGAGATCTGGCCAGAGATGGTGGATATGCTGTTAAAGCACGGAGTGCGCAACTATTCTATTTTCCTGGACCTAAGGACAAGTAATCTTTTTGCTTATTTAGAAATTGAGGACGAGAAATTGTGGGAAAAGAGTGCTCAAACAGAAGTGTGCCAGAGGTGGTGGGATTATATGAAGGATATAATGGAAACCAACGACGATAACAGCCCGGTGTCTTTTGACCTCAAGGAGGTTTTTCATATAGACAAAGAGTTTATAAAAGATCATAAGGGATCATAAAGGTTATAGGGGGTGATTTTTTGAGGGAGATTAGCGCCTGTGAAATAACTTCTGCCGTGAGGGATATTTGCATTTCGTCCAACTGCTGCTTGAATAAAGACGTGCTGGATAAGATAAACGAGGCTCTGGAGACAGAAGAGGTTCCTCACGCCAGGAAGATATTACAGACGATGGTTGAAAACCAGAAAATAGCAAGTGGAAAGGGCCTACCTATATGCCAGGACACGGGTATCGCTGTGGTATTCGTAGAGCTGGGGCAGGACGTGCACGTGACAGGGGGAACTATCAAAGATGCTATAAATGAAGGTGTGAGAAGAGGTTATGGAGATGGGTACTTGAGGAAATCCATGCTGAAAGATCCTCTTCTGAACAGGGTTAACACCCAGGACAATACCCCTGCTATCATACACATAGATGTGGTAGAAGGGGATAAACTCAAAATCGTTGTATGCCCTAAGGGTGCTGGCAGCGAGAACATGAGCACCATGGCTATGTTGAAGCCCGCTGAAGGCATAGAAGGGGTGAAGCGGTTTGTCGTAGAGACGGTAAAAAAGGCAGGTGCCAATCCCTGTCCACCGGTGATAGTGGGAGTAGGCATAGGAGGAAATTTTGAATACGCTCCCTATCTGGCTAAAAAAGCCCTAATACGACCTATTGACGTAAGGCACCCTGTGTACGGGTGGCTGGAGGAGCAACTGCTAAAGGATATAAACAGCCTGGGTATTGGCCCACAGGGTCTTGGAGGGAGCACCACAGCGCTGGCTGTTAACATAGAGGTATATCCCACCCACATAGCTCAGCTGCCTGTAGCGGTAAACATAAGCTGTCATGTGACCAGGCATGGGGAGGTGATACTGTGAAATTGACCACTCCGTTAACCTCTCAGGTAATCAATGATTTAAAAGCTGGTCAGGAAGTGTGTATAACGGGTATTGTTTATACAGCCAGAGATGCCGCCCATAAGAGGATGATACAGGCGTTGGAGGAAGGCAAGCCGTTGCCCGTTGACGTAAAAGGCCAGATAATTTATTATGTAGGGCCTTGTCCCGCAAGACCTGGCCAGGTTATAGGGAGCTGTGGCCCTACTACCAGTGGGAGGATGGATGCTTATACCCCTAAGCTTTTGTCTATGGGCCTTAAGGGAATGATAGGGAAAGGAGAGAGGTCTGAAGAGGTCATCAAAGCTATGGTGCGCTACGGTGCTGTTTATTTCGCAGCGGTAGGAGGTGCTGGAGCGTTGCTTTCCCAGCGGGTTAAGTCAGCGAGGATAGTGGCGTACCCTGACCTGGGACCTGAGGCCATATACGAACTCTACGTTGAGGATTTTCCGGTTATAGTTGCTATAGATTGCAGGGGGAACAGCCTCTTTGTCAACACTTCTGCTTCTCGATAAAGGGTATAAAAGCCCTTTTTTTGTTGCCTCTAACAACATTTTATAATAAAATAAGATTATGATTTACGCCTTATGAGGAGTGATAGTATGTCCCTCATTGAAGAAGCGCTGGCTCTCCACGAGAGTAACAGGGGAAAAATAGAGGTTAAAAGCAAGGTGCGCGTTAAAAATACCAGAGATTTATCTTTAGCGTATACTCCAGGGGTGGCTGAGCCGTGCAAGAAGATATATGAGCACCCTGATGACGTATACAGGTACACGTCAAAGGGCAATATGGTAGCTGTAGTGACCGATGGAACGGCGGTTCTGGGTTTAGGAGATATAGGGCCCAAAGCGGCACTTCCTGTTATGGAAGGTAAAGCTATACTCTTTAAAGAATTTGCGGGTATTGACGCTGTGCCCATATGCCTTGACACTACTGATGTGGATGAGATAGTAAAAGCGGTGATGTACATAGCTCCTTCTTTTGGCGGAATAAACCTGGAGGACATCAAAGCCCCGAAGTGTTTTCAAATCGAAAGCAGGTTAAAAGAGGTCTTAGATATTCCTGTTTTCCACGATGATCAGCACGGTACTGCCATTGTGGTTCTGGCAGCGCTGAAAAATGCCTTAAAGCTTGTGGGTAAAAATATAAGCGATGTAAGGATTGTTGTGAATGGAGCTGGTGCCGCAGGTATTGCTATTGCGAAGCTGCTTTTAAGAGCTGGAGCGCAAAACGTGGTGATGTGCGACAAAAAAGGGGTACTTTCAGCTGATGATGAAACTCTGGAAGAATCTCATAGGGAAATTGCGGCTTTGACCAATGCAGAGAGGATGCGTGGCGCGCTGGCAGATGCGCTGAGGGGTGCTGACGTGTTCATAGGGGTGTCGGCACCAGGTGTTTTAAAAGGAGAGATGGTGAAGTCTATGGCTGATCGCCCGGTAGTTTTTGCTATGGCCAATCCCATTCCAGAGATAATGCCTGATGAGGCTTATAGTGCTGGTGCTTATATCGTAGGCACAGGGAGATCGGATTTTCCCAATCAGATAAACAATGTCCTGGCATTTCCAGGGGTATTTAAGGGGGCATTAAGGGTAAGAGCCAAGGACATAAATGAGGACATGCAGATAGCTGCTGCTGAGGCCATATCTTCCCTTATCAGCGATAGCGAGTTAAGGCCTGATTACATAATACCGTCGGCGTTTGATGCTAGGGTAGTCGACGCTGTGGAAAAGGCGGTGAGCGCGGCTGCGATAAGGACAGGAGTGGCCAGGGTAGGCGGTGATGCTCAATGGCGTTAAAAAACCTAAAAGACCTTTACAACGAATGCATGAACTGTATTAAATGTCCCCTTCACAAAGGCAGAAATAGCGTGGTATTTGGTGACGGTAATTTGAGGGCTGATATCATGTTTGTGGGAGAAGGCCCGGGTAAAGATGAAGACCTGCAGGGGAAGCCCTTTGTAGGAAGAGCTGGTCAATTGCTGGACAGGCTGATGGCTGAAGTTGGCCTTAAAAGGGAAGAGGTATATATCGCCAATATCGTTAAATGCCGACCACCTGGCAACAGGGTGCCTACTGATGAAGAGGCGGAAGCGTGTCTTCCTTATCTGAGGAATCAAGTTGCTATTATAGCGCCCAGGATAATCGTGTGCCTTGGCGCTACGGCGATGAAATACATTATAGATCGCAAAGCTCGGATAACCCAGATAAGAGGCAATCTCATTGAGCGGAAAGGGGTTTACCTCATCCCCACATTTCATCCAGCCGCCATTCTCAGAGATGCTTCAAAGATTGATCTGACGAGGCAGGATTTTAAAAAGATTGTAGAGCTTTATTATAAGTTAAAGAGAGAGGAGAAAGCAATTTGATAAAGGAGATAGAGGATAGGATTGATAAATTATTGATGGATAAAGGCTTTAAAAAAGAGTGGGATATGATATATACGTCCCTTTCAAAAGATTGGGGAGAGCAGTTTGCTATAAAAGTTTTAAAGTTTTACCTTATAGCTTTGATCGTATCAGAAGTAGGCGAGTACGTAAATGCTGTCAAAAAAGGATTGGGTGCTCGTGATGAGCATGAAGAATGGGCTGATATATTTATAAGGTTGATGAATATCCCCATTTTGGACAAATTTGATGCTGAAAAGGTCGTAAATGATAAGATGGATAAAAACGAAAAGAGGCCGTACATGTACGGCACTCCACAAGAGAAGAAGGAGTAATGGCTTATTTCACTTTAATAGATTCTGCGAATTCCTTTTTAATGCGATCCAATAGGGATTTATCGGTTATTATGTCAAATCCGGTGAGAGCTAGTGCTGTGGCAGCTTTTAACAGCATTTCTTTGGCGTAATCCGTCTGAGTGGCCAAGGCGAATTCCCTGGTGTGGGAGGGAATGTGGCCCTGGACTATTCCTATATAAGGATGTATAGCTGGAACTACGTGGCTGACGTTGCCTATATCTGATGAACCTGACGGCTTTTTAGGTGGCTGGATGTCATTTACTCCGGTGCTTTGTAGATTTTTATTGAAAACCTCCTGGAGGGTATTATTTGTAATCATATTGTCATAGGAGAGTTCATAATTGGATATGTTCAAAGTGCATCCAGTGGATATTGCTGCACCGCGGGCACAGTCTTTAACCTTTTTTACGACTTCCTTCAGGTACGAAGAGCTTTCCGACCTTACGTAAAATTGCGCCACAGCCCTCTCTGGTATTATATTGGCGGCTATACCTCCTTCTTTTATTATGCCGTGTATTCTCACGTCGGGTTTTACGTGTTGTCTTAAAGCATTTATTGAGTTGAACAGAAGCAGTACGCCATCTAAGGCGTTTATACCGTCTTCAGGGTTGTCTGCTGCATGAGCTGCTTTGCCCAGGTATTCAAATTGAAGGGCTTCCATGGCTAGCGAAGTGCCGCTTTCTCTTGTGACGTCAGAAGGGTGCACCATTAGCGCTACATCTATATCATTAAAAGCCCCTTTTTCTGCCATAGCTACCTTGGCTCCGTTGGTCTCTTCTGCAGGGCAACCAAATACGGCGACTTGTCCGCCTATAGTGTCTATGATTTCTCTTAACGCAATGGCTGCTGTTACGCTTATTGCGCTTATCATGTTGTGGCCGCAGCCGTGACCTATTTCAGGCAGGGCATCGTATTCGCAAAGATACGCTATAGAGGGTTTACCGCATCCATATATTGCCTTGAACGCCGTGGGTATGCCTAGATAACCTTTTTGGATTTTAAAGTCCCAATGGGACAATACTTCGCATATTTTTTCGCAGGCTGCAAATTCCTGATTTCCTGTTTCGGGGTTTTCGTACAGGAATTCATTTAACTCGAACGCTATTTTTTTGAGTTCGCCGATTTTTTCGATTAAAACTTCTTTCATATCGATATCCCTTCCTTTTGTTTAAATATATCATTATCATAACTATCATAACCAATTTTCATGAATAAAATCAATCATAAAGGTAGATAATAATGTAAAAAGAAAATTAAAAGGGATGATAGTGTGGACGAAAATAAGATGTGTTTTATTTGCGGTCAGGAAAAAAGCGATGGTATCTACGTCTTTGACAAGTACATATGTGCATCGTGCCAGTATGACATCATAAATACATCCCCTGAGGACGAAAATTATGAGTACTATCGGGAATGCATGAAAGCCATATGGGAAGACCACATTAAGGGGAAATACAGGATTGCCATGGAGTAAATCCTGTATTTTTTATTTTTAAGGTGTAACCGTTGTTTTTCACTCATGTAAATAAAAAGCGGAGGAAGAATGAGAAAGCGTGAGTAAAATTCAAAAAAAAAAAAAACGGAGAATATTCGGCTATTTTGACCAAATTTGAACTTTGAAAATGTTTTACCTGTGATATAAAATAACCTGTGAAAAGAGATAGCGTTTTAGTAACTTATTAAGGTTTTTTGCAAAAGGTTAAGGTGTAAGAAAGGAGGAGTGATAAATTTATATTTTAGATTTTTTAAAAGCTAGGTGGTCTGATTTAGAAAGGGGAGAGGTAAGGTGAAGAAGGTATGGAATTTATTTATAGTGGTACTGCTTGTAAGCTTGATGATTGTCTCAGGATGTAGTTCTAGCAAAACAGCGAGTAGCACGAAAGGTCAGAAAGGCCAGGGTAGTGGTAAAGTAACTATAAGCTTTATGGGTTGGGGGAATCAGGAAGAGCACGATATTTATTCTCAGGTATTGGCGGATTTTGAAAAAGCCTATCCTAATATAAAAGTGGATTACATATACGTGCCTCAGGATTACGATACCAAACTTAAGACCATGGTTGCCGGTGGGACACCTCCTGATGTATTGTATATTCATGAATCCACAGGAGCTGAATGGGCAAAAGCAGGGATGCTGTGGAACCTTGATCCTTACATAAAAAAGTATCCTGAATTGACAGAGGGTATGCCTCCTGGATTGCTCAAGTACGGGCAATATGAAGGCAAACAATACGGTATTCCCAAGGATTTTGCTCCATGGGTTGTGTATGTAAATGTAGATATTTTCAAAAAGGCAGGAATTCCTTTGCCTACATCGGATTGGACAATGGACGATTTTGTCAATTTGGCGAGAAAGCTTACAGTGAAGCAAAATGGAAAGGTGCAGCAATGGGGAACTGTAATTGACGAATGGTGGGGGCCATGGATGCTATTTCTTGGCACAGAAAATGGCCAATGGTTTAAGGATGGAAAGTCTAACTTCAGCGATCCCGGTGTTATGAAAGGGCTGAAAATACTTTACGATTTGATGGTAACTTATAAGGCAGCTCCTTCGCCGTCTACGCTGAAATCCATGGGCGTAGGACAATCGCAGATGTTTGAGACAGGAAAGGTAGCTATGTATCCAATGGGACGATGGATGACTCCCACGTTTCGTCAGTCTGTAAAGTTTAACTGGGAGGCTGTAGAGCTTCCTAAAGGAAGCAATGGACAGCGTTATTCACCAGTTAATTGCGGGATGTTTGGCATAAGTGCGAATTCTAAGCATAAGGAGGAAGCGCTTACACTTATACGCTATCTGCTCAGTAAAGACGCTTTGAAAAAAGTAGCGAGTTTGGGGTTGGCACTACCGCCTTACACTAAGTATTTGGATGATCCATCGTTTGTTACGTCACCACCTGATCCTGCTCCTTTCAAAGCAGCAGCCAATTATCTTGATAGGACGGGAACAGAGTATAATGCTTATTACTCCACTAAATTTACCGAATACGATACAAAGTATATCGAACCTGAGCTAGATAAACTTTACAATGGGCAACAGACTGTTGAGCAAACCGCTGAGAATATAGATAAAGGTGCAAACGCAAATCTTTTTAAGTAGTTTTATGAAGCATACATCAGTTCCTGATAATAAATTTTTCATGAGCTGATGTATGCTTTAGTAATATTAATTTTTGAAGAGGTGAACTACTTTGCAAAATGCTGATATGTCCATAAAAACCGTTAAGATTACTGTAAAGAGCCATAGACCTATTAAAAAAAGACTTAGAGATAATATAGCGGGTTATCTTTTTATCGCTCCAGCGCTTTTTGGGTTTCTTGCATTTATGTTGTACCCCATGATAGCGTCGATTGTCATAAGCTTTTATGATTGGAACATACTCAATCCCCCAAAGTTTATTGGCATCGGCAATTACATAAACCTATTTCACGACCAGGTATTTTTGATTAGCTTGAAAAATACGCTGCTATGGGTGGTATATTATGTACCAGCTTCTATTGTGCTTTCATTTGTCCTAGCTTTGCTTATGAACCTCCCTTTGAGGGGAATTGCGATTTACCGCAGTATTTATTATATTCCAGTGATAAGCCCGCTGCTCAGCGTGGCGCTTCTCTTTGTCTGGCTTTATAATCCTGATTTTGGCTTGATTAATTATGTATTATCAAAGTTAGGGATTGCACCTCTGGGATGGCTTACTGATTCTAAATTAGCTTTGCCGAGTATTGCTATCATGGCGATATGGAAAAATGCCGGATGGAATATGCTTATTTTCTTAGCCGGTTTACAGGGAATACCAAGGCAGCTTTATGAAGCGGCAGAATTAGATGGAATAACTCCGTTCCAAAAGATATGGTATATTACCCTTCCCCTTTTAACGCCGGCGACATTTTTCATAGTGGTTACTGCCATTATCGGAGCTTTTCAGGTATTTGGGGAAGTGTATATAATGACAAGTGGAGGCCCTGGTTATTCAACTTATACATTGGCGTATTATTTATGGTCCAACGCCTTCCAGTATAACAAGATGGGATATGCCAGCGCTATAGCTATGGTTATGTTTATATTGATTTTCGTCGTAACGGCGCTGCAAGACCGGTTATTTGGACGAAGAGTGCAATATGATATGTGAATATGGAGGATGGTTTTATGAGAAAAAAGACAGCTTACAGAGATATAGTTGCGTATACAGTTTTGACTATTGGCGCGCTGATAAGCCTGGTTCCTTTTTTCTGGATGTTTACCACTTCGGTTAAAGATCAGAGCGAGATATTTTTGTTTCCACCCAAATGGATACCGAGTATATGGCATTGGGAAAATTACAGGCAAGCGTGGCACGCGGGAGGACTAAATTTTACATTGATGTTTTATAATACAATGCGGATTGTTATACCTGTAACCATCTCGACAGTTGTAATTTCTTCACTAGCTGCTTATTCTTTTGCGCGCATAGATTTTGTTGGGAAGAATTTTATATTCATGGGTTTCTTAGCGTCTATGATGGTACCTGGGACGGTGACCATAATACCGCAATTCATCATGTTTAGAACCCTGGGATGGATAAACACACTTAAGCCATTAATTGTGCCTGGGTTATTTGGGAGTGCTTTTGCGATTTTCCTCCTGAGACAGTTTTTTCTGACGATACCTCAGGATTTGGAGGATGCCGCCATTATAGACGGTTGTTCGAGATTTAGAATTTGGTGGCAAATATTTTTGCCTCTGTCCAAGCCGATTATAGCAACACTAACGGTTTTCACATTCCAAGGTGTATACAATGATTTTATGGGTCCGCTGATTTATCTTAACAGCCAGGATTTGTTTACGGTTCAACTGGGCCTGGCGGCATTTAGGGGAGTATATCAGACTAGGTATGATCTGCTGATGGCGGCGTCGGTGTTTACACTGGTTCCCATAATAGTTATATTCTTGTTTGCCCAGCGGTATTTTATAGAAGGGGTTGTCATGACAGGGATAAAGGGTTAAGCGGTTTGTTTTAAAGACGTCGAATATGGTATAATAATGCTATTCTATGAGGGGAGGAGGAGGTTTATGAAGTTTACAGACGGCAACTGGCTTATAAGGAAAGGGTTTAACATTTACGGCGCTGCAGAGGTCAATAGCGTTGAGATAGGTGAAAACTCTATTACGGTATACGTGCCGTATTTCCACCTGAGGGATAGAGGGGATACTTTAGCAGGTCCTTTATTGACTGTAAGGATTTCTTCTCCGAGAGAAAATATAATATGCGTACAAGCGTATCACTTTAAGGGAAGGCGCAGGAGAGGTCCTGAGTTTACTATCAACAAACAAGATGATGTAAAAGTTGACATTCAAGAAGGTGATGACTTTGTCAGTCTTACCAGCGGGACTTTGACTGTTAAAATCAAAAAGACAGGCGGTTGGGCCATGGATTTTTACAGCGGCGATAAGCGCATTACTGGCAGCGGCTATAAGAGCATGGCGTACATTACGTCTCAGAATGGCGACGTGTATATGCGGGAACAGCTGGATTTGGGTGTAGATGAATGTGTATATGGATTGGGGGAACGTTTCACTCCTTTTGTTAAGAACGGGCAGGTAGTGGATATATGGAACAGAGATGGGGGTACCAGCAGTGAACAGGCGTACAAAAACATACCTTTTTATATAACCAATAAAGGTTACGGCGTTTTTGTCAACGATCCTGGTTGTGTCTCCTATGAAATAGCCTCTGAAAGGGTATCCAAGGTTCAGTTCAGCGTTCCAGGCGAATACCTGGAATACTATGTGATCAATGGTCCTTCCATGAAAGAGGTACTGGTGAATTACACGGCGCTTACTGGAAGGCCAGCGTTACCGCCAGCCTGGTCTTTTGGCCTTTGGTTGACCACGTCTTTTTTGACGGATTATGATGAGAAAACCGTTACCAGATTTATTGATGGTATGGCTGAAAGAGATGTGCCACTTCACGTCTTCCACTTTGATTGTTTCTGGATGAAGGAGTTCCAGTGGTGTGATTTTGAATGGGATGAGAGGTATTTTTCTGATCCTGAGGGCATGCTAAAGCGCCTCAAGGAGAGAGGGCTTAAGATATGCGTATGGATCAATCCGTATATTGCGCAAAAATCCAGGCTGTTTGATGAGGGCATGGAGAAAGGGTATTTATTAAAGAGGCCCAATGGCGATGTGTGGCAGTGGGATTTATGGCAGCCAGGCATGGGTATAGTGGATTTCACCAATCCTGAGGCATGTGAATGGTATGCCAGTAAATTGAGAAGGCTGCTGGATATGGGAGTGGATTGCTTTAAGACAGATTTTGGAGAGAGAATCCCCACAGACGTCGTGTATTACGACGGCTCAGACCCTGAAAAGATGCACAATTATTATACATATCTGTACAACAGGACTGTGTACAATGTTTTATGCGAGAGATTTGGCAGAGGGAATGCCGTGTTGTTTGCCAGATCGGCTACGGCTGGCAGCCAGCAATTTCCTGTGCATTGGGGCGGGGATTGCTACGCAACGTATGAATCCATGGCTGAGAGCTTGCGCGGAGGTTTATCTTTGTGTTTATCAGGTTTTGGATTTTGGAGCCACGACATAGGGGGGTTTGAGAGCACGGCTACTCCGGATATATACAAAAGATGGGTAGCATTTGGGCTCTTATCTTCTCACAGCCGCCTTCATGGCAGCAAAGCGTACAAGGTACCGTGGCTGTACGACGAGGAAGCTGTAGACGTTTTACGCTTCTTTACAAAATTGAAGTGCAGTCTTATGCCGTACCTGTTCAGCGCGGCGTGCGAAGCGGCCTATAAAGGCATCCCTGTGATGAGAGCGATGGTTCTAGAGTTTACTGATGACCCCACCTGCTATTATCTGGATAAGCAGTACATGCTGGGCGATTCTCTGCTTGTTGCTCCCATATTCAACGAAGAGGGTATGGCGGTTTACTACCTGCCTCAGGGTAGGTGGACTAACTACTTTACCGGTGAGGTGGTAGAAGGAGGCTGCTGGAGAAGAGAAAAGCACGGTTACATGAGCATACCCCTCATGGTGCGCCCCAATAGCGTTATAGCTACAGGGCATGAGGATAGTAGACCGGACTACGATTACGCTGATGGCGTGGTTTTTCAGGTATTTGAGCTACAAGATGGGGCTTGTGCATCCACCACGGTGTACAGTACAGACGGTTGGCCTGAGGTCGAATTCACGGCAAAGCGAGCAAAAGATGTCATTGAGGTAAAGGTTCAAGGGGCTACCAAACCGTGGAGCGTGGTCTTGAGGGGGATAAAGGAGATAAAATCCGTGGATAGCGCAACGTACAGCGTAGAGCAACTGGGTACGAGGATAGTGCCTGATAGAGGCGCTTGTTCGTTGTGCATAAATCTGTAGAGCCGCAAAAGGCTGTTGGCAGGAGTGATATGCTGACAGCCTTTTTTTATCTTAACTTGCTGTCTATTGTCCTGGCATGATAGAATAAAAATACAAATATATATAATAGAGTTATGGAAAGGGGCTTAAAATGTGAAAAAGGTTGTCCTGACTGGAGGAGGTAGTGCTGGCCATGTGACGCCTAATCTGGCGCTGGTGCCGGAGTTACGGCGGCGGAATTGGGATATCGCCTACATAGGCAGTTATAATGGTATCGAAAGGGAGCTGGTAGAAAAAACTAATATCCCCTATTACAAAATTTCTACGGGAAAACTGCGCAGGTATTTTTCTCTTAAGAATTTAACAGATCCTCTGCTGGTATTACAGGGTGTATTACAGGCTACTATGCTCTTGAGGAGGCTAAAGCCCGATGTGGTTTTCTCTAAAGGAGGGTTTGTGTCCGTTCCGGTGGTTATAGGCGCATGGATCAATAAAATTCCTGTAATACTTCATGAGTCGGACATAACGCCTGGCCTTGCCAATAGAATTTCCCTACCTTTTGCCACGAAGATTTGTGCCACCTTTCCTGAGACCATGCGGCATTTGCCTGAAAAAAAGGGGATTTTAACAGGTACCCCGGTGCGAAGTCAGTTGCTTAAAGGGTCCAGGGAAGAAGGGCTTGCCTTTTGCAGTTTTACGTCTAAAAAGCCTGTGCTGCTGGTGATTGGCGGTAGCTTAGGCTCTGTAAAGATAAACAGCCTGGTAAGGGCCATACTTCCTGATTTGCTCCGGAGATTTCAGGTCGTACATATATGTGGCAAAGGGAATATGGACCAACAGCTAGAAAAATTAAGCGGGTATAAACAATTTGAGTTTATATCGGAGGAGCTACCTTCGGTTATGGCTGCAGCAGATATATGCATTTCAAGGGCAGGAGCCAATGCCCTATTTGAACTACTGGCGCTTAGAAAGCCGGCTCTTTTAATACCTCTGTCAAAGCAAGCCAGCAGAGGCGATCAGATATTGAACGCCCGTTCTTTTGAAAAACAGGGTTACAGCATGGTGCTACAGGAAGAGGAAGCCACCGAGAAGGTCTTACTGGAAAAGGTAAATCAGCTATATGAAAATCGGCTTCAGTATATTAAAGCGATGGAAAAAAGCCAGATTGGCGATGCCACAAAGGTTATACTGGATTTGATTGAGCACACGGCTAAAAAGAGGTAAGGGATGTAAAAATGCGTATACCCATTTTAGAAGCGCTGGAAGATTACGTGCAACAAGGCATTGTGCCCATGCACATGCCAGGGCATAAACAGGGCAGGGGTTTTATAAAGGCTTGTGGCAAGGAGTTAAAAGGCTTTAGTTTTGCACAAGACATGGCGAAAATGGACGCCACCGAAGTCCCGGGCCTTGATAACCTCCATTACCCTGAAGGACCTATAAAAGAGGCAGAAGAATTGGCTGCTCGAGCTTTTGGGGCTGATTACACTTTTTTTATAGTAAATGGCTCTACAGCCGGGGTGTACGCTATGATTTTAAGCGTTTTAAACCCTGGCGATACCGCCATCGTTATGAGAAACAGCCACAGATCGGTGTACAACGGGTTAATACTTGGCGGCATAAGGCCCTGTTATGTAATGCCATATTTTTGCAGAGAGTACGGTATAGCCATGGGTATAACTTCCCGAGATATCGCCCATGCCATGGATATGTACCCTGAAGCTAAGGCCGTGGTCATCACCAGTCCCAATTATTACGGCTTTTGCCTTGATATAAAGTCTATTGCCGATGAAGTACACAAGAGGGGTAAGCTACTGCTGGTGGATGAAGCTCATGGCGCCCATCTTCATTTCAGCAAAAGATTACCTGATGATGCCATTGCCCAGGGAGCTGATATGGCTGTGCAAAGCGCACATAAGACATTGTGTGCTTTTACTCAAACAGCTTATCTCCATGTGAAGTCCGATAGGGTGAACATAGAGCGGGTGAGGGAGGCATTGAGGGTGGTACAGTCCACCAGCCCTTCTTATATGCTCATGGCGTCCCTGGACTATGCTAGGGCGTTGATGGAGGAAAAGGGCAAGGATATGCTGGAAGTGGCTATTGATTTGGCTGTAGAGATACGACAGCGATTAAAGGATGTGGGTATTGTGTGCCCTGGGGATGAGATGATAGGCCGATATGGAATTGCTGGCTTTGATACCACAAAGCTTATAATAAGCATGTCCCATTGGGGATACAGTGGATACCACATTGAAAAGGTATTGAGGGAACAGTATAAGGTACAGCTGGAGATGTCAGACCCGTATAACGGGCTGGCCATGATAACGATGGCTGATGACAATTCCACTGTGGGCGCATTGCAAAAGGCCCTCATGGACATGGCCCAAAAGTTCCCTAAAAGAGGGCATTTACCTGTGGAAAATGTGGATATTCCTTTGCCACCGATGGCGCTTGCTCCGAGAGAGGCTTATTATTCGCCAAAAGCAGAAGTGCCGCTGGATCAAGCCGAAGGTATGATTTGCGGCGATTTTATTGTGCCATACCCTCCTGGAATACCTGTCCTCTGCCCCGGAGAGATGATAACAAAAGAGGCCATTGAGTGTATAGGGAGGTATGAAAGGGTACAGGGAATAAAAAAAGAGGACGCTTTATCCATTCCTGTGGTGTCCTCCTTTTAAGACTTTTGGATCCTTGGTTTTCATATCATACGGAGAGCGTATTTGCGACCGTTTCTTTCATCTCGTCTTTTTTGCATACTGTTTTATGGCGGATTTCTGCTCCTTTGAGTTTTTTAAGGCTGTCAGGTATGGCTAATCTGCTGATATCCGATAGGATTTCCAAAAGCGAGAACTCATCCTGATCGGCCTCAATAGGCACATTGAGTGCAGAAAGTACACTTTTAGGGAATTTATACGGGCTGGCGGTTGATGCCACAACGGCTATGGTCTCATCCCCTGTTTCTTTTCTGTAATCCTCCAGGACCTTTAGGCCCACGGCTGTGTGGGTATCCACCACATAATGGTACTTATCATACGTAATTTTTATGCTCTTCATGGTAGCATAGTCATCAGCGTAATTAGCGTAAAATATCGATTGTAGCTTCTCTAGCACAGGGGTGTCTATTTGGTACACGCCTTTTTCCATGAGGAGTTGCATCATCTGCCTGATTTTATGGTCATCTCTATTGTACAGCTCAAATAAAAGCCTTTCTAGATTGCTGGATACCAATATATCCATGGAAGGCGAGATGGTCTTTTTAAGATCCCTTCTCCTGTCGTATACACCTGTCCTTATGAAGTCTGTAAGCACTTTGTTGGCGTTGGATGCACATATAAGCTTGCCGATGGGAATTCCCATTTCTCTGGCGTAATATGCTGCCAGTATGTTTCCAAAGTTGCCTGTTGGGACGACCACGTTTACTTTTTCGCCCATTTTGATATGCCCTGATTTAACCAGGTCCACATAGGCGGAGACATAATAGACGATCTGCGGCAGAAGCCTTCCCCAGTTAATGGAATTGGCTGATGATAGCTTAATACTTCTTTCGCTTAATCTTTCGTTAAACCCTCTGTCGTTGAATATGGCTTTAACCCCTGTCTGAGCATCATCAAAATTGCCTGCAACCCCTATTACAGCTACATTATCGCCTTTCTGGGTTATCATCTGAAGCTTCTGCATGGTGCTTACGCCCTGTTCGGGGTAAAACACGATTATACGGGTTCCACTTACGTCGGCAAAGCCTTCCAGCGCAGCCTTTCCTGTATCGCCGGATGTGGCTACGAGGATAACAAAGGTGCTGGCATCGCCGGTCTTTTGAGCTGACCTCACCAAAAGATGTGGGAGAACCTGAAGGGCCATGTCTTTAAAAGCGCATGTAGGGCCGTGCCACAATTCCAGGATGTGGGTGTTTTGGTTTAGTTGGCGGAGCGGCGCGATGAGCTCATCGTCAAATTTTGCGGGATGATATGCCGTAGATATCATCGCACCTATTTCCTGCTCCTTAAAATCCGTGAGAAACATTTGCATTATATCTGAGGCCCTACCCCTGTAGTCCTTGTCTATCATATGCTGTAGCTGGCTTTTGCTCATTTTAGGTATGTACTCGGGTAAAAACAAGCCACCATCCGGTGAAATCCCTGCCTTTATTACATCAGCGGAATTGAAAGATTTTTTCGCATCTCTGGTGCTTGTGTAATGCATGGTATACCCCCTGTATACAATTTATTTTATTATATCATCAAAGGTCGGCGCCATACAATGCAAAATTGAAGGCTTTTTTGCAGCGCTCTTTTGTGGTAATATATATTAAAATATCGAGGTTAAGGAGTGCGGATACGCGTGTTTATCACGTTTGAAGGTATAGATGGGTCTGGTAAAACCACTCAGATAAAATTAATTTCAGACTTTATAAAAAATTTAAAATATGGTATAATTTTGGTAAGGGAACCTGGTAGCACGCCTGTTTCAGAAAAAATACGAGAGATTTTATTGGATAAAGAAAATGCGATGGCTCCTGAAACCGAAGCTTACCTTTATGCGGCTTCTCGCGCGGAACTGGTAAAAAAGGTAATAAAGCCGGCTTTAGACAAAGGAAATATAGTTATATGCGATAGGTTTTTAGATTCCAGCTTGGTTTACCAGGGCATAGCTAGGGGTTTAGGGTTGCAGGCGGTGTATCAGCTGAATACTATGGCATTAGGGGATTTAAAGCCTGATGTGACTATCCTTTTAGATTTGGATCCCATGGTAGCCAAAGCCAGGCTAAAAAAATTAGACAGGCTGGAAAGCGAACAGCTGGATTTTTACAGAAAGGTGAGAGAAGGCTATCTTTATCTGGCAGACCGAGAACCGGAGAGGATTAAAGTTGTGGACGCAGCGCAGGGCGTTCAACAGGTTTTTGAGGATGTATTGTCCATAATCAAAAATAAAATGGGGAGGCGATTGTTGTGAAACTCATTATCGCTATTGTGCAGGATGAGGATTCCCATAAATTGATGAATAAGCTGACAGAGGAAGGTTTTAGCTTTACCAAGCTAGCTACCACAGGGGGGTTTTTGAGGTCAGGCAACACCACGCTTTTAATAGGAATTGAAGAGGACAAGGTGGATGCTGTCATAGATATAATCGAGAGGGTTTGCAAGACCAGAGACCAGTATATCACGTCAGTGCCGCCGGCGGGAGGTACCACAGGCATGTTTTACTCGCAGCCTGTAGAGGTCACAATAGGAGGCGCTACTATATTTGTGGTAGACGTAGATAAGTTTAAGAAGGTGTGAGGATGAGGGTAGATCCGCTGACAGTTAAGACGGCGATCTCTTCTCCAGCAGCTAAAGAAGGTGCAAGAGCTGGTAATCCTGCTGGGTTATTTGAGAGGGAGTTTCATAATGCCGCTGAGAGGGTCCACGGCGAGAGGTTAAATAAATTGCTGTCGCACATTGATGAGGTGAGTAAGGCTTTTAAAGAAAACCCCGGTATAGAGCGTTTAATTGAGTACAAAAAGCTGGTTAAAGAATTTCTATCAGAAGTGGTAAAAGGCTATGAGTTGTTTAGAAGGGAGTCCATGGACTATAAAGGCCGAAGAAAGGTTTACATTGTGGTGGAAAAAGTAGAAGAGAAGCTGGATATGATGGCCCAACAGTTTATTCAGGACAATAAAGACGTGATAGAATTGGTCAAGATGATGGATGATATACGGGGTATGCTGGTAGATTTATACGCTTGAGGGGTGTGGTTATGGGTTTTGACAGTATAACAGGGCATACAACAGTGATAAAGGCTTTGGTTAAGGCGATACAATCTGGTAGGATAGCCAGCTCGTATATATTTGAAGGCCCTGAGGGTGTGGGGAAATTTGCGACAGCATTGGCTATGGCCAATGCTGTCGCTTGTTCACTGGATATAAAGGTCTTTCAGACTGATGAGAAGACCATAAAAATTGAAGATATAAGAAGGCTTAGAGGGGATATAAATATAGTGCCGTCTGGGTCCGGTCGCAAGGTGTACATTGTAAGAGATGCGGAAAAAATGACGGCAGAGGCCCAGAACGCCTTTTTGAAGGTTCTGGAGGAACCGCCCTCCTATGGGGTTATCGTATTGACGTGTAACAGCTTAAGTTCCCTTTTACCTACTATTCGTTCCCGATGCATTGTATTTCACTTTGGCCCGTTGAGCAAAAAGGATATAGCGGATATACTTGTAAAAAGCCACGGAATCCACCCGACCAAGGCGGCTTTTGCCGCCAGCTTGTCAGGAGGATCGGTATCCAGGGCGCTGGCTGTGTCCACCTCGGCAGAATTTGATGAGATAAGAGAGGTTACCTGGGGGATTTTCTGCCATGTACTGGACAAACAGATGCTTAAGAGCATTGAAGACGTGGAAAAGCTGCAGAGCAGGCAGGATCACATTGACGATATATTGAATTTATTGCAATTATGGTATATGGATTTGATATATGCAAAGCTGGGGATGTATGATATAATAAGCAATGGGGATAAGTTAGAAGAGGCCAAATCTATTTCGCTGAGATTATCCCTAAAGGCCTTGGTAAAATCTATAAAGTTGATAGAGCAGGCAAGGCGACGGATTAATAAATACGTAAATTTCTTTTCCACCATGGAAGATATGGTGATCGGTTTACAGGAGTTGGTGTAGATATGGCTAAGGTTATAGGTGTAAGGTTTAAAAAAGCAGGTAAGACCTATTATTTTGATCCCGATGGGTTGAGTATAAAAAAAGGGGATTGCGTCATAGTTGAAACCATAAGAGGTGTGGAATTTGGAGAAGTGGTTATGGGCGAGATGGAAGTAGCTGACGATGAGATCGTGATGCCTTTAAAAAAGGTCATAAGGGTAGCTACTGATGAAGATAAGATACACTACGCCGAAAACAAGGAGAGGGAAAAAAAGGCTTTTGACATTTGCCTTAAAAAAATTCAAGAGCACGGCATGGCGATGAAACTGGTGGACGTAGAGTACACCTTTGATAACAACAAGATAATTTTTTATTTTACGGCTGAAGGCAGGGTGGACTTCAGGGATCTGGTAAAGGATTTGGCGTCGGTGTTTAAAACCAGAATTGAGCTCAGGCAGATAGGCGTAAGAGATGAAGCCAAGATCGTTGGGGGTATGGGACCGTGTGGAAGGCCGCTATGCTGTAAAGTTTTCCTGGGAGAATTTGAACCTGTCTCGATAAAGATGGCGAAGGATCAAGGGCTCACTATAAATCCGTCTAAGATCTCGGGCTTGTGCGGAAGGCTTATGTGCTGCCTTAATTTTGAGCAACCCTGTTATGAACAGCTTTTAGAGACCCTGCCGCGCGTAAATGACCTGGTTATGACCCCAGATGATGAAACGGGTACTATATGCGAGATCAACGCCATAAGCAGGAAGGTGAAGGTGAAGATAATAAAAGAGGATGGCATTGAGATATACAAGTACTTTAATACCGACGAGGTGGTCGTTGTAAACAAATACGATGAGGATTACGACTGCGACACCAGTGATCTGGAGTCGTTGGATTTTTAAAAGCCTGACAACTGTCAGGCTTTTCCTAATGTCGCCAACATAAGCGCTTTTATAGTGTGTTTGCGATTTTCAGCTTCATCCCATACCCTTGAGGCAGGGCCTTCTATTACGTCAAAGCTCACCTCTTGACCTTTTACTGCGGGCAAACAATGCATGAATATGCAGTTTCTATTTTGGGTCATCTCCATTGTTTTTTTGTCTACCTTGTATGGAGTGAGCAGCTTAATGCGTTCAGAGGCTTTTGATTCTTCTCCCATGGATGCCCATACGTCGGTGTAAATAGCGTCTGCCCCAGCGATGTTGCCTTCTATTTGGGATGTCACCGTGATAGAAGCGCCGCTTTTTTCAGCGATTTCCCTCATTTCCTGCACGAAGCTTTGATCGGGGAACAACTCTTTTGGGCTTATTATTACGTAGTCAATTCCCATCTTTGCGCATCCAATAGCTAGTGAATGGGCCATGTTGTTTCTGCCGTCGCCTATATAGACGAGTTTGAGGCCTTTTAATCTGCCAAATTCTTCTCGCAATGTCATGAGGTCTGCCAGCACCTGTGTGGGGTGGTACATATCTGTAAGCCCGTTGTAAACTGGCACTCCTGCGTACCTCGCTAGAGTTTCTACGGTCTCCTGCTTATAGCCTCTAAACTCTATAGCGTCAAACATCCTGCCCAGTACCCTGGCAGTGTCTTCTATGGATTCTTTTGCGCCTAACTGGATGTCGTCGGTGGATAAGAATACGGCGTGGCCGCCTTCCTCTCCAAAAGCGGTTTCAAAGGCGCACCGGGTCCTGGTAGAGCGTTTTTCGAATATCATGGCCAGCGTCATGCCTATAAATCGCTGATGCACGATTTTTTTTCGCCTTTCCTCTTTTACTTTGTCAGCTAAATCTAAAAGATATGTGATTTCTTCCTGAGTGTACTCTTTAAGCGTAAGTAACGAACGGTTTAAAAGATTCAAGTTATCTCCTCCCCATGCTCCCCGCATGTTATGTATAATTATACAACATATTTTATTATTATGCAAGTATGTGAAAATAAAAAAGGCGGTTGTTCCGCCCTTTTAAGCTCAAGCGCTTTATACTGTTTTTGCTCGTTTTTTTTCGCCTTCCAGTATATCTTTGAAATTATTAAAGGGTATGTGGGGAAGGCCCATGTCGATACAGTATTGCAATAAATGGTTTTTAGCGTAAACCGTATCAGCGTAGCTACAGGCGCATCTATCTGAATAGCCGTCTCCCACGTATACCACTTCATAACCTTTGTCTTTAAGTTTTTTTACGTTATTGGCTTTACAGTTTCCGCATAATTTACACTGGCTGTCAGAGAAAGGAAAGTCAAAACACCATCTGTTGCCGTCCCATGACAGATGGTTATAATAGCCCTTTAAGTCGAGATGGTATTTTTCCAGTATTCGCTTTATATAAAAATCAAAGCCATCGCTGTTTATATACACAGCGTAATTCTCTTGCTTGCAGTATTGCAAGAATTCTGGTAGGTACGGATCCAATTCCCTTGACTGGATGTAATCGTAAAGCTGCTGGGATGGTCCTTCTATCAACTCCCATTGTCCCTTTGCGCATTGTTCAGTGGTTATTTTGCGCTGTACCCACAGTTCCAAATATTCTTGCCATCCATCTTTGGCGAAGTTTTTTATTATCCCGTCTCCCACATCTTCTACGGTCATTGTGCCGTCAAAATCCAAAAGATATGCCCTCATCGCTACTCTCCTTTTTAACAGGACTTCACATATAATGATATAGGAAGGATAATGATATGTCAACCGAACATCACGTGAGTTATCAGCACGGCAAGGATTATGCTGCACAGGTCTGTGAGTAGTCCTGCTAAGAGGGCATATCGTATGTTTTTTATACCTACTGCGCCGAAATACACCGTGAGGACATACACAGTTGTCTCCGTGGAACCGTACATGATAGAGGCCATTCTGCCAACGGTAGAGTCGGGGCCGTAATTTTTCAACAGATCTGAAACTATTCCCAAAGATGCTCCTCCTGAGAGGGGTCTCATGAGGGCTAAAGGGAGTGCTTCTGCAGGCATTCCTATCAGTGACGTGATAGGCGATAAAAATTTGACGATAGCATCCAGGGCACCTGATGCTCTGAACATGTTTATAGCTACAAACATAGCTATCAGTGGCGGTATTATCTTGACTACGGTATCAAACCCTTCCTTTGCACCTTCAATAAAGACCTCATAAAGGGGCACTTTTTTTAAAAGGCCTGCGAGGAGTACAATAAACAAAATGAGTGGTATGGTCCAGCGGGATATGATCTGAAGAGCGGTCATATTTCATCACCTGTCTTTTTCAAAGGACTTTGCGATAAAGATGCCACATACCAGCGTTAAGGTAGAGGTTATAATTACACCGCTTACAATTTCCATTGGGTCTTTAGAACCAGCAGCGGCCCTGATGGCTATGATAGTGGTGGGTAACAACTGGATACAGCCTGTATTTACTATGAGAAAGGTGCACATGGCGTCAGTGGCGGTATCTTTGTGAGGGTTTAGCTCCTGGAGCAATTTCATGGCCTTTATGCCAAAAGGGGTAGCGGCATTGCCTAATCCCAGCATGTTAGCCGATATGTTCATCACCATGGCTCCGATAGATGGATGGTTCGGCGGTATGTCTGAGAAGATCCTCCTGATAAAAGGCATTATGACGTGGGAGAGGCTTTGTATCAACCCTTCTTTTTCCGCTATTTTCATTATTCCCAGCCATAAAGACATAACCCCTATAAGGCCTAGGGCCATTTCTACAGCCTTTGTGGAAGATTCCACAGCTGCATTTACCACCTGATCAATCCTTCCATTTATTGACCCTATTACCAGGCTCAGAAATATGAGGAGAAACCATATGGTATTTATCAAGGCGATCACCTGGTTATTTATATGAAGGGCGTAATTTATTTATGATTTTTTACTGCAAAGTGAAAAAAAGTGTTGACTCTAATTGTAAAAACTGGTATTATATATTGGAAACCATGTCGAAATATGTATTATATTATACAAACATGAAAGGAGAGGGGAAAATGAAATCGACAGGTGTTGTAAGAAGGGTGGATGAGCTGGGAAGGGTGGTCTTACCCATTGAGCTCAGGAGGACGATGAACATCAATGAAAAAGACGCCCTTGAGATTTACGTCGATGGAGACAGTATTATATTGAAAAAATATGAACCAGCATGTATCTTTTGCGGTGATGCAAAGGGAGTTATAAATTACAAAGGGAAGAATATATGCCCTTCTTGCATTGAAGAACTAAAAAATACTGTCATAAAATAGCGCTATTTGTCAATAGCGTGCTTATAAACCTCGCTTTTGGGCATATTTCTATCCCTGGCGACGTTTTTAATCGCCTCCATTTTAGACATGCCTGATGACATGTAAAGATTTATATGATCTAAGATGGACAGATTATTCCAATTTTCTTGGGCAGGTTCTTGATTTCCATCAAGTACCAATACGAATTCCCCTTTCACCTCTTGGCTAAAGTGCTCCAGGGCACTTCTTAAGTCGGCGTGAAAGAATTCTTCGTGGATTTTTGTAAGCTCTCGGGCCACTGTTATTTTGCGATTGCCCAGTGAGCTAAAAAGATCCCTAAGGGTTTTTGCCAGGTGATGGGGGGATTCGTATATTATTATCGTGCGCCTTTCTGATTTGAGTTCCTCTAGGATTTTTTGGCGCTCTTTTTTGTTTTCGGGTAGAAAACCTTCAAAGCAAAAGCGTCTCGTGGCGATACCTGAGGCGATAAGGGCGGTTAAAGCAGCGGAAGGTCCTGGTAAAGGTACTACTTTTATACCCTCATCTATTGCCAGCTTTACTAGCTCCTGTCCGGGATCTGATATCAAAGGCATGCCAGCGTCGGATACGAGAGCTACTGATTTTCCATTTTTAAGGGTCTTTATGATTTCCTGTGAACGGCTTTTTTCGTTGTGCTCATGGTAGCTTATGAGAGGCTTGGATATGCCGTAATGGTTTAACAGTTTAATAGTGTGTCTGGTGTCCTCTGCAGCGATGACGTCTACGGTTTTTAACACATTTAAAGTCCTCAGGGTTATATCTTCCATGTTGCCTATAGGGGTGGGACATAAGTATAGAATCCCCCAATTTGCCATTTTAATCTCCCCTTTTATCTTTCTTCAGGATTTCCCGTATATATCCAATATCTCATCGGTATAGCTTCCGTCCTCTCGGTACACCACGAGAGGAGGCAAGATGTTTAACTGAGGGTTGCCCCCTTTTATGCACTCGAGGAGCATAAGGCTGGGGGGCGATTGGCTGTAAGGATAAACAAGCCTCATGCGCTTGGGCTCTAAAGAGTATTTTTTTACTGCGCACATTATTTCAGGTAATCGCTCCGGCAGGTGTACCATGGCAAATTTCCCTCTGTATTTTAACAGGGTATTGGCGGCTTTGATTATGTCGTCAAGGGTGCATAAGATCTCATGCCTGGCTATAGCCCGTTCGTCATCAGGACTTATTTTCCCGTCTGAAGCTTTCCTGTAAGGAGGATTTGTGATCACTACGTCAAAGTTTTGTGAGCCCAGTATGCGGGAGGCCTCTTTTAAGTCCCCTTTTATTATCCTTATGTGGTCTTCTAACCTGTTTAATTTTACGCTCCTTTGTGCCATGTCTGCATATGATGGCTGGATTTCTATCCCTGTAACGGTTATGTAGCCGCGGTGTATTCCGTATAGCAAAAGAGGTATAATTCCACACCCTGTGCCCAGGTCTGCTATCGAGTCGTGTTTTTTTACGGTAACAAAATGGGAAAGCAAAACGGCATCTATGCCAAATTTAACCCCTTTGCGCTTTTGAATTATCTTAAGGCCATAGCCTATATCGTCTACTACTTCGTTTTGTTCCATACGATCACCATCGATATGAATTATATACCATTATATTATAACAGCAATGTGGCTACGATAAAAGTGGCTATAAAGCCTATGATGACAGGTATGAGGTTGTTTTTAACCAGCTGAACTGAATCCACTTTTAACAGCCCTGATACGGCTATCACGCTCCAGGGTACGAGGGTACCGTTGCCCACCCATATGGATGCTAGCTGCCCTAGAGCGGCCAGGGTCACGGTGTTGCCTTGGGTTATGCTATGAAAAGTCCTTGATAGGGATCCCACTAGCGGCAGTCCGGCAAAGCCTGATCCCGATAGCCCTGTAAAAGCACCTATGGCTACCTGCATGAGAGCCGCTGTTTGTTTGTTTAAAGGGATGATGCCTGACAGGTACTTGCTCACGTCCACCAGAAGGCCATGGGCTCCTTTTCCTAGTATTTCCCTGGCTGTATCCTGGTTGCCTAGCAGGAAAAAGCCTGTTATGACGATGACGGGAGCGAATATTTTTATGCTGGTTGTAAAGCCTTCTTTTATGTAATCAGTCACTTTTAACAGCGATTGCCATTTATATTGCGCGATAAGCGACAGGATCAATATTATTACGGCTGTGCCGCCTATGAGCAATTCTGAGGATTGACCCTTGAGCCTCAGCGCCATCATTAACACGATGTCAAATAAAAAAGCCGTTGGAGTGAATAGGGCTATAAAATAGCTTGCTCTGCTTATCTTGGCGTCCCTGGAGATTTGTTGGTCATGGGGCTCTTCGTTGGTTTTGCCTTTTTTCCATGCGAGCCATATGTAAATGAAGGACGCTATGGCAGTGACTGACGACATAGTGAGCCACAGCAAAAAACTCTCTCTCATAAAAGTGGCTACAGGCACTCCGGCGGCGCTGGCAGTTATAGAAGGGGCTCCTTGAAGGAAAAAGTCGCCGGACATGGCTATGCCAAACCCAAATATATTTATGGCCATAGCTGTGCTCATTCTTGATAACCCTGTCTTTAGAACAGCAGGCACCACCATGGTGGAAAGAAGGCTTAAAGCAGGGGATGCCCATAGAAACAGGGAGATGACCATGGTAAATGCCCCTAGGAGTGCGTAGGAGAACAGAGGCCTTTCAAAGTATTTTAGGAGAGGTTTTGTCATTATGTAATCGGCACCTGTATCCCTTATGGCTTCAGCCATAGCTACTATAAGGGCTATTATAAGGATAATACTCCACAGCTGTTCACCGGATATGATGAGACTTCTGTATATGGCCTGAACGGCTTTGATCGCGCTGTTGGTGGTTGCCAAGGCTGTGAAAAAAATACCTGCGATGCACGGTATCAATATGTCTTTTCTCAACAGCATAGTAATCAGTATGACTAATATCGTCGCTATAAAGATCCAGTGGCTTGGGGTTAGTGTGACCATATACATGCAGCTCCTTTTATTCCTTATATTTGTACTGTAATTTATTATGCACAGTTTCCCTTGACAAAAACCCTATCATTGTATATTATTGAGGTGAAAATGGGAAATTATATTAAAGTGGCGATGAAGGGAAGAGTAAGGTCTAAATCCGCTAAAGAGAGCCGGGAAAGGTGAGAGCCGGCGCGGGCAATAACACCTGAAGATGGTCCTGGAGCTGCTGCGCTGAATTGCCGAAGAGGCATTGGTAGGCGTAGACGGGAGCACCCGTTATGGTGCAGGGCGATAATAATGTCGTCTGTAATGAGGCCGAAATGGCGAATAAGGGTGGTACCGCGAGAGCTCTCGCCCCTTGGGGGTGAGAGCCTTTTATTTTATAGATTTTTTATAGGAGGGTATTTAAATGGCAAAGACGTATTACATAACCACGCCGATATATTATCCCAGCGACAAGCTGCATATAGGGCATTCTTATACCACAGTAGCGGCGGATGCCTTGGCCAGGTTTAAAAGGCTGACGGGTTACGACGTGTGGTTTTTGACCGGCACCGATGAACACGGGCAGAAAATACAGAGGATAGCGTCGGAAAAAGGCGTCTCGCCGAAGGAGTACGTGGATGGCATTGTGGAGTGGATAAAAGGGCTGTGGAAGTTGCTCAATGTAAGCTACGATCAGTTTATAAGAACCACTGACCCACAGCATATGGCCATTGTGCAGAATATATTTACCAGGCTTTACGAAAAAGGGGATATATACAAAAGCGAATACACCGGTTGGTACTGTACCCCTTGCGAATCCTTTTGGACGGAAAGGCAATTGGTTGATGGCAAATGCCCTGACTGCGGCAGGGACGTAGAGCTGGTTAAAGAGGAGAGTTACTTTTTCAGGTTGTCCAAATACGCCGATAAGTTGCTGGAGTACTACAGGGAGCACCCTGACTTCATTCAACCTGAGTCCAGGCTTAATGAGATGGTAAGTTTTATAAAGTCGGGGCTGGAAGATTTGTGCGTATCCAGGACGTCTTTTGACTGGGGTATACCTGTGCCTTTTGACCCCAAGCACGTCATATACGTGTGGATTGACGCTTTAAGCAATTATATCACCGCCTTAGGTTATTCTACAGACCACGACGAGGCATACAAAAAGTTCTGGCCCGCTGACGTGCACCTGGTGGGCAAGGAGATCGTGAGGTTCCACACCATAATATGGCCTGCCATGCTTATGGCTCTAGGAGAGCCGTTGCCCAAAAAGGTTTTTGGCCATGGGTGGCTGGTGCTGGAAGGAGGTAAGATGTCTAAATCCAAGGGCAACGTGATAGATCCCTGGGTGCTGGTGGAGAAGTACGGTGTGGATGCGGTTAGGTATTATCTGCTCAGGGAGATACCCTTTGGGTCTGACGGCACGTACACCAATGAAGCCCTGGTCAAGAGGATAAACTCCGATCTGGCCAACGATTTAGGAAATCTCGTCAGCAGAACAGTAACCATGATAGAAAAGTATTTTGGCGGCAGGATTCCTGCGCCGTCGCAAAGAGAGGGCGTGGATGATGACCTCATTCAAATGGCCGTTGATTTACCTGCGCTGGTGGAAAGATATATGGATTCGCTGCAGATAAGCAATGCTCTTGCGGAGATATTCAAGCTGGTAGACAGATGCAACAAGTATATAGATGAGACGATGCCATGGGTTCTGGCGAAGGATGCAGCTAAAAAAGGAAGGCTGGCGACGGTCCTGTATAACCTGGCTGAGGCCATAAGGTATATATCGGTTCTCCTCACGCCTTATATGCCTGACACACCTCCCAAGATATACGCTCAGCTAGGCGTAAGTGATGAGCTCACTACGTGGGATAGCCTGAAAGCGTGGGGAGGGTTGCGCGAAGGGACCGAGGTGCATAGGGGCGAAAACCTGTTCCCGAGGATAGAAGAGAAATCAGAGCGGCCAGAGGCTCCTCATGAAATCACTGTTTCCAATGCTCCGAGTACTGATACGCCTTATATAACCATTGACGACTTTGCTAAATTGGATCTGAGGGTAGCTAAGGTGATGGAAGCCGAGCGCGTGCAGGGGACCGACAAGCTGCTTAAGTTGAAGCTCCAGGTAGGCGATGAGGTGAGACAGGTGGTATCAGGTATAGCCCAGCATTACGCTCCTGAAGAATTGATAGGCAAGGACCTGGTACTGGTGGCTAACTTAAAGCCTGTAAAGTTAAGAGGAATAGATTCCCAAGGCATGATACTGGCTGCGTCCTCTGACGATGGTGGTAAGCTGGTACTGGTCACTTTGGATGGTGACATCCCCAGCGGGAGCAAGGTGAGATAAATGTTGATAGATGTACATGCACACTTAGACGATGCTGCGTACGACCAAGACAGAGAACAGGTCATCAAGGAAATAAAAGACAAGGGTATGATAGTGGTCAACTCCGCTTCGGATTTGCCTACTATTGCTTCTACCTTTGAACTTGCTCAAAATAACGATTTTGTGTATGCGACTTTAGGAGTGCACCCTTACGAAGCAGCCCAAGTAAATGAGAAAGAGCTGGATAAAATGGCACAGCTGCTGTCCCACCCCAAGGTAATTGGAGTGGGGGAGATAGGCCTTGACTATCATATGGAGAATTTTGATAAAAAGTTGCAGCAAAAGGCCTTTATAGATCAGCTGGAGCTGGCCAATGAGTACAAAATGCCTGTGATTGTGCACGATAGGGATGCCCATGGCGATACTATGGATATATTAAAAAAACACATGAAAGTGACAGGGGTTATGCACTGTTTCTCGGGTAGCTACGAGATGGCAAGACAGTGCCTGGATATGGGCATGTACATATCCATCGGTGGAGTGCTCACTTTTAAAAATGCCAGAAAGACGGTGGAGGTAATTGAGAAGGTGCCTTTGGAGCGCCTCCTCACTGAAACTGATTGTCCTTATCTTACGCCAGAGCCCTACAGAGGGACTCGCAATAAGCCTGTTTACGTAGAATACGTGGTGGAGAAGATCGCCGAGATAAAGGGAATTGACCGCGAAGAGGTGGAAAGGATTGTCTACCAGAATGTCAAGAGAGTTTTCCCAAAAGTGAGATAGTGGATTGTGATTGCATATTAGCCGCATATAAGCTATAATTATTATCTGTGCAAATTTTGTGATAAGGAGAACAAATGCCCTATGCTCGACAGATTGGAATTGATTAAAAAAAGGTACGATGAACTTACAAAGATGATAGGCGATCCCGAGGTCGTACAGGATGTGGACAGGTACACAAAGGTTTTGAAAGAGCGGTCAGAGTTAGAGAGTATTGCGTTAAAATATGACGAATACAAAAGGGTAATTGACGATATTGATGCTGCCAACGAATTGTTGGATGAAACCGATGACGTTGATTATAAGAATATGCTGAAGTCCGAGATAGAACAGCTCAAATCAGACAAACAGAGGCTGGAAGGTGAGATAAGGCTTCTTTTGTTACCCAAGGACCCCAACGACGAAAAAAATGTCATCATGGAGATAAGAGCTGGTGCCGGAGGCGATGAGGCGGCGTTGTTCGCTGCTGACCTTTACAGAATGTACGTAATGTACGCAGAATCCAAGGGGTGGAAGATAGATATAATGAATTCCAACGACACCGATATAGGCGGTTACAAAGAGATAGTGTTTATGGTCGTTGGAAAAGGGGCCTATTCCAGGTTGAAATATGAAAGCGGAGTCCACAGGGTACAGAGGGTGCCTGCGACGGAAGCAGGAGGTAGAATACATACGTCTACGGCGACGGTTGCTGTTTTACCTGAAGCTGAAGAGGTGGAAGTGGAGATAAATCCCAACGATATAAGAGTTGACGTGTTCAGGTCCTCGGGCCATGGCGGGCAGAGCGTAAATACCACCGATTCTGCGGTGAGAATAACTCATATCCCTACGGGTATTGTGGTTACGTGCCAGGATGAAAAGTCCCAGCTTAAGAACAAGGAAAAAGCCTTGAAGGTGTTGAGGGCAAGGCTTTACGAGAAAGCCCAAAGGGAGAAAGAGGAACAGCTGGCCTCTGAGAGGAGATCCATGGTGGGAACAGGGGATAGGAGCGAGCGCATACGCACGTATAACTTCCCTCAGGGGAGGGTTACGGATCACAGGATAAACCTGACGCTATACCGATTGCAGAGCGTTCTCGATGGAGATCTAGACGAATTGATCGACGCCCTTATAGCCGAAGACCAAAAGCGCAAGGTGAATTCTTCCCAGGGAGATTAATTTAAAAAGAGCGCGTATGCGCTCTTTTTTGCGATTAAAAGGTCACATTGGTGGATTTTTTAGCGGCGAGAACCACGTTGTAGAGGATGTACGATACGACGAAATTGAGTACAGCCGCGGGTACTACCACTGCTATAAAAGTAGGCACAAACGCGGCCATTTTAAACGCGCCAAAAGCAGCTGCCAACGACAAAAACACCGTGCCGCTTATGGCTGTGCCCACCAGGGAGATTATTCCCAGTTTGATTTGGTTATGAAGCTTACCCAGTGCGTAAACAATAAAGAGGACGATAAAGGCTGTTATAAATTTTTCGATAAAGTTAGGGATCTGCCCTCCCGGCATGCCTGTGGTCAACGCTGTAAATATACCGCTCAAAAATGCTGTCAAAAGGGTGTTTTTAAAAGTGGGAAACAGCAAAATGCATATGAACATCATGGACAACAACAGGTCTGGCTTAACTGTAGCGAAGATCGGAGGAGTGAGGTAGTGCAACAACAACCCTATGACAAGCAAGAGCGCTATAGTTATTTCCTGCCTTAGTTTCATTTTAAAACCCCCTCAAAAATTAGATTTTAAAAATACAAAAAGCATTTCATCCCAAGGGACGAAATGCTTTACTTCCGCGGTGCCACCCCATTTAGGCTACGCCTCACTCAAGGTACATGTGATCATATACCCGGTCTTTGTTAACAGGAGACCAACCCTGGCTATGGCTACTGCAGTTCACCACGCATCTCCCGGACCCATTCAATGCGCTTGAGGTATCGGCTTCCACCACCCCCGACTCGCTTTGACCATCGGCCCATTTACTATTTCCGTTCATCGATTTTACTTTATTACATTTCACTTCTAATATATCATATCCCTTCCCCTTTTGCAATAAGATTTTAAAGCATATTTGGCTTGTTCTCAGAATACATTTTACCAGATTGTCGAAAGGGGTATTGTATTTGTTTGAGATAATAATATTTAGCTTTTTTACGGGGATAATCGGGACGGGGATTGGTGGGCTCATAGCCTTTATATACAAAAAACCTACTGATAAGCTCATAAGTACTACATTGGGTTTTGCCAGCGGCCTGATGCTGGCTGTGGTGTGCTTTGACCTCCTGCCCCACGCCTTTGACACAGGTGGGTTGATAAACGGCATTTTGGGTATGGTTATAGGGGTTCTGCTGGTTACGTATTTTGATATGAAGGTAGGGGAAGTTTTACCTGACAGAAGCAACGCCAGAGGAGTGGATTACATAAAAATGGGGATCCTCATGGGCATGGCCATTGCTGTGCACAATTTCCCCGAAGGGCTAGCCATTGGTACCGGTTTTTCCACTTCACCAGAAATGGGTATGGGTTTGATGCTGGTGATAGGTCTGCACGATGTTCCTGAGGGTATAGCTATGGCTGCACCCATGAGCATTGGAGGTTTAAATAAGTACAAGGCGTTTTTATACACGCTGTTGTCAGGGGTGCCTACAGGTATAGCTGCCCTAATAGGTCTTTATATTGGGAAAATATCCCCTGCAGTAATTTCTCAATCTATGGGTTTTGCAGGGGGAGCGATGCTTTACGTTACCTGTGGCGAAATGATACCTCGTTCTCGAAGTATATATGTAGGAAGAATTTCGATTTTCGGGATGATTTTTGGCGTGATTGGAGGTATAATAATCACTAGGATTTTAAGGTGAAGAAGGTTGAAGTTCATGACCAAGGTTTTTCACGTGACCAGAGAGCACCCAGAAAATGACGCGTTAAGACAAGCTGCCAGATTTATATTAGAAGGTGGCATAGTGGCGTTTCCTACCGAGACCGTTTATGGATTGGGAGCTAATGCCCTGAATCCCCATGCTGTTAAAAAGATATTTCAAGCTAAAGGAAGGCCCCAGGATAACCCGCTGATTGTCCACATTTCGGATTTTGATGAGGTGTATAAATACGCGGAATTGGTCCCTGATAAAGCTAAAATACTTATGGAAAGGTTCTGGCCCGGTCCGATGACACTGGTGCTAAAGAAGAAGGATATTATACCAGACGTGATAACAGCAGGGTTGGATTCGGTGGGCATAAGAATGCCAGATCACCCGGTGGCCAGGGCTTTTATAAAGGCATGTGGGGTGCCTATAGCAGCTCCCAGTGCCAACATATCTGGAAAGCCAAGCCCCACCAGGGCGGAGCATGTCTTTGAGGATTTAAACGGAAAAATAGATGCTATAATAGATGGAGGCCCTTGTGATGTAGGGTTAGAATCCACGGTTATAGATGTGACTGGGCGTATTCCCTTTATACTCAGACCCGGTGGAGTAACCCGGGAGCAGATTGAGGATGTGATAGGAGAGGTTGCTATCGATCCTGCGGTAAAAGGAGATGCTGGCCGGAGAGATTTTAAACCCAAGGCGCCAGGCATGAAATACAAGCATTATTCCCCGGAGGCGGAGGTTTACATTGTCAAAGGCAAAGTAGAAGACGTGGTAGACGAGATCAACAGGCTGGCAGAAAAAGACTTGTCAGAGGGGAAGAAAGTAGGTATAATGGCTACAGCGCAGACGTACAAAATGTACAAGTACGGCAATGTAATGTTGGTTGGAGATAGAAAAGATACATTGAGCATTGCTCACAATCTTTTTGATGCTCTCAGAGAATTTGACAGGGAGAGAATGGACATAATATACGCCGAAGCTGTAGACGAAAAGGGATTGGGCTTTGCTATAATGAATCGATTGATTAAAGCAGCGGGATATAAAATTCTAAATGTTTGAGGAGGACTTCTATGAAAACAGTGCTATTTGTGTGCACGGGAAATACCTGCAGAAGCAGCATGGCAGAGTACGTATTTAGGGATATGCTTAACAAGAGAGGAAAGGGCAAAGGCATTAAGGTTTTATCAGCAGGTATCAGTGCATTTCCGGGGGCAAAGGCTTCTCCCGAAGCTATCGAGGTTATGAAGGAGTTGGGCATCGACTTATCACCTCACAGGTCCAGAGCTCTGACAAAGGATATCATTGAAAAGGTAGACCTCATTCTTACCATGACTCATGAGCATAAAAAGCAGATTTTGAGTATTGTTCCCCAGGCTGAGGGCAAAGTGTTTACGTTGAAGGAATTTGCCCAATTAGAAGGCTCGGATATTTTAGATCCTTTTGGCAAGTCCATAGAAGAGTACCGTAAGAGCGCCAGGGAGATAAAGGAGGCTCTGGAGAAATCCATTGATAAAATCCTAGATATGGTAGAGGAGGTTAAAGGATGATAGCGTTAGGTGCAGATCATGGTGGTTATGATTTAAAAGAGGAGATAAAAGATTATCTGGTAAGAAAAGGGTATGAAGTGATGGATGTGGGCACGTTTACCAAAGAATCTGTAGACTATCCTGATATCGCTGAAAAGGTGGCGCAGGCTATAATCGCAGGTCAATGCGATAGAGGCATACTTTTTTGTGGGACAGGCATAGGCGTCTCTATAGCTGCCAATAAAATCCCTGGCATCAGGGCTGCAAATTGCAGCGATCCTTATTCTGCCAGGATGGCCAAAGAGCACAATAACGCCAATGTGCTGTGCATAGGCGGCAGGGTAGTAGGCAAAGACCTTGCTGTGATGATAGTAGAAGAATGGCTTAGTGGAGAGTTTCAGGGAGACAGGCATCAAAGGCGCATAGACAAGATAGCTCAACTGGAGAAAAAATATTAAGGAGGATTTTTGGATGTACGATTACTGTAAAAATGTCCACGTCGTCGATCACCCGATGATACAGCATAAGCTTTCCATAATCAGGGATAAGAACACGGGGACAAAGGATTTTAAAGACCTTGTTGAGGAAATTGCTATGTTCATGGCCTACGAGGTGACCAGAAACCTACCACTGGAGGAAGTGGAGATTGAAACACCTATATGCAAAACAAAGGCGATGACCCTGTCAGGCAAAAAACTGGGGGTTATACCTATCCTTAGGGCAGGATTAGGCATGGTTAATGGAATCCTTAAGCTAATACCTGCCGCTAAAGTAGGCCATATAGGACTTTACAGGGATCCTGAGAGCTTAAAACCTGTAGAGTATTATTGCAAGTTGCCTACAGACATTAACGAAAGAGAGCTCATAGTGGTTGATCCTATGCTGGCTACAGGAGGTTCAGCGATTGCGGCTATTGGTTTCTTGCTTCAACGGGGCGCTGTTATTGAAAACATCAAACTGGTAAATTTAATAGCAGCTCCGGAGGGCATAAAGGCCGTTACAGAGAAATACCCGGAAATAGAGATATTTGTCGCGGCTGTTGACGAGAAGCTGGATGAGCATGGTTACATCGTGCCTGGACTGGGGGATGCAGGAGACAGGCTTTTTGGCACAAAGTGATCTGGAGATGATCTGATGAGGCCCGATTGGGATGAGTATTTTATGGAAATAGCTCATGTGGTGATGAAAAGATCCACATGCCTTAGAAGGCAGGTCGGAGCGGTAATAGTCAAGGATAAACGCATACTGGCCACTGGGTATAACGGAGCTCCTTCAGGTATAGCTCATTGCTCAGAAGTAGGGTGCTTGAGAGATCAGATGAATGTACCCTCAGGGGAAAGACACGAGCTGTGCAGGGGGTTGCACGCCGAGCAAAACGCTATAATTCAGGCTGCTATGTCAGGAGTAAGCATAAAAGATTCATGGATGTATGTAACCCATCATCCATGTTCTCTTTGCGCTAAAATGATAATAAATGCAGGGATAAAAAAGGTGATATACAAAGGGGATTACCCCGATGCGCTGGCTGCTGCTTTGTTGGATGAAGCAGGTGTAGATGTGAATAAGTTGTGAACAATGGCCTCTTTCAATTGACTTGCATTTAGGGTTATTGTATACTTATTATGATAAATTATTTTGGTAATTTGAGCATGGAAGGATGATATGATGTTGAGATATATCCTTGCATTTATTACCGCCTTTGTTTTGACGTGTGCGTTTACACCCTTTGCGAAGAAGCTGGCTTATAAAATAAAAGCTATAGATGTGCCTAAAGATGAGAGAAGGGTTCACAAGCAGCCTGTTCCGTTGTTAGGGGGATTATCGATATATTTGTCGTTTATGATGGGTGCTATTATTTTTGCACATAAAAATCCACATATTATAGGCCTTTTGATAGGGTCTACCATTATAATGCTGGTGGGAATAATAGACGATAAATACGAGCTCAACCCTGTGGCTAAGCTGATTGGACAAATAATGGCTGCAATCGTCGTTATCATGTACGGCATGACGATAAAAGTGGTTTCCAACCCTTTTGGCGAAAGTTTTAACCTGGGGTTATGGGCTTACCCCGTCACACTGATATGGATAGTGGCTATAACCAACACGTTAAACCTCATAGATGGTTTGGATGGGCTTGCAGCAGGAGTGTCGGGGATTGCATCCCTTTCCCTTTTCATAGTGTCTATCCTCAACCATAGGGATTTGGCTGCGATTTTGACCATTGTCCTGGCTGGTTCATCCCTGGGATTTTTGCCTTTTAATTTTAACCCTGCAAAAATCTTTATGGGAGATACAGGCGCTCTGCTCTTGGGGTTTATACTTTCGGTTATATCGGTGGAAGGGGCTATAAAAGGAGCTGCGGCGATAGCTATAGTGGTGCCTGTGCTGGTTTTAGGTCTTCCTATATTTGACATGGTGGTTTCTATCATAAGGAGGAGTATAAACGGGATGCCCATTATGCAGGCGGATAAAGGGCATATTCACCACAGGTTGCTGGCTATGGGTATGAGCCAGAGGCGTGCGGTGATATACATGTACATCATGTGCGTAGTGTTAGGCATCAGCGCTATTGTGGTCAGCGCCGCCAGCACGTTGACAGGTATTTTTGTGGTCTTGGCAGTTATCTTGATGGCGTTTATCGCGGCAAAACACATGAACCTTATGAGTACAAATAACAACAGGTATAGGGGCATTACGAGGTAGATGGAGGTTTGCGATGATTAAAGTTCTTAGCGTCTTTGGTACTAGGCCTGAAGCCATAAAAATGGCGCCGCTGGTCAAGCAATTAGAACGGGATTCTGATATAGAGTCAAAGGTATGCGTTACCGCTCAGCATAGGGATATGCTGGATCAGGTTTTGAGTTTTTTTAATATAATCCCTGATTATGACTTGGACATTATGACTCAGAGGCAGACCCTTTCCCAGATTACGTCGAGGGTTTTAATGGGGATGGACGATGTGCTGGACAGCGAAAGGCCAGATCTGGTGTTGGTCCACGGTGATACTACCACTACTTTTGCGGCTGCGCTTTCTGCGTATTATCATAAGATCATGGCAGGTCATGTAGAGGCGGGCCTGCGAACCCATGATAAGTTTTTCCCTTATCCTGAGGAGATAAACAGAAGGCTTACGGCTCCTCTGGTAGATATGCACTTTGCTCCTACGGCAAATGCCAAAAACAATCTTTTGAGCGAAGGGATTGGATCTGATAACATCTTTGTAACGGGTAATACTGTAATTGACGCCCTTAAATGGACGATAAGGGAAGATTACGTTTTTGAAAATCGCGCTTTAAATGACATTGATTATAAATCCCACAGGGTTATTGCTATGACGGCTCATAGGAGAGAAAATTGGGGTGAACCCTTGGAGAATATATGCCGTGCAGTACAGGATATTGTGCAATCCTATGAAGATGTGATAGTAGTTTATCCCGTTCACCTAAACCCAGCAGTGAGGGACGTGGTGTATAGCTTATTGGGTTCTACGGAGAGGGTTGTGCTTTTGGACCCGTTGAGCACGGTGGATATGCACAACCTGGTAAAACGATCGTATTTTGTTATGACGGATTCTGGTGGATTACAGGAAGAAGTACCTTCGCTAGGCAAGCCTGTGCTCGTGCTGAGGGATGTCACTGAAAGGCCTGAAGCGGTACAAGCGGGTACGGTAAAGCTGGTAGGAACGGATAAGGAGGAGATCGTAAAAAGCGCCAAAAAATTGCTGGGCGATGGAGCTGAATACGCCAGGATGGCCAATGCAGTAAACCCTTACGGAGACGGGAACGCGTCCGAGCGTATTGTGCAAGCGATCAAGTACAGGTTTGGTCTGGCAGATGATAAGCCAGAGGATTTTGTGCCGCAGGATTGATGCGGCATTTTTGTTATATTCGCATTGGTCGAGGAGGAAGGTGACGTTATGGGTTACAGGCTAGAGCACGACCTTTTAGGCGAGATGCAGGTACCTGAAGACGCCTATTATGGAATACACACTCTGCGGGCCAGCCATAATTTTCCCATAAGCGGTAGGCCTGTGCACAGGGAATTGATTCAGGCGATGGTTGTAATAAAAAAAGCCGCAGCGATAGCCAACATGAAATTGGGCTTGTTGGAACAAAAAATCGGCGATGCCATAGTAGCTGCATGTGACAGAATCCTCAGAGGGGAATTTGACGATCAGTTTATAGTGGATAGAATACAGGGTGGCGCCGGGACGTCTACCAACATGAACGTCAATGAGGTTGTAGCCAATGTAGCCATAGAGCAGATGGGGGGCCAAAGGGGCGATTACACACTGGTGCACCCTTTAAACCATGTGAATATGTCCCAATCCACCAATGATGTATACCCCACGGCATTGCGCATTGCGGCTATAAACCTTTTGAAGCCATTAAGCGAGGAATTTGCTGCCTTACAAGAGGCGTTGCAGAAAAAGGAAAATGAATTTTCATCAGTCATCAAAATGGGCAGGACAGAGCTACAGGATGCCGTGCCTATTATGCTGGGCCAGGAATTTGGGGCATATGCCCAGGCTATAGCACGGGATAGATGGCGGCTTTACAAAGTGGAAGAGAGGCTAAGGCAGGTTCCCTTAGGTGGAACAGCGGTGGGGACAGGTCTCAACGCAGACGTGCGCTATATTTATACGGTGGTGGATGTGCTGAGAGATTTGACAGGGCTGGGATTAGCAAGAACCGAGTACATGATGGACGGAATACAAAATGCCGACGTATTTGTGGAGGTGTCGGGGCTGTTAAAAGCTGCGGCGGTAAACCTGGGCAAGATAGCTAATGACCTCAGGCTCTTGTCCTCTGGTCCTGAATGCGGGCTAGGAGAGATAAAATTGCCTGCCATGCAAGCGGGTTCTTCCATCATGCCAGGTAAAGTAAATCCCATTATCCCTGAGATGGTTAATATGGTGGTATATCAGGTTATAGGGAATGATCTGACCATAACCATGGCGGCGGAGTCGGGCCAGTTGGAGCTTAACGCCATGATACCTCTTATAGCTTCCAATCTTCTGGAATCTATTGAGATGATGACCAATGCTGTAAAGATCTTTATTGAAAGGTGTGTATCGGGTATCGAGGCCAATGTGGAGGTTTGCAACAAGTATGTCTACGGGAGCAAAGGGCTGGTTACGGCATTGGTCCCTTATATTGGTTATGACAACGCCACTAAAGTAGCCGATGTGTGCAGAAAAGAAAACAAGGCTGTGGAACAGGCGGTACTGGATATGGGGTTGATGTCTCGGCAAGAGCTTGAAAGGGCGCTTAACCCTTATGATATGACTAAACCAGGGATTAAAGGTATCAGGAGGGACGGGGTTTGATGAACACAACGCCAAAATCTGAGAGATTGCACATCGCCGTTTTTGGCAGGAGAAACGCGGGCAAATCCAGCATTATAAATGCCCTGACCAATCAAAGCGTGTCGCTGGTTTCTGATGTGGCAGGCACCACTACTGACCCTGTGTACAAGTCCATGGAATTGCTGCCCATAGGCCCTGTGTTATTTATAGATACGGCTGGTGTGGACGATGTGGGCGAGTTGGGCCAGATGAGGGTAAAAAAGACTTACGAAGTGCTCAATAAAACCGATTTGGCTTTACTGGTAGTGGACTCCTCGCAAGGAATGGAGGAATACGAAAAGGATATTCTAAACAGGATAAAAGAGAAGAAAATACCTGTGGTAGGAGTTGTAAATAAAGCAGACCTATGCGAAGTGCCTGAAAGCGAAATCCAGCTTTGGGAGAAGGAATGGGGTATAAAATTTGTTAAAGTGAGCGCCCTTTCCAAGCGCGGCATAAGCGATTTAAAGAGGGCTATTGTGGTCAATGCCCCTTATGAAGACAGGGAGATGACCATAGTAGGAGACCTGGTCAGAGATGGGCAGATAGCGGTGCTGGTGGTCCCTATAGATAAGGCAGCACCTAAAGGCAGGCTGATATTACCTCAGCAGCAGGTTATAAGGGACATTTTGGACCACGACGCTATAGCAGTCGTCACAAAAGAGCACGAGTTAAAGCAGACTTTAGACAGCCTAGGGCGTAAGCCTGCGCTGGTTATAACCGATTCTCAGGCTTTTTTAAAGGTGGATGCAGATACTCCCAAAGATATACCCATGACGTCTTTTTCTATCCTCTTCGCCCGCTACAAAGGCGATTTAAACCAGCTGGTCGCTGGCGCAAAAGCTATAGAGGGATTAAAGCCGGGCGATAAGGTGCTTATAGCTGAAGCCTGCACCCATCACAGGCAGGCCGACGATATTGCCACGGTAAAAATACCCCGATGGCTGAGACAGCTGGTAGGTGGGGATCTGGAGTTTTCGTGGGCAAGCGGAGGGGATTTCCCTGAGGACCTTGAGGAATACAAGCTCATTGTGCACTGCGGCGGTTGCATGATCAACAGGAGAGAGATGATGTACCGTTTATCTGTGGCTGCAGAAAAAGGTGTGCCTATAGTGAATTACGGTGTGCTCATTGCCTATGTGCTTGGTGTACTGGATAGGGCTTTGGATCCCTTTCCTTTGGCTAAGATGACATTTCACGGTTTGGTGTGATCTGGTTTAAGAGAAAGGAGCGGGTGCGTATTAATAGAGATCTACTTCACTATGTGGGGATCTTTTCGTATATAGGGTTTGCCATCGCTGTGCCTATAATAGGAGGGACACTGCTGGGGTATTATCTCGATGGAAAGCTTAAGACGGGGCATGTCTTTACCTTTGTGCTGCTGGGGCTGGGGCTTGTAGATGGCTTTTACAACATGATAAGGATCGCCATGAAAGGTGCGGATATGAACAAAAAGCGCTGAGTCCATCAGCGCTTTTTGAGCGCGAAAAAACACGGGTGTCATCTAGGGATGTCTTTTCCTTGATATGTAACAGATGTTGTGCTATAACAGAATTAAAGGGGGAATGAGGGGGGAGTTAATTGGATCAGAACGGAATAAATCTCAAAGAACTGACGAAAGAGACAGCAATCGCTTTCACAATACTCTCTCTGTACTTTATTCTGACAGGCAAGCTATCGCTATTTTATGGATTTGCCATAGGCCACGGAATGTACATCGCAGGCATGTATCACCTTTCTCACATCATAGCTCATGTCCTGTCGTTGCATGCAGCCCATGTGGTCATCTCCAAACCCATCGCTTTTTTAAGCTTTGGCGTGAGGTACGGGATTGCTGCAACTATTTTAATTATTATCATTAAAGAAAACGTTACCATGTTTTATGGCGCACTTATAGGTATTATGCTCGTTATTTCGGTAATAATGGTAGATAGTATAATCAATTATTTAAGAGGCCTTATAACGACTATGAATTAAATAAAAATTGTTACAAAGATGTATAAACTTAGACGACGCTGTCAATAATTAAATATGTAAGCGGCAAGTCGCAGGTGAATTTATTCTCCCCCTTGTAAATTTGCCTACCTTGCCGCTATATTTTTGGTTTTGGAGGTACGAATATGGTTAAAAAGATATTTATAGGAATCATCATTTTGATATCTGCGATTATGGTGGACAACCCTGTCCAGTCCAGAGAAAATAGAGCAATGGGAGAAGTGCTGGAGAAGGCTTTTTACGCCAGCGGAGCTGAAATAAACGCGGTGAACATAAACGGATGGGCTATGATTCAGGATAAATTTGTTGACCAAAGTGTTATGAAGAACTGGATGGAGGACGCGATAAAACAGTTAAATCTCCATGGCGTGAGGATTACAGAAAAGAGCTATAGGGGATTTAACGAAGTCAAAATGGAGTATAGCGATGAGGACAGGAGAATTGTGATTGTATTTCAGTCGCTGAATGAAGGTAAGCCCGAAACCTATTTAATAGTCGACGAGTATGCCGGAGATCTCACTTACATGAAAGATAGGTCTACATTGGAGAAATTATATCAACGTTATGGCAAGGAGCCGCAGATCTCCATGGTGTGTGAAGGAACCTTTAAAGGCCGTAAATCTTATAATGAACTAGAAAAAATAAAAGGTAATATGTTGGCTTCAATACACGCTGCGGTAGTAAACGATGGCTTTTACGATGATTTTTTGAGCGTCACAGCTTTTTCGCCAGAGATAAAAGAATACGTGGCAATAGGAGGTGAAAAGATAAATATAAACGTGGCGATGAGATACAGCAGTTATGACGACAAAACCCATATCTACTTAGCTTCGCCCATTATTACAACCGAATATTGAAGGAGTTGAGAGGTGTGGCCAGATTATTAGTAGAGAAAAGCCCACCGTTAAAAGGCAGAGTAAAGGTGAGCGGTGCCAAGAACTCTGTGTTACCCATTATGGCGGCATCTCTGATGAGTGAAGGGACTGTTACGATTAAGGAGATACCTGAACTGGAAGATGTAGTGGTAATGAAGGACGTGCTTGGCGCAATAGGAAGCAAGGTACAACAAGAGGATAAAGGCGTTGTTGAAATAACGACTCCAGCAATATGGTCCTGCGAGGCCCCTAATGATCTGGTTAAACGAATGAGGGCGTCTTTCCTGGTCATGGGTCCTCTTCTGGCCAAGAAGGGAAAAGCCAGGATGTACATGCCAGGGGGCTGTAATATAGGTGTAAGGCCTGTGGACCTCCACCTTAAAGGCTTTTCCGCCTTGGGGACAGAAATAACTCAGGAGCGCGGTTATATAGAGGCAAAAGCGAAAAAACTGAGAGGGGCTACGATTTACCTGGATTTTCCCAGCGTAGGGGCTACTGAGAACATAATGATGGCAGCGTGCCTGGCAGAAGGGCAGACCGTGATTGAGAATGCCGCAGAGGAGCCTGAGATTGTAGACCTGGCCAATTTTCTAAATAAAATGGGGGCCAGGATAAAAGGCGCAGGTACCGACACTATAAGGATAGAGGGCGTAAAGCAACTGGGGTCTGCAGAACATACGGTGATTCCTGACCGCATAGAGGTAGGGACTTTTATGATAGCAGCGGCTATCACCGGTGGCGATATAATAATCGACAATGTCATCATGGACCATGTAGTATCAATTACGGCCAAGTTAAAGGAAGCTGGGATAGAGGTAATGCCCTACGGCAGTTCCGTGAGGGTTAAAGGCAAAGAGTGCTTTAAGGCTACAGACGTAAAGACGCTTCCTTATCCCGGTTTTCCTACGGACATGCAGGCACCTTTTATGGCTTTGATGAGCGTGGCTAAAGGCAACAGCGTCATCATTGAAACAGTGTTTGAGAACAGGTTTTTGCACGTAGAAGAGTTAAAGAGGATGGGGGCAAAGATTAAGATCGAAGGCCGCAGCGCTATTGTAGAGGGGGTGCCGCGGCTGACAGGAGCCCAGGTAAAAGCCACGGATTTAAGAGCTGGTGCGGCTTTGGTGTTAGCGGGACTTGTGGCTGAGGGGGTATCGGAGATTAGCGATGTTTTCCATATAGACCGCGGCTATGAGAGGTTTGAAGAAAAACTTAAAGGGCTGGGAGCAATTATAACTCGTGTTCAATAGTTATGCAGGGCTTTTAACTTAAAGCTCTGCTTTTTATATTGCTTGAATACCACCCTTGGTTTAAAATAGTGGTGGGGGCGCATTTGGCTTTATGTGGAATAAAAATGTGAGAGAAGAACTTATTGCAATTTACGATAGACTTTATCGCTTTTTTGGGCCACAGCATTGGTGGCCAGGGGAATCAAAATTTGAAATAATTGTGGGCGCTATACTCACTCAGAGCGTTTCGTGGAAAAACGTAGAAGTAGCAATAGACAACCTTAAAAAGCAGGGACTTCTCACCGTTGAAGGTATAGCCGGGATAGAAAGGGATAAACTGGCACAACTTATAAAGCCTACGCTTTATTATAACCAGAAAGCCGATAAGCTCAAGAGGTTTTGCGCTTATATAAAGGAAAATTACGGAGGCGACATCTTAAAACTTTTAGATAAGAATACAACCGATCTGAGGTCAGAGCTGTTGAGCATAAAGGGCATTGGCCGAGAAACTGCTGACTCCATAATCCTTTACGCAGCTCAAAAGCCCATATTTGTAGTGGATGCTTACACCAGGAGAATTTTTCATCGAATGGGGTTTTTTAAAGAGGATGAAGGTTACCAGGATATGCAGGATTTCTTTATGTCCAACCTGCCGTCAGATGTCAAAATGTTTAACGAATACCATGCTCTGATTGTGGCGTTGGGCAAGGAGTACTGCACTTTAAAGAACCCTGTCTGCGATAAATGTCCGCTGAATGCCATGCCTTGTATCGGCTGTCTTTCTCTAAAGAAGTGATCCATGGGGTCGATATATACATATGAAGTATAAACTACAGGGGGTCGTAAAAATTGAAGAGATTTTTGTCTTTTTTATTGAGCGCATTGATTATTATGTCGGCCATAAGCATTATACGACCGCAGGTTGTCACAGCGTCAACAGGCGATATTTCTATGAGCCCCAGTACGGTTTCCGCAGACAGCGGTGGATATGTGGTTTTGACGGCTTTAAACGGCAAGCAGTTTGATTCCAATACCACCATAACTGTCACTTACGGTTCTAACAGCATAGTTGTTGACAGTAAAGATATCAATGTGGCGCCGGATAAGATCCTGGTTAAAGTGCCGGAAGCTAGTGGATATACGGGAGACGCCTATTTAGTCGTGAAAGCTTCCTCTGCTGGCTTTATATCAGATATCGTGCGGTTTAAGTACATAGCCGGTCCTGTGATTTCCACGGATCCTGTTATAACAAATATTTATCAGAACGTAGAGACTACTTTTGTAAGGGATGCTAATGGCCGCATAATTGGTAACAACAAGGTGTTGCAAACCGTGGTAGAGGGCAAGAATTTTGATTTAAAGGAAGTAAAAATAGGATCCCTTTCTTCCATTAAAAGGGATAGCAATGGCGATCCGGAGGTTCAATTGCTTTATGCCGACAGCGAGAAAATAGTGGTAAAGACCCCTGTAAACGTGATGAGCGGCGATGTGAAGGATATAACCGTCATAAACAACGACGGCGGACAGGATACAAAAAGTTTTAAGTACAATGTGACGCCGTATATATATTATCTGGATAAATCTAAAGCCTATCCAGGGCAGCAGGTTACCATTACTGGCGATAATTTTGAAAACATCCAGATGATTGCCATATCCAATACCAGGCTATCTGCTGACAGCTATACCGTAAAAAACGGGCAGACGGTAGTGTTTACAGTACCGGTGGGAATGGATCCTGGGGTAAAGGATATTGTCATAAGCCAGGCAGGCTCTACTGATTACGAAGGGGGAGAGGCTGATTTTGGTGGAACCAGGGTGACATTAAAGGGGGAATTTGCGGTCATTCAGACACCACCGGGGCTCAGCATAACAAAAGTAGAGCCCAATGCAGGTCCTGTCTCAGGTGGAACAGTGGTCACCATAACCGGTTCGGGGTTTGTGGATTCCCTTCAAGTATTTGTAGGCGAAGCCGATATGCTGGATCAGTACCTTAAAGATGGTTCCAACAAACACCTGGCCCAGAAGCTTCCATTACTTCCAGGGCAGGACGCCTATTCTACCGTACGGGTACAGATACCTCAATTGCCATCAGGTGAAAACCCAGGTCCTAAAGACATCATACTCTACAATCCGCTGGACGGCACGTCGTACTCCTATGCTGGCGGCTTCACCTATTTGACGGTGGGCAATCAACTTACCATAAGCACAGTCTATCCTATGGAGATGAGGGAGACCACCGGTTCTAGGACTGTCAACGTCCAGGGCCGGAATATCAAGAACTTTAACGTGGATAAGTTCACGGTGACTGGATCGGTATACACATCCTACGACAACAATACCGACGAGTACATCGTAAAAGCTATAGGGAGATATTACGACAATGACAATGTGAGCATTGAAAAGCGAATCAAGCTTAACATAGGAAATAATGCGGTCATTACGGGTATCGACGGCGACGACAACGGCGTACAGACCATCACCGCTGAGATGCCTCCTTTTACCCTGGATCCCAGACAGGATACCCCTGCAGATGTGATCTTGACCACCCATACGATTATCCAGGACGATCAAGGCAAAAAGCTCCTGGACCTCACAGAGCAGTATGTAAAATCGGGGTTTATGCTAAAGCCTGATCTTACCCAGCCTCGCATAACTGAGATTACTCCCCCTGTAGGTTCCAGGGAAGGCGGATACGCTGTCACCATAAAAGGATACGATATAAGAGATGGAGCTAAAGTGTATTTTGGAAGCATTCAGGCCCAGGTTAAGTCTATTGACGCGGTTTTAGATGATGTGTATAAAATTATCAGATCTACGGTGGTGGTTGTCGTACCTCCTTCTAAGTCTATCGGAAAAGTTCCTGTTAAGATCGTAAATACCGAAGGGGGTACCAGCGATACCACAGATCCCGCCTGTATATTCACTTACCAGACGGCTCCTAAGATCTCCTCTATAACCCCTTCTGTAGGGGAAGCGGGTAAAGCCGTGTACGTGACTATAAAGGGCAGTGAATTTTACGTAGTGCCGAACGATACGCCGTACGGCAGGATGCCTAGAGTGAGGGTGCATTACAGGGAATACAACCCGGATGGCACTGTGGCTTCAGATGTGTACAGCGATTATACGCCTATATGTGTTACCGACGATAGCGGAAATGTGGTGGACGGGAGAGGTACTTCTTTTGGGACTCAATTACAAGTGGCCATAAGTTCAGATGCAGTGGGTTACCACGATATAGAGGTTATAAATCCCGATTACGATGAAAGTTACAGAGATGTGTCCACCGGTGCCCATGTGATAGCAGCAGATGCGTTTATTTTTAAAAAGCCTGACAAAGAGATGACAATTGATTCGGTTACCCCGTCAAAAGGCCCTATAGAAGGGGGTACTGCTGTTACAATAAAGGGCGCGAATTTTGGCCTTAGGTTGATGGTCACGATAGACGGCAAACCAGCTACAGGCATAACCCGCCTGGATCAAGGGCAGATAAAGGCTGTAACCCCACCTGGTACCCCGGGTTTAAAGCCTGTGCAAGTGGTGGACCTGGATACTGGAGCTACAGTTACATACTACGACGCTGGAAAAGGTCAAGGGTTTGAGTACGTGAGGGTTGAGACCAGTCCTGCCATTGACGAAATGGCTCCTGATCATGGTACAGCGGGCACCTGGGTTTACATCAGGGGTAAAGATTTTGTAAAAGAGGCTAAAGACAGTAACGGCAATATCATCTTGCCCCAGTCTGTGGTGCGGGTAGGAGATGTAACGGTGCCCCAAGGAGATGTATACGTAGTAGACAATAGCCTGATTAAGTTTAAAATGCCACAGATGCCTGAACCTGTTGCTTATGACGTAGCGGTAGAGAACCCCGACGGCTCTATTGCTTATTCACCTGTGAAATTTCAATACCTCACTCCTTCCCAGGATACGCTTCCTGATATACAGGATGTAATACCTCCTATAGGACCGGTAAGCGGCGGCAATATTGCGGTTATAAAGGGTAAAAACTTTAAGGACGGGGTAGAGGTGTACTTCAACGGCGAAAAGGCACAGATTTCGGATTTTGATTTTTCCCGGGTAGATGCCGATGGACTGCAGAGCATAAGCGTAATAGTCCCTCCATCTAAACAGGGTGCTGGAGATGCCGACGTAATGGTGGTAAATTACGACGGTGGCAACGATACGTGGGAATATAAATACAAGTACGCTGTACCGGATAGCAATCCGGTAATAACCTCTATAAGCCCCAACAAAGGTTCTACGATGGGTGGAGATGTGGTTACCGTGAAGGGCAGGGATTTCAGGAGGGTAGCGGTGGATGTTAATGGCTCTACGGTATATCATGCCCCCGATGTCTACTTTGGGGGTGTAAAGGCCGACAAGGTTGCATACATCGACGAATATACCCTAGAGGTCACCACGCCGGCGTACCCTGCTGCTAAAAGCGTGGATGTGACGCTGGTAAACCCCGCTAGCGGCGATAAGGGCGGAGGCGTAGCGGTGCTCAAAGGCGGCTACACATATACCCAGTCCAAGCCCACTATTTCAGATATAATACCTCAAGTGATATCAGTCAAAGGCGATACGGTTATAATAAAGGGTAGCAACTTTACCATGAGGCGTACGGGAAGTGACGGCAAGACTATAATGAGCGTAGTAAAAGTACACGATGGGGCTGATGTCATAAAGTTACCCTCTAATCCTGATGACCCTAATGACAACAGTGTAACAGTGCTGGATGCATCTACTATAGTAGTAACTATTCCTCCTCTTAAAAGCCAAGGGAATAAGGTGATAGAAGTGGTAAACCCTGACGGCGGTACCGCTACCGGGACTGTAAAGGCAGTGGCCCCTCTCAGTGACCCTGTTATATCGTCGGTAACCCCGGTATCTGGTTCAGTAAATGGAGGTACCAGGGTGACTATATACGGAAGAGACCTCAGAAAGACGGCGAAGGTGTATTTTGGAGGCAGACAGGCTACTATTATACAGCACGCCGACGATGATACGTATCTAGTGGTGTTCTCTCCTCAGGTACCCCAGGATTATGCAGATAAGTGGGTAGATATAATGGTGGATAACGGCGACGGCGGCAGCGCTTATATGCCCAATGCCTTTAAGTACCTTGCTACAGCCTCTAATCCTGTGGTCTCAAAAGTTGCTCCCGATTCGGGCTCCACCAATGGCGGGGATAGAGTGATCGTATACGGGTCGGGATTTCAGATGGGAGCCACGGTTTACTTTGACGGCGTTGAGGCATCAAATCCTCAGGTCATGGACGACAACACTGCCATTTCGGTCATAACGCCTCCGGGCAGGGAAGGATGGGTGGACGTGACGGTGAGAAATCCCGATGGCTCTGAAGCCACGCTGAAAAATGGGTATGAGTATATCGTGACCAATCCAGAAACACCGAAGAATTTTTCTGCCAAGGCACAAAGCGGCACTACGGTAAAGTTGTGGTGGGACAAAGTAAAAGGGGCATTAAAATACGAGTTATACCTAAAAAACGGAAACAACACCCAGTCCCAATGGATATTTATAACCTCTCTAGACGCTTCTGTGACTACCTATTATGTCAGGGGGCTTTCCCCCGGTACCACTTACAGCTTCAGGCTCAGAGCTATAAATGCCAGCGGAGTGTCGGGTGAAGAAACCTGCCGTGTTAAAACTTATGGCATGGAAGATGAAGAGCAAGATGAGAATCAAAGTAAATCTTATAGTAATTCTATAATGGTCAGCGGTAATAAGGTTATCGTGACGTTAGGGATAAAAGGCAGTACGGCTGTAGACCTCACGGGTTCGATGTATAAGGGAATCAATAAATACGTTTTAAATATACCATGGGGGCTTAAAGGGCAGAACAAGAGTTTTGATGTGCGGTTTAGTGGTGGCGATATAAGCTTTAATACCAGTAATATAGGGAAAAAGATAGGTTCTCCTCAGGTGGATGCGGACTATGTGGTTTTAGAGATAAACAGGATGGGCGGAGATGTAAAGGAGAGAGCGAGCATAGCCATGGGCAAAGGCTATAAGCTGGTAAGCGATGTGTACGACGTAAATATATACGTGCAAAAAGGCAGCGAAAAATACGTAGACGATGGTGTGGTGATGAATTACAGCATGGCCTTAGATTATGATCCTTTGATAGATATAAGGTCAGTACAGATGTACTATTACAATCCTGGTTTAGACCGATGGTTAAAGACTACGGGCTATGTTCAATGGGATAGTGTTATAATCAGCAGAAGCGAAACAGGCAGGTTTGCCCTTTTTAGCGAGGTGAAAAGATGAAAAAACTTTTAAAAATACTGCTGATTGCGTTGCTTGTGTCCCTGCAAGTAAATACGGCTAATGCCCAGAATGATGTTTATTATGGTACTCAGCAGGCTCCGTACTTGGCCAAGCTGTCTTCCTTTGAGGATATTAAGGGCAATTGGGCGGAAAAACCCATAAAAGCTCTCACCGCCCTTTCTATTTTCAGAGGGTCAGGCAGTAAGTTTTACCCTGATAGGATTCTTACCTATGAGGAAGCTTTAGCAGTGGCATTAAGGGCGGCAGGGCAGGAGGAAAATGTTCAGAGATACGCTGCCACCCTCAGCAACGGCAAAAAAGCTACGGTGAATGTAAATGCAGATCCGTGGGCATATGCCTATGTGGATTACGCCTTAAGTAAAGGCATACTTTCCAAAACTGATGCTTCCATAGACTGGACAGCTCCTGCTCAGAGACAGGTAGTGGCGTACTGGTTGGGCAAGCTGTCCGGTGTACAACCTGTTTACGGTACGCAGCAGGGGGCTGTGTACGCCTTTGACGACTGGAGGGAAATAAATGCCGATTACCTTCCTTATATAGAGCCATTGGTGCGCATTGGGGCTATCAAAGGAAGCTTTTCGGGTAACTCTATAAGCTTCAGGCCTACTGCCTCCCTTAAAAGAAATGAGCTGGCCAGCATGGTTTTTCTCCTTTTGCCCTATTGTTCAAAGGTGAGCGGTATTACAGTCAAAAGCGGAGTTATAACTGATGTATCTGTTAGATACGTTAATGACGCGCCTGTCAGGGATTATTACGTGGAAAACGATGACGGGTCTATGGCTACACTGGAGGTACAGAGCGGATACGATGTGCCGGTATTGAGGGGAAACAGCGTAGGGTTGGCGTTGTCCCTTAAAAGCGGTGATGGCATTGTCTATTACGTCAAAGGGAATAATGTTTTGTTTGCCCAGGCAGCAAACAGTAAATCCGATGCCCAACAGGTGGAAGGAGTGGTGACAGATGTATCTTTTGATCGCCTGACTGTAGAGGAACTGGATGGCGACAGCAGGACGTATATCCTCAATCAGTACACCCCTGTGGACGTAAACGGCCTGCCTGGCAGCATTGACGACCTCAAGTACGGCCAGTCGGTGAGTCTAAAAGTGGTAAACGGGCAGGTCAAGAGCATATCGATTTACATGGACGAGGGCGCCCCGGGTTATGTAGATCCAGGCAGCATAAGGGTATATGGACAGGTTTTAAATATCGCAAGGGACGGGGACGAATATACCATAAACATTTTGACCTCAGATGGCACAATAAAAAAATACACTGTTTACGACGATGTACCCGTTTCGTTACCTGAAAGGACCGGCAGCGTACAGGACATTTTAGATGGGGATAATGTGGTCTTGTATTTTGACTCTATTTATTACGGCTATCCTTCAAAAATTGCCGTTCAAAACAGCTATGGCAGTGTGGACGCCATAATAAAAGGGAATCTAGAAGGGTATTCTAATGGAAAGTTGGCCATATCAGATGTACAGCAGTACAAAAACGGTCAATGGGTCTATGACACAGGCTATGCAGCCTACAGCATCTCAGATGATGCCAGGCTATATGTAAACGGCAGCAAAGTAGATCCTGATAATTTAAGCGGCTACAGGTCCTTGAGAGCGTACGTTATCCTGATCCAGGGCTACGAAGGTCCCGAAGTAGGGTATGTAAATGCCTTTAACGGTTACGAGTATATATACGAATACCCTTTGGATGGCATTGACTACGCGGCGAGGAAAATGACCGTAGGCAATAATGGGCTCGTATACGATGATTCCACCGCCGTGATAAACGCCAGCAGATTGATGCCAGCTGAGGGGCTTACAAAAGGGCAGGACCTTTTGGTTATAGCCTCTAAAGACGGAGATAACAGCACAGCGCGCATTGTCCTGGTACAAACCCCCCAATGGCCTCCTTATCAGGTGTTTAGGGGTAAAATAATGAATGAACGCCTGGAAAACAGTAAAGAATACGACGGCATATACAGCGATAGATTTAAGCTCACCAAGGCACAGGAACTGGAAAATAACCAATGGGAATGGGTGGGGAGCGAATATATGTATTTAAATGAAGATACCATTATTATGGACAACACCTCTGTACCCGGTAGGTCCATTGACCTCAAGGATTTTACGTCCATGAGGTATATGGATTCCAATGTAGACCTTAGGAGCTGTTTTACATACGCGGTCACTGATGGTAACAAAAACGCTATAGCTGTAAACGTGGTAGGAAACAAAGGCATTACAGCAAGCCAATGGAGTGACAGACTTACTGTGGCCAGGGTGGCTTCGGTGGACGAAGGCAATAAGGTGTTAAACCTGGAGGATGCCAGGGATTACAGCGAGCATAGCGAATCATGGTACCAGAGCGGTATTGACAGCGTAAATGTGAGCAAAGGCGTTATTGTCAAAAACGGCAGGCCTGCTGATTTAAGCGATATTGTAGCAGGGGATGAGGTATTTGTGGTGCGGGATGGAAGTACAGGGTATGTGGTGATGGTGAGATGAAGAGACTTTTGATGGCCTTTGCAGTGTTTTTGTTGTCCACGATGGCGTGTACAGCAGCTTTTGCCGCTGATGTGGGCTATGAAAGCGGCGTATCCGATGGCGTACAGTACAAAGAGATGGTCTATATAACCGGAGAGCCTATAGAATTTCAGGGTACCCTCAGGGTGTCCTCTACGCCCCCGAGGAACAATTCCCAGAGGATCACCTATACCTATACCCTTGCAAACAGCCAGCATAAGGCTACATTGAGGCGCACAGTGACGCTAAACGTGCAGTTTAAAAGCACCGGCAATCAAGTGTTGTCTACGGTTTCTATGGCTAACATGAGTGAAAATGCCACTATAGACGGCGTAAGCTATAGCCTGAGGTCTCCCAATTATTCCTTTAGCGCCTCTAGCGTCACAGACGAGAGACCTGCTATAAGTTACTTTGCTTCAAACTGGGTGTATAAAAAGGTGTACGACATAAACCGCACAGAAGGCAATGTCACAGTGGAGATGACAGGCAAATCCTCGGGCTATAGTAGCGCATGGGGGACGTCAGAGGAGAGAAAGGTAAATATCAGCATATCTTATAACAGGATGCCTAAAAATGGAGGATCAGTTCGGTGGCAGGGATCTGTGTACGAAGAGGGTGGCAATTCCAGTGCCAAAAGCATCGTGTACACCAAAAATGATCCTCAGTATATAAGCTTTAAAGGCAATTACGTGGTTAAAAGCCAGGGTCAGGATGTACTTCAATATACCTACAACCTCCCACGGTGGAACAACGGCGTGCTGTCATCGGAAAGGGTAGAGAAGAGCGGTATGTTGGCGGTGAACATGACTCCTGAGATAACACAGCCGCTGGCAGTAGGGGAAAAAAGAGACATAAAAGGGCACTGGGCAGAGGACTCTATAAAAAAAATACTGGCTTTAGGTGTATTTCAGGGCAGCTCTGACTACTTTGGACCAGCGTTGCCTGTAAAGAGGGCGGACTTCGCCAGGGCAATAGCTATAGTTGCGGGCATTAAAATCGATGACAGCACTGGCAGCATGTCTATTTCCGTGCGCAATCGGAGTAACACCCCAGAGGTATCTCCATTTTTAGATGTGTCAGTAAACAACAGCGATTACAAGTACATAAAGGCAGTGGCTTCTAGCGGCCTTATGGAGGGGACTTCACCTAATACCTTTTCGCCTTCCCAATCCCTTACGAGGGAACAGGCTATAACCATAGCCATAAGGGCGCTGGGACTGGAGTCCCTGGCCCCTGCAGGTCAATACCACACGCCTTTTGCCGATGATTTTAAGATAAGCCCGTGGGCCAGGGATTGCGTTTACGTGGCCCATCTCGTAGGGCTTATCCAGGGGGATGAGTACAACAGGGTAAATCCCCAGCAGGTTATGACAAGGGCAGAGGTATCTGTTTTTTTAGATCGGTTTATTCAATTCCTCAGCGATGACATGGTAAAGGATTATGTGAATAGAGTGTTGAATTTTTAAAGACAATTATCCTCCTTGAGCGCATATAAATTTACTGTAAAGGCGCAAAGGAGGAATTTTTATGAAGATGCTCATTTATTTTCTTGTAGGGCTATTTGCGGCTGTGGTGTTTTTGCCGGTGAGTATCGTGCTTAGCTGGAACGCCATATCCCCCGAAAAGCCATTGGTATCGGGCAAGGGAGGTGCTAAGACCTCGTACATAATAACCAGCGACAACAACGCATCTGGTACCGTGAGCAGTCAGCAGGATTACAAAGATGTGAACATAAACGTGTACGTGGTCCAAAAGGGTAAAATTCAAGGCATGCCGTTGGAACAGTACGTAAAAGGAGTGGTGGCTGCAGAGATGCCTGCCGATTTTAGCATAGAAGCGTTAAAGGCCCAGGCTGTTGCCTCCAGGACTTACGCGGTGAGCAAGATGAGGGAATTTGGAGGCAAAGGCGATGGGGAGCACCCGGGTGCTGATGTGTGTACAGATTCACACCACTGTCAGGCATGGGCGTCTGACGAGGAGTTAAAGTCAAGGTGGGGGAAAAATTACAGCATGTATAAGGCCAAAATAGATGAGGCGGTAGACAGCACAAAAGGGCAGGTTCTCGTATACGAGGATAAACTTATACAGCCTGTTTTTCACGCTATAAGCGGAGGCAGAACCGAGAGCGCGGCAGACGTGTGGGGTAAAAATATCCCATACTTGGTAAGCGTGGATAGTCCTTACGAGGAGAGCGCACCCAAGTATAAATCAAGGGTTGTGATGGCGAAAAGCGAGTTTATACAGAGGTTAAAAGCGCTAAGGCCTATGGCCAGGGTTGATGTTTCTAACCTACCATCGCAAGTTAAAGTCCTGGAGTATTCTCAGACCAACAGGGTAAAAAAGATCAGAATAGGAGATCAGGTTTTGACCGGCGAAGAGCTGAGGAATATATACGGGCTTAATTCCACCAATGTCCGGTTCGCCTTTAATGGCAATGACGTCGTAATGGACGTAACCGGGTACGGACACGGTGTTGGCATGAGCCAGTTTGGGGCTGACGGCATGGCAGAGCATGGGAGCAACTATGAAGACATATTAAAGCACTATTATAAAGATGTGACTATCGCGAGCATAAGGGAGTTTTACAAAAAACAGTGATGTAAAGTATATTCCACCAATATATGGCTATACTATTGTTGGAGGTGGAATAGGGTGAAAAAATTTTTACAAAAGAACAGTTTTTATGTCATCCTGTTATCGTGTATTGTCATAGTGGCCATTGCAGCGATGGTTACGGTTAACCACAATATCAATAAGCTGGCTAAAAAGGAGGTCCTGCCTAAAAATACGGCCCAAAATCAGGTAGGCTCCAGTGTGAACAAGAGCGACAGCGATATTATCATAGGGGACATAAATAAAGATCTGAAGAACGGCACGGCGCAGGAAAACACACAAAAGTCAGAACAGAAGGTACAGTCACAGGCGCAAAAAAGCGATAAAGATAATCAAACTAGTCAAGGAGAAAAAACGGTACAAAACCAGGTCCCTGCTAGCGCAGGCACTTCTGAAAAGCCTATCAAAAGCGTGACAGCGCCTGTAGTTGACGCCAGTCCGGTGGCGTCTACTGTGGCGGCCAGTATGATCATGCCGGCAGAAGGTACGATTTCAATGGATTATGCCATGAGTAACCTGATTTACTCAAAGACCCTGGACGAATGGCGAACCCATAACGGCATAGATGTGGCGGCGAAGGCGGAGACGCCTGTTAAAGCTGCTATGTCGGGAATTGTTGAGAAGGTGTACAAGGATCTGAAACTGGGTAATACAGTGGTCATCAAGCATAGCGGCGGTTATGAGACCAGGTATTCTTCTTTAGCAGAGGATATAAAAGTAAAAGAAGGGCAGACGGTTAATCAAGGCGATGTGATAGGCTATGTGGGACAGTCTGCCAGCTTTGAAATCGCCGATGGGACCCATGTGCACTTTGAGGTTTTGAAAGACGGAAAAAATGTCAACCCTCATGACTATATAAAGAAGTGACGTGTTCTACCCCTTATCCGCTTTGCATATATTAATACAAAGTCGGGTAAAGGGGGCTTTTTTGTGAAAGGCAACATTGATGAAAGGGTCGTGGAAATAGCCAAATACGTCATAAAGGCTGAAGCGACAGTCAGGGAGACAGCCAGTGTCTTTGGCGTAAGCAAAAGCACTGTACACAAGGATATGACTGAGAGGCTTCCTAAGATAAATCCCGAACTTTATAAAGGCGTAAAGAACGTGCTGGAAAAAAATAAAGCTGAGAGACATATAAGGGGAGGTAAAGCCACCCGGTTGAAATACAAAAATTTAAAACATTTAACAGCAAAAAAGGAGGATTTTTCAGAATCATATAGAATTAATTAATGAACGAGTATAGGTGAAAGGACGAATTTAGATGTTCGGTTTCGGTATGGATATAGGCATCGACTTGGGCACGGCTTCTGTAATTTTATACGTTAGAGGTAAGGGCATTGTCCTGATGGAACCGTCGGTAGTGGCAGTGGAAGCCAAGACGGGGAGGTTGCTGGCCATAGGCAGTGAAGCGAGAAGGATGATAGGAAGAACTCCTGGCAATATAATAGCTGTAAGACCTCTCAGACAAGGAGTTATATCGGATTTTGAAGTGACTAGAAAGATGTTGAGGTATTTTATAAATAAGGCTTGTGGCGAGAGGTCTTTTTTTAGGCCGAGGGTTATGATAAGCGTCCCCAGCAGTATAACGGAAGTGGAGAAGCGAGCTGTGATTGATGCCGCGTATCAAGCCGGAGCAAAGAAGGCCTTTTTGATCGAAGAGCCCATAGCGGCGGCTATCGGAGCAGGTCTTGACATATCAAAGCCCAGTGGCTGTATGGTTGTAGACATAGGAGGAGGCACTACGGATATAGCGGTTATATCACTGGGTGGAACGGTGGTGAGCATGTCCATAAAGACAGCTGGCGACGACTTTGATGAAGCCATAGCGAGGTACATAAGGAAAAAATATCACCTCATGATAGGCGAGAGGACTGCTGAGGAGCTTAAGATAAACGCAGGTACGGCCATCCCCTTGGATCCGCCTATTAAAGTGAACGTGAGGGGCAGGAGCCTGGTTACGGGTTTGCCTATGATCGTTGAAGTAAGTTGCGATGAGATCCTGGAAGCTTTGAGCGAGTCTTTAAGCGTGATTGTGGATGCCATACACAGTGTGTTGGAACGAACACCTCCTGAGCTGGTAGGTGATATAGGCGATAAGGGTATTGTGCTGACAGGGGGTGGTTCTCTCCTCAGGAATTTAGATAAGCTGTTGCAGGACAAGCTAAGCGTGCCTGTGTATTTGGCTGACGACCCTATATCCTGTGTAGCTCTGGGAACAGGCAAAGCGTTAGAATACATAGGTACGTTGGATGCCAGCAGCATCTATTCTGATGCGAAGATGGTCTTTGTGGAGAGGTGAAGATAAGCTGTGATAAGAGGTTTGTACATAGCGGCTACTGGTATGGTAGATCAGATGGCTAGAATGGACACTATATCCAATAATCTGGCCAATGTCAATACTGCGGCTTTTAAAAAAGATTACAACGTGACCAGGTCTTTTCCGGAGATTCTTATGGACCGGCAGGGTTATACAGATGCCTCTCTGAAAAAACCTGATATAGGCACCATCAACTACGGCGTGTGGTCCGGAGGAATATATACGGATTTATCCCAAGGAAGTTTTCAAAAGACAGACAATCCTTTAGATTTGGCTATTGACGGCAATGGCTTTTTCGCTGTACAAAGCGGCAACAGGGTTTTGTATACGCGAGATGGCCGCTTTACCAGAGGTAGCAATGGGCTTTTAGTTACTACCGAGGGTATGCCTGTTTTGGGCGTAAACGGCGTCATCAATCTTCCTCAAGGCCAGGTAACTGTAAATCCCAATGGAGACATATACGTAAATGGCAATTACGTTGATACCCTCAGGTTAGTGGACATCAATGGGGGCAATGGGGGTGCCATAACCAAGTTTGGTGATAACCTGATTACAGGTCCTATAGGCAACAGACCTGTGGGGGGGATTCGCCAGGGTTACGTTGAGGCATCAAATGTCAATCCAATAGAGGAAATGGTGGATATGATAGAGGTGACCAGAGCCTATGAGGCCAATCAAAAAGTGATTACTGCCATGGACGACACCTTAAACAAAGCGGTAAATGAAGTAGGCAGAATTTAAGGAGGAGGAGAAACACAAATGATAAGAGCTCTATGGACAGCTGCCACGGGAATGAATGCTCAGCAGTTAAACGTAGATGTCATTTCCAATAATCTGGCCAATGCCAATACTACGGGGTATAAGGCTGCGAGGGCCGAATTTAAGGATTTGATTTACGATACGATACAAGGGCCTTCCAATCAGCAGTACGTGGGTTCACCTGTTAATATACAGGTGGGAGTGGGGGTAAGGCCGGCGGCTACTGCCAGGGATTTTTCTGAAGGCAATTTGCAGCAGACCAATAATCCCTTTGACTTGGCTATAGATGGCAAGGGATTTTTTGTGGTACAGGGGCTAAACGGACAGAGGCTTTACACCAGGGATGGGAGCTTTAAGCTAAGCGTAAGCGGCGATCAAGCTATGCTGGTCACATCTGAAGGATACCCGGTTTTAGATGATACGGGAAATCCCATAACATTTGATAGCACTCAGAAAGAGATCAGCATATCCAGAACAGGGGAGATAAGCGCCAAGGACGATATGGGCAATGTGCAGGATCTGGGGATAAGGCTGGCCGTGGTCAATTTTATAAATCCCGATGGACTCCAGGCCCAAGGAGATAACCTGTACGCGGAGACGGTATCGTCAGGTCAGCCCATATACGACGACCCGACGAATCCTCAAAACCAGGTGCTGCAGGGTTTTCTGGAGACTTCCAATATTAAGGTGGTACAGGAGATGGTAAACCTAATAACTGCTCAAAGGGTTTACGAAATAAACTCCAAGTCCATTCAGGCTGCTGACGAGATGATGAATACAGCCAATAACCTTAGGAGGTAAGAGCTATGGTAGATCCCATAGCAGTGCAGGGCATAGGTGCGGTATATGGAAACTGGTACAGCAGTGGGGTTGCTAAAGGGTCAAAAGCGCAGGAAGATGAGAAACTAAAGGAACTGTGCAAGGATTTTGAGGCGATCATGGTGAGCATGATGATAAAATCCATGAGGTCTTCGGTGCCGGAGGACGGGCTTATACCTGATACCTTTGGAGAAGATGTGTTCAGATCTATGCTGGATGATCAGTACGCTGCCCTTATGGTGCAAAGGCAGGATTTTGGCATCGCCCAGAAGTTATACGATCAACTATCTCAAGCAGACAGCAGAGGAGGCAATTGAGAAATTGATTCTAGATTTAAAGGATATACAGGGGCTGATACCTCACAGGTATCCTTTTTTGCTAATTGACAGGGTTTTAGAAATAGGCGATAATAAGATTGTAGGGATAAAAAATGTGAGCGGCAATGAGCCGTTTTTTCAGGGGCATTTCCCGGGCATTCCCATTATGCCAGGGGTGCTTATTGCGGAATCGCTGGCGCAACTGGGTGCTGTTTATATAAAACAGCAGCCGGAGTTTAAGGATAAACTTATGGTTTTAGCGGGATTAGATAAGTTCAGGTTTAGGCGCCAGGTACTACCTGGAGACCAGCTCAAATTGGAAGTAGAGTTTTTGAGCATGAAGAAGAACATAGGAAAGGGACATGGTATAGCTACGGTTCAAGGCGAAATCGCATGTGAAGGCGATATTCTGTTTGCGGCGGTAGAAAATTGAGGGGAATTTGAGGGATAGAAGATGAGCGGTAAGAGTCGCGGCAAAACTAAAAAGAGGACAGGCAGTAAGCTTAACATAAGCTACTTTATACTGGCAGGTTATCTTGTCACGCTGATCTATCCCCCTTTTTTCAGGGGAATGTATTTTGACGACGAATTTCTGGTGGCTCATATCATCACATCAATTCTGGCCATCATATGGCTTATAAGTAAGTTGGTTTCGGGAGAAAAGAGGTTGTTAAAAGACCCTGTGGATTACGGAGGATTGGCTTTGCTGACTGTCTACGTGCTGGCGTCGTTGTTTGCTGTAAACCCCAGGGCGGCGTGGGGTGAGGTGTTAAAGTACGTCAATTATTTTTTGATTTTGCTGATGGCCAGCAAGCTGCCCCGCAATATAAGAGAGATAAGAGGGTCTATTTACGCGCTGGGTCTCAGCGCTTTTGGCGTGGCGTTTGTGGGCATAGGCGCTGCAGCTGGTACTATCAAGTATAACGGCGCATGGGTAGGTGGCAGGATAAATTCAACCATCCAGTACCCCAATACAGCAGCTGCTTTGATGATGGCAGGATACGTGCTAGTGCTGGCTTTGATGAATACAGCTGGTAACAGGTGGATCAAAGCGTTTTTAAATGCCGCGGAATATACGCTGCTTTTAGCCTTTGTATTCACTTATTCTCGGGGTGCATGGGTGATATTGCCGTTTATTTTATTGCTATACGGTATTTTATTGCCTAAAGGGACGAGATCCGGATTTACGATAGACGTTATAGGTACATTTGTCCCAACGGCTGTAGCGATGAGAGGATTTGGCAACGCTATAGCCACAGGGGCTGGTAGCGCAGCGTGGAAGTGGTATTTGATAGGATTTGCAACGTCGCTGGTGGTAGGGCTGGCCTTGCAAAGTGTGACCGGCTTTACCAACCGCAATATCAGAGCCATAGCCTATGGGGGTATACCTACGGCCATAGCGGTGATTTTGGTGGGTATTTACCTTTTTACAGCTCAGACACAGCTGGTTATGAGCCATATATCGGATAAGACAAACAGCGATATATCTGTGATAAGATTTGTGAATGTAAAACCCAATACCGATTACGTGCTTTCTTTTGATGTAAAAACGAGGGAATTATCCGACAAGCCTTGGGATTACGGTGTAGTGGTACAGAGCAGAGATTACCTGGATACACCCACTAGCATTGTTGAAAAATACGGCAAGGCTTCTCCTACAGGGGAGACGGTGAAAGTGGATTTTAGGACCCTTAAAGACTCCAAAAGGGTTGCCATCGTGTTTACCAACAAATTCGAGGGTACCGAAGCCATAATTGACAATGCATACGTGGAGCAAAAAGGAAGCGGTCAAAGGTCATATCTCAAGCTCAAATATAAATACATACCTGAGAGCATAGCCAGCAGGATTAACGACATAAGCTTTACCACTAAAAATTCTACAGAGCGCATGGTGTTTTACAGAGATGCCTTTAAGATTTACAGGGATTATGCCCTTTTAGGAGCCGGTGGAGGAGCATGGGCTTCTCTGTACTTTATGTACCAGTCTTACCTTTACTGGACCACGCAGACCCATGACTATTTTATGCAGGTTATGGTAGAGACAGGTACCCTGGGCCTTATAGCTTTAGCGATGCTGATAATAGGTTTTATATACGGTTGTTACAAAGGCCTAAAGGTACAGGATAAATGGAATAAGGTGATGCTGGTAGGAGTGGTTTGCTCTGCCGTTGCCCTGTGGTGGCATTCCGCTTTGGATTTCGATTTATCCTTGGGGGCTGTGTCCATATTTTTATGGGCGCTGATGGGGTTGGTGTACGCGTTTTTAAGGCTGGAAGGTATAAGCCCTTCGCCTACGTTTAAATTCGACATAGGTTGTTCAGGGGCTATAGTCCTGGCCATTGCGGCTTTGGTCTTTTCAGCGTCGCTCAGGCTGGGTCTACAGTACAGCAAAAGCGGGTTGGCTATGCTTGAAGCTAATAACTATGCGGGGGCTGTTCAACAGTATAGCAAAGCTGTGGCTTTTGATCCTTTAAATGCCGGCTTTAGGTTGAATTACGGTAAAGCGTTGGAGGCCTTAGGGCAGCAGACGGGGAACAGTGCATACTTAGCTAGATCACAGCAGATGTTTGAAAAAGCTGTAAATCTTGAACCCTATAATTCTCAGTACAACGCAGAGTTAGGGGCTTTTTACCTGCGCCACGGCGCTATTCAAAAAGGGCTTGATAGCATAGAGAGATCTATGGCAGTACAGCCTTTAAGGCCTCAGAACTACCAGCAAAAGGCTGATGCTTACTTTAAGGTAGGGCAGTATTATATGTCTAAGGGCGATAAAGCCGCTGCGAAAAGATACTTTGATGTGGTTTTAAAGATACCTCAGGATGTGGAAAAGGTAAACCGCAAGGCCTTAAAGCCTGTGGAGATGACGCCTGAGACGCAGAATATAATCGATGAGGCGAGAAAGTACGTGCAGCAGATGTGAGGTCGTGGTGTCGTGCTTATAGGAAATGATCAGATTTTAAAAGAGCTTAAAGATTTTAATGCCGCTATAAAAAATAAAAGGCCACCAGAAAAACGCGCTTTAAGGGACTTAATAAAGGAAATAGGTACGTTTTATACTGCTGATAAAAGATGTGAAAATAAGGAGATGAAAATAGCGGCTGTAGACGGCTCTCTTTTCACCTATGGGGGCACTTACCCGTATATGCTGGCGTGCTGTCAATCTTACGCTTACGTCCTTCCCCGGGACAAAGGCGACATATCCTTTGCTAGGGTGTTTTCACCTCTGTTAGACGATGACCTTGAAAGGATGAGGGCTGAGGGGCAGCAGGACGACGTATCTGAGCTGGAGATGGCTGCCATCAAGACGGCACAAAAGCTGATGTCCCAGCTGGAAATGCGAGCTGCTATGGAGGCCGTCCAAAGGTATAGCCCATATTTGCTGATGCTGGACGGGGGCTTTGTCCAGTACCGCATAAAGGCTCCTGAACTGTGGGATGAATTTGTAAAAAAGGCATTGGAGGCGGGTACGCTCATCGTAGGGGTCATAGAAGAGGTTTCCACTCACATGATTTCGGAGGTCCTGGAGAACAGAATACCTTCACAGCCTTACGACAGAGAGGTATTTTACGGAAATCTGGAAGTGGGCCAATGGTTCCTGGTTCACCCTGATTACTGCACAAAGAAAGGCTTTATGACCGCTTTTGCTCGATTTTCAAGACAGCCCCAGGTTATAGCCTGCGATTTTTTGTTTGAGCAACGAGAGCGGGTGGAAGAGGTGATGAACGCTATATACAGCATGACGCCGGAGCACAGCAGGGGAATACCGTTGGTATTGGATTTAGTGGACAGAGCCGTGCGCCTGACGGCTCCAGAAATCAAGAAGCTCATAGAGGTGTCTCTGGACCCTATAGCCAGGGAGATGCTGTTGCGGGCGCAAAGGGACAGGAGATTATTCTAAGAGGTGGATGGGATGAGAGTAGTTGGCACTACTACAGAGCATGAAGCTTTGCTGGTGTCCAGGCAAAGGCCCTTTCGCATAAATGAGATATTGATAATCCAGGATACCAGGGGAGATGTACGGGCAGAGGTGATCAGGACTCAGTCGTTAAATCCCCTTTTGCCTGAAAGCAATTACGGAACAGGGCTTCTGGACGATACGACTTTGAGCACGTTAAGGGCCATGGGTTTTGTCCCTGAAGAGGAGACGCTGTACATTGCCCAGGTCAGGGTGTTAAGCGAATTAGATACGCCCATAACCGTAGGGGCGCAGGCAAGGGTACCGGATTTCGGCGAAATACAGGATATACTGGTTCCTTCTGATGTTTCAAAAAGCCTTCTCATGGGAGTTATAAGGGGTACTGAAGAGCTTTATAAGACCCTTCCTGATTCGCTAAAAGACCTGGAATATACCGTAGATCCCAAAAGCGGTGAATTGTTGCCTCAGAACGGTGTGCCGTTCTTTTTTGATGTGGAAAAAATGGAACAATACCCCCATATAGGGATTTTTGGAGGATCGGGTTCAGGCAAGTCTTATGCTATGAGGGTGCTGATAGAAGAGCTGATGGCCAAGAGGCTTCCCGTCCTGGTCTTTGATCCCCATTACGAGCTGGACTTTTCTCAGCCGATTTTTGGTGTAGATCCCGAAATGTGTTACGCGCTTAAAGATCAGTTTGTACTCCTTGAGCTGGGTACTGATGTGGGCATAAGATTTGACTCACTGACAGAGGCAGAGCTGATGGTGCTGCTGAAATCCTCCATGGGGGAATTTACTGAGAACATGGAACATGCGGCCAGGAGGCTTTACAGGAAGGGAGATAGCCTTCAGTCTTATAGGCAGAGGATTGAGGATGTTATGTGGATTTTGTCCCACAAAAAAGAGGTGGAAGAGCTGGTAAAAGTCAATCCTGAACCGGACACCAGAGAAGCCCGCCTAGTAGAGCTTTATAGCCAGTATTCCCAGGCTCAGCTCAGCGAATACAGCCTCAGCGCGGTGGTCAGGAGGGTAGATGCCTTAGAGATGAGCGGCCTGTTTAAAAAGGATTCCGAGGCCATAGAGCAGGGTTTAAAGAGCGGAAAGACCGTGGTGGTAAGGGGACCTATCAGAAACCTGAATATCTACGCTGTTTACGTTATAAGGCACTTTTACAACAAGCGAAGGGCGTACAGGGATGCGGTGACCCATACGGGAAGGGCTACAGAAGAGTTTTTTCCTCCTTTTTTCATCGTCACCGATGAGGCCCATAATCTGGTGCCCAAGGCCACAGGGTTAAATGATTACGCACCTGCTAGGCCTATTTTCAGGGAAATAGCCCAGGAAGGGCGTAAATACGGCGTATTCTTGGTGTTGGCAACCCAAAGGCCTGCTCTCCTCGATGACACTGTAAACGCCCAGCTCAATACCAAGTTTATATTGAGAACAGTAAGGGCACAGGATATAGATACGATACAGAGGGAAACAGATCTTGCACCGTCGGAGACCGCAAGGTTACCTTACCTCACATCAGGAAACGCCTTTGTGTCCTCTGCCATTACGGGTAGGACTGTGCCTGTGAGAATAAGGGCGTCATGGACGTCCAGTCCTCACGCCCAAAGTCCTTTTGAGGAATGGAGGGCTTATGTAGGTTCTAAAGGGGAGGATCTGTACCCCGTTGTGCAGGAGCTTTTGCCTTTTAACACCATGCAGCTAGCGGCGGTGGCTGAAAAATGCGCTGAAAAGCTGGGCAGGGCTGTATCGGTTGAGGAGCTCAAGGAAGCCCTGGAGCGGTGGTTAGAACAAGGCAGGATAAAATCCAGCATAGGGCGCATGGGCAACATGAGGGTGTACACGGCGAGGTGATTAGAGCTATGAGATTACTCTTTTTTACAGACACCCATTTAAGAAGTACCACTCCTGAGAGTAGAACGGACGACATGGTTGAGACCATGAAAAAGAAATTGAGCGAAATCGTGGAAATAGCCAATGGCTATAGCGTAACAGCTGTAATACACGGAGGCGACCTTTTTGACATGCCCAGCCCGGGGTTGGGGGCCATGGGGGATCTGGTGGGCATCTTTAATCGCCTGCAAGCTCCTGTATATATAATCAACGGTAACCACGACATATACGGGCACAACATCTCCACGCTAAGCCGTACCCTGCTGGGCTTTTTGATAGCTATGGGGAGTTTTACCATTCTCAGCAGACAACCTGTATACGTGGACGACGGCAATGTGAGGGTTCAGCTCACAGGTGCAGGCTACCACTACGATATAGACGATGACCCCTCATCTTATGTGGTGTCAAAGAAAAACTGCGATATAGCTATTCACGTGGCACACGGTATGCTGTTAGATAAGGCGGTATTTCCCGGTGGTAATTACACCCTTATAGATGACGTGAAGGACAGGACAGAGGCGGATATAACCCTGGTTGGACATTACCATATGGGGTTTGATGAGGTCGTATACAACGGCAAGTACTTTTTTAACCCTGGCAGCGTCGTGAGACTTAGCAGCCATCCTGCGGAGATGAGGAGGTTGCCCCAGGTTTTGCTCCTTGATCTTAATGGTAGAATTGATTACAGGTATATAAAATTGAAGTGCGCGAGGCCAGGGCCTGAGGTGCTGGACAGGACAAAGATAGAACAGGCGCATTTTAGAGCTGAAAAGAGGGCGTATTTTCTTCAGGAGATAAGGGCTGCTGCTGGTACTTCCAGGAAAGACCCCTACGGCATTTTGGAAGAGGTAATAAAAGATAGGCAGGACAGCGAAGGGCTGTCAAGAGAAGTAGTAGATGAGGTTAGAAGGCGTTTTGCAGAGGCTGAGGCCATGCTGAAAGGTGGTGTGTGAAGTGCTCTTAAAAAAAGTGGTGCTCAACAACTTTCAGTCCCACGCTCACACTGAGATAGAGATAGCGCCTACCCTTACGGTAATCGTGGGAGAATCAGACAACGGAAAATCAGCCATAGCTAGGGCGATAAGGTGGGTCCTTTTTAACGAGCCCAGGGGATCGGATTTTGTGAGGGCGGGAACGGCCGAGTGCAGCGTATCCCTCGTGTACGACAATGGCGTGTCGGTGACCAGGGTTAGGAGCGCCTCTGGCAGCAAGAACCGGTATGTCATATCCAGGCCAGGGCAAGAAGATCGGGTTTTTGAGGGCTTTGGTACGTCGGTGCCCGAAGAAGTGGTAGAGATTACTGGAGTAAAAAAGATCAGGATAGACGATGACGTCACTATAGACCTGCACACATCGCCTCAGCTGGAACCTCCGTTTTTGCTCATGCAAAGCGGATCTGTTAAGGCCAGGGCCATAGGTCGGCTTACAGGTACTGATATTTTTGACCTGGCCCATAAAAAGGCTACCCAGGATTTCAATAAAAAGAGAGAGGATTTGAAGAAAGTAAGCGCCGAACTGGATCAGTTGGAAGATAGCCTGAAAGAATACGACGACTTGCCTTTATTAGAAGATACGTTGGGAAAGTTAAAAAGCATAGTCGCTACGGTGGATTTGCTCAGCGCTAAAATCGCAGGGCTTTGTGAAAAAAGAGAGGCTGTTAAAAGCAATGTAGAGGAGCTCCAAAGGGTAGAAGACGTTATAAAGGATATAGGTAATATAGAATCCGTGGAGAGCGCTGTTTTAAAGGCAGATGCCCTGTACCAGAGGTATCGCGCTGTGGCGGTTGCTAAAGCTTCTATGGAGGATGTGGCAAAGGGTTTAAGCGCAGCTGATTGGGTGCTGAGGAGTACGGAGCAGATCAGCTTGTGCAGCCAGCGCCTGTCTGATATGGAGGTGCTGGTAGACAAGTGTCGCCTCGTTAAAGGCCTTGGAGACAGGTATAAAAAGTGTGAAAAAGACCTGAAAGTGATCGATAAAGCCATGGAAGACATGAGGTTGATAGGAGAAGCGGATAAGGCTTGTATTAAAGCCGACGATATGCGGCAAAGACTTGCATCTCTTGTGTCTGCCAGGAGCAAGCTTGAAGGGTTAAAAGAGCAGCTTGATCATGTGAATGGCTTTATCAGCGCATCAGAGAACATATCCGAGGTAGAACGTATATCCCAGAGCGCAAAAGACGCCCTGGACAGGTATGCGCAGATGGTGATATTAAATGAGCGATTAAAAGACGTGAATAGACGTATTGCTGACGCCGAAAGAGAATTGAGCACCAGCGAGAGATCTTTGAGGGAGCTGGTGGCTCGGTACGAGAAATTGCTCAGGGCCTTAAAGGTATGCCCTGTATGCTTTTCTCCTATAACCGATGAAAAAGCTCACAAAATCGCTCATGACATGGCAGGTTAAGTGGTAAGGAGGGGTGTAGTGTGAAAAATGCCGGTGATGAACTGGACAAAGTCAACGAGAGCATAGCCAGGCTAAAAGAGGGGATTGAAAAGGCTAAGAGCTTGCGGCAAAGAGCCATGACCCAAAAAGAGTTTTTGCTAAAACAACAGGAGGAATTGAAAAACCAGATAAAGGAGCTGGGCGTGGACCCTGACAAGCTGGATGAAGAAATAGAGAGGCTAAAAAGCCAGATCCAAGAGTACATCAAACAGGCCGACGAGATGATGCCCTGGAGCCTTATAGAGAGGGCCAAATAAGCTATGAGGAGTATAGATGAGCTTAAGAGAGGCCTGGAGGAGCTTACGGCTTATTACAACCAGAGAAAAGGGCAATGCGATAAGCTCAAACAGCAAATAGAAAAAAAGAGGGATGAGTTAAAAGCGCTCCAGCGGGATGTAGATGTCCTCATGAAAGTTAAGCTGGTATTTCAGGTAGCATCGGAAAACGCCAGGGAACAGGCCAGGCAGCATATCCAGCAGATGGTGACATCGGCGCTTCAAAGCGTCTTTGGGCCTGATATATCTTTTGAAGTGGTGCTGGAGGACAAGAGGGACAGGCCCGAGGTAGAATTTCTGGTGGCGTCCACTTACGGAGGCACTGCCAGGATAGCCAACAGACCTGAAGACTCCCGTGGCGGTGGCGTGGTAGACGTGGTGTCTATGGCGCTGAGAAGCGCGCTGCTGGAAGGCATGTATCCCAGGTTAGAGGGCATAATGGTTTACGATGAACCTGCCAAACATGTATCAGGGGAGTACAGCGCGGCGGTAGCAGAGCTCATAAGGGGAATCAGCCAGGATATGGGGAGGCAGATTATAATGATAACCCACAACCAGCACCTGGCGGAAAGCGGTGAAATAGCCTACAGGATATATTTAAAGGATGGCATTAGCTGTGTTGAGAGGATACGCTAGAGGGCTAAGGCTATGGGACTATTAAGTACCATAGCCTTTTTTCTATGTTATTGTATAAATGCAAACCCCGCCACATAAATATTACTAAGGTTAGTCCTACAAAGGGGGTATAGCGGTTGGAGTTTGAGGATTTGATAAAGAGAGACAGAGAGAGCAGGAAAAACATGGGTTTTGAAGGCACATTTCTTGATTATTTAAAGATAGTCAAAGAGAACCCCGATGTGGCTAAATTGGCCCATAAGAGGTTATACGATATTATCATCAAAGAAGGGTATGAGGTGTTAAAACCAGAAGAAAACCTCAGGATAAAGAGGATATACGGCAATGAGACTATTAAGCGATACAATTTTTTTAAGAATGACTTCTTTGGCATAGACAAAGCGTTAATGAAGATAGTGAATTACTTTCACTCGGCGGCGATGAAGGGCGAGGAAGCCAGGCAGGTCCTTTACCTTGTGGGGCCTGTGGGATCAGGTAAGTCTTCCATAATGGAGGCGTTAAAAAGGGCATTGGAGAGGAGCGAGCCCATTTACGCTATAAAGGGATGTCCCATGAGGGAAGAGCCTTTGCATCTGGTGCCAAAACACTTGAGAAAAGAATTTGAAGAAATGCTGGGAGTTCAGATAGAGGGGGACCTGTGCCCTGTCTGCCGGTACAGGTTAAAAGAGGAGTACGGAGGTCAGTACGAAAAGATGCCTGTGGTTACTGTGGATTTTTCCATAAGATCGAGAAAAGGCATCGGGGTGGTTCCTCCTGTAGACCCCAACAATCAAGATACATCGGTGTTGACGGGGTCTGTGGATATATCCAAGATGGACCTGTACCCAGAAGACGATCCGAGGATAATGTCTTTAAACGGCGCTTTTAATGTGGGCAACAGGGGGATTGTGGAGTTCATAGAGGTCTTTAAAAACGACGTGGAATACCTTCATACCATCATTACCGCAACTCAGGAGAAAGCCATACCGTCACCGGGCAAGGGCTCCATGATATACTTTGACGGAGTTATACTGGCTCATTCCAACGAGGCGGAATGGAACAAGTTTAAGTCAGACCATACCAATGAGGCTATTTTAGATAGGATCGTCAAAATTGAGGTCCCTTATTGCCTGGAGCTTAACGAAGAGGTCAAAATATACGATAAGATACTGAGGCAGAGCAGGTTTAAAGCCCATATAGCGCCTCATACGGTGGAGATAGCCTCCATGTTCGCCATATTAACCCGTCTTGCGCCTTCCTCTAAAGTAGACCCCCTTACCAAGTTAAAGATATACAATGGAGAGGAAATAGTGGAAAAGGGCACTACAAAAAAAATAGATATCCTTGAGCTTAGAGAAGAGGCCGGCAACAGAGAGGGGATGTTTGGAATATCCACCAGGTTTATAATAAAAGCTATTGACAGAGCGCTATCGGAATCGGAATACGATTGCATAAATCCGTTAAGCGTCATGGAGTGCCTTATAAAATCGGTAAAAGAGATGGATATAGCCGAGGACGATAAAAAGAAGTACCTGGGGTTTTTACAGGATACCTTGAGAAAAGAGTACAACAGGATTTTAGAAAAGGAGATAACCAGGGCCTTTATTCACAGCTTTAAAGAACAGGCAGAAAGCCTCTTTAATAACTACCTGGACCATGCTGAAGCCTACGTAAACAGGACCAAGTTAAAAGATCGGTCTACGGGGGAGCAATTGGAGCCTGATGAAAAATTTATGAGGTCTATTGAAGAGCAGATAGGCATTACCGAGAGCTCTGCTAAAGGCTTCAGGCAGGACGTGACGTCGTACATGTTTTACCTCATGAGAAATGGGGGTAAGATCGATTACACCTGTTATGAGCCGCTAAAAGAGGCCATAGAAAAAAAGCTCATGGTGTCGGTGAAAGAGTTGACCAGGGTGATAACCAAGGCGAAAGTAAGGGATAAAGAACAGGACGAGAAGTACAACGCCATGGTGGAGGAGATGAAGGCCAGCGGTTACTGTGATCACTGCTGCGATGTGGTGCTAAAGTATGCAGCCAATAACCTGTGGAGGGATTGAGGTATGGCTATATTTAGGGACTATCGGGGATCCCGTTCAGACAGGGCTGCTGAAGACCGAAGGAGGCACCGAGAGCTGGTAGAGGAGTCTATAAAGAAAAACATAGTGGACATTTTGTCAGAGGAGAGTATCATAGGCCAGGGCAAAAATAAAAAGGTCAAGATCCCCATAAAAAGCCTTAAAGAATACCAGTTTATATACGCAAACAATGGGCCGGCAGTAGGGTGCGGGGAAGGCAATGAAAAGAGAGGGGATAAAATAAGCGGTAAAGCTGAAAAGGGCCAAAGGGGGGCAGGAATGGGAGGACTGGAAGACGAAGATATATACGAGACAGAAGTGACTATTGAAGAATTGGTCAATTACATGTTTGAAGACTTAGATCTTCCCTATCTGGACAAAAAGAAGTTTTCGGAGGTTGTATCTGAGCGCTCTATAAAGCGATGGGGATACCAAAAGAAAGGCATACCGCCGAGGCTTTCTAAAAAGCGAACTGTTATAGAGAAGATCAAGCGCAAGCAGGCCACAAAGAGGGCTTTAAGGGAACAAGGCCAGGAAGATGACATAGGTAGATTTCCGTTTAAACAAGATGACCTCAGGTATAAAAGGGTAAAGGAGGATAAAAGAAAAGAATCCAATGCCGTAGTTATTTGTATCATGGACACATCAGGTTCTATGGATCAGACCAAAAAGTACCTGGCCAGGTCTTTTTACTTTTTGTTGTACCAGTTTGTCAAGATGAAGTATTTAAACGTTGAAGTGGTGTTCATAGCCCACTCTACGGTGGCCAAAGAGGTAACCGAAGAGGAGTTCTTTCATAAGGTGGAGGCAGGTGGTACGTATATATCCAGCGGGTATCAGAAAGCGCTGGAGATAATAGAGCAGAGGTACAACCCACGGCACTGGAACATATACGCCTTTCATAGCAGTGATGGCGACAACTGGAGTGAGGATGATAACAAAGCGGTGGAGCTGGCGAAGAAACTGTGCCAGGTGTGCAACCTGTTTGGATATGGCGAGATCATGCCAGGATTTTATTCCAGCACCATAAAAAACAGGTACAGGGCCGAGATACACTATAAGAATTTTGTCATGTGCACCATTTCAAAAAAAGAAGATCTTTGGCCGTCGTTAAAGAAGATGCTAGAGGTCGACCAGGAGGTGTAAGAAAATGGACTATAGCATTAAAGACCTGGAATACTGGAACGAGGTGATAGAAAAAAAAGCCCGGGAGATGGGGCTGAATTTTTACCCTCAGGAGTTTGAGCTGGTAAATTATGAAGATATGCTGGAATACGAAGCTTACATGGGGATGCCATCCAGGTATCCCCATTGGAGTTTTGGAAAAGCCTATGAGCGCTTGAAGACATTTTACAGGTACAATTTGACAGGCCTGCCCTACGAGCTGGTGATAAACTCAAATCCTTGCATTGCTTACCTTATGAAGGATAACACACTGCTTTTGCAGATTTTAACCATGGCTCACGTCTACGCCCACAACGATTTTTTTAAGAACAACAGGCTTTTTATGGAAGGCACCAGGGCCGACATGGCTGTTGAGATGTTTAAAAACCACGCTGACAGGGTTAGGGGGTATATAGCTAATCCGAGTATAGGTTATGAAAGAGTGGAGAAAATGCTCAACGCCGCTCATGGAATAAGGTTTCAGGTACCGAGGGTTGCTGTTAAAAAGGCGTATGAGCCAGAAGAACAGGGTGAGGTGCGGGATAAGCCCAGGGATTTAAACAAAGTGAGACAGGAATTTCAGGACGATTTGCTGTATTTTTTGAGGGAATACGGTGATCTGGAGGAGTGGCAGAAGGACATACTGGAAATTGTGGAAGAAGAAACGCTTTACTTCATCCCTCAAATAGAGACCAAGATAATGAACGAAGGATGGGCCAGCCTATGGCATTACAAGATACTCAAGTCTATAGGTTTGCCCCAAGGCTTTTACATAGAATTTTTAAGCCACCACAATCAGGTGATAGCCCCTGTAAAAGGGGGTATAAACCCTTACTATTTAGGCTTTAAAATTTACTCGGAAATAGAAAAAAAGCATGGATTAGAAAAAATATTTGAAGTCAGGCTATTGGATAGGGACCAAACTTTTATAAGGAGATATCTTACGTACCCGTTGGTCTGTGAGCTCAACCTGTTTGAGTACGTAAGGCAGGGCGATGATATAGTAGTGACGGAAGTACCTGATGAGAAGGGATGGGAAAACATCAGGAATTCGTTGAGCAATTCCGCTGGAATGGGGAGCATACCTTACATAAAAGTAGTAGAGTTGTCAAATAGAGATAAATCGTTGGTGCTGGAACACGTTTACGATGGCAGGGAATTGGAGTTAAACTATGCTCAGGAAACCCTAAAGTACATTGTGGATATATGGAAGCACAAGGTTGTGTTGAGAACAGTGATAGGGGGCAAAAAAAAGGAGATAGTATGCGACGATAATAAACGCGTAAGCATCGTATAAGGATGATGTATAAGTGTTGCGATTAATATTGTCATAGATTGAGTTTTTAAATATAATAATAGCAATGATAAAGATAGAGAGGATGATTTTATACATAATGAAAGATAAACCATGGCTGATACTAATCGCATGTATTGGAGTCGTTATATTTTATTTGATCGCCTATAGTGGAAGCAAGATACTAGATTATATATTTATATTTGCTATAATATTCTACATAGGGTCAATAAATTTAGATATAAATAAATTAAAAAGAAAAATTGATACCTTAGAAAAGAGAATACAGGATTTAGAAAAGGAAAAAAGGGCTGTGAAGTAAACCAGCCCTTTAAATGTATCCTAATTGCCAGATTGAGCTTTGCAATATTCACTATTGAAAAAAATCCGAAAATAAGTTATTATAAATAGAAACTATTCATCACAAATGTGCTTTTCAATATGCAATAAATTTTTTGTATCCTGCATTTTTAGCCGGGGAGGGAGATTTTTGCATGAAAAACTTTTGATGACGCCAGGTCCTACGATGGTACCAGAAAGGGTATTAAAGGCTATGGCGAAGCAACCTGTTCACCACAGAACCCCTGATTTTGGAGAAATTTTTAAATCCATGAACAGGAAATTACAGGAGGTATTTGAGACGAAAAATTACGTGCTCACCTTTCCCGCATCGGGAACAGGGGGTATGGAAGCTGCTGTTGCCAATGTTTTTAAGCCTGGAGATAAGGTATTAGCTGTAAGTATTGGCGTTTTTGGTGACCGTTTTGCTCAGATAGCTAAGCGTTTTGGCGTGGATGTAGATATATTAAGCTACCAATGGGGGTATGCTGCATCTCCCGATGATGTGGCTCAGAGGCTTAAATCTTCCAAGTACAAAGGACTTCTGATCACCCACAATGAGACGTCCACAGGGGTTATTAATGACATAGAGGCCATTTGCAAAAGGGTCAGAGAGGCGGACAAAGATGTACTTATAGTGGTAGATGCTGTAAGTTCTGCCGGTGGAGTGCCGGTAAGAGTGGACGCCAACGACATAGATGTGATGGTGACGGCATCGCAAAAGGCCCTGATGGCACCGCCGGGCCTTGCTTTTGTGACGGTTAGCGAAAGGGCGTGGAAAGCCATGGAATCTGATGGCGTAAGTTATTACTGGGATTTTAAGGCTGCTAAAAAGGGGTTGCAGAAGGCCATCCCTGATACGCCCTATACACCGGCTATTTCGCTGATTGTGGCGCAAAATGAGGCGCTTTCCATGATATTGGAGGAAGGGCTTGAAAATGTGTTTTTAAGGCATCAGAACATAGCCCACGCTACCAGGGCAGCACTGGTATCTCTGGGATTTGAGCTTTTTCCCCAAGAGTCCATTTCCTCGCCGCTTATAACGGCGGTAAAAGCGCCGCAGGGATTTGACGTGGCCAGGTTCTTGGCGCTGGTAGACCAGCGGGGAGTGGTTTTAACAGGGGGGCAAAAGCATTTAAAAGGCCAGATTTTCAGGATAGGGCATATGGGTTACATAAACAAGGATTTTCTCATGAGGGCATTTGAGGCTATTGAAGGCGCGATGGTTGATATGGGTTACGGCGTGGAAAAAGGTGCTAGCATAAAGGTTCTGAATGAAATTCTAAATTAGAGCAAAAGCGAAGGGTGGTGCGCAAAGTTGGAAGGCAAATACAGGGTGATTGTAACAGAGAGAATTGATGAAGCGGGTATTGAGTACCTTAAAGAAAATGCACAGGTGGATGTGAGGTACGACATCAGCTACCAAGAGCTTTTAAAAGTCATAGGAGAGTACGATGCCATCGTGGTGCGCAGCGTTACCAACGTCTCTGAGGAGTTGATGAGGTCTGGCAAGAGGCTTAAAGTGGTAGGTAGGGCAGGAAATGGAACGGACAATATAGACCTGGATGCTGCCACCAGACTGGGTATAATCGTGGTAAACACCCCTGAGGGCAACATAATAGCTGCAGCAGAGCTCACCATCGCTCACATGTTAGCTATTTCCAGAAATCTCCCTCAGGCCAACTACGCTGCTAAGAATAAAGATTTTAGGAGGAACAGGTTTAAAGGAGTGGAACTCCACGGTAAGACGGTGGGGATCATCGGCCTTGGGAGGATAGGTTCCCTTGTAGCTACCCGGTTGAAATCCTTTGGCATGAGGGTTATAGCCTACGACCCCTACATATCTGATGAGAGATTTGCTAAGTTCGGGGCTGAAAAGGTAGACACATTGGATCAGCTGCTGGAGCAGGCGGATTTTATTACCATTCACACGCCCAAGACGCCTGAGACCATAGGCATGATAGGCAGGGAAGAATTTAAAAAAGTGAAGAAGGGCGTTCGAATAGTCAACTGCGCCAGAGGAGGACTTATAGATGAGCAGGCGCTTTACGAGGCCCTTAAGGATGGAACAGTAGCCGCAGCTGCCCTGGACGTATTTGCTAAGGAACCCTCTTACGAAAAAGAGAGGGATGAAGACTTTGACAATCCATTACTGGGCATAGATAATGTAATTGTAACGCCCCATATGGGTGCCTCCACTGTGGAAGCTCAGTACAATGTGGGCTACTCGGTAGCAAAGGCGGTTATCGCGGCGCTAAAAGGCGAAATAACGCCCAATGTGGTTAACATGCCTCAGCTGGATAAAAACGAGCTTAATGCTATAAAGCCATATCTGGCTTTAAGCGAAAAATTAGGCAATATCTATTATCAGGTAGAGAAAGAGCCTGTGAGGAAAATTGAGATAACTTTGAGCGGCGACGTAGCTCAATACAGGCCTCAGTTTATATCTATGTCAGTACTCAAGGGGTTGTTAGATCCCGTTTTAAATGAAAGGGTGAATTTTGTAAACGCTGAATACGTCGCCAAGTCTAGGGGTATCGATGTGATAGTGAGCAACAGCAATGAGGTAGGTAATTACACCAACCTCGTAAAGGTCCGTTTTGAAAATTCCAAGCGAGCCTTAGAATTTGCCGGAACGGTATTTGGCAAAGGCGAGCTGCGCATAGTGAGTTTTATGGGTTATGATGTAGAATTTGAGCCTTCTGAGCACATGGTTGTGGTTAAAAATGTGGATAAACCAGGTGTAATAGGCCAGATAGGTACCCTTTTGGGGGTTTCCAAAGTGAATATATCCATGATGAGAGTAAGTCCTTCCAGGGAGGATGGGATGGCTTTAATGGTCTTAGGCGTAGACAGCCAGCTCTCTAAAGAGACCCTGTCCATGATAAAGAATGTAGACGGGGTTGAAAATGCCATCACGATGAGTTTGTAGGTGTGGCATAAATTTGCACTTGAAAAATGGGTGAAATAATATTATACTAATATTGAAAAAAGAAAACGCAATCCTGTTGGGCCCGTGTTGCTCCTGTTTAACAACCCACAGCTGATAATAGGGAGCCGGAGTCCCGCTGTGGATGAGAAGCCTGCGTCGACAGGACCTCAGAAGCAGAGGGCAGGTTCCCACCCTACGAGAGTAGGGTTGGTTTAAACGAGCAAAACGGCCAGACGGGATGTACTGGTGAGCCCCAAATGGGGCTCTTTATTTGCACTGGTGTTTGATGTATAATAAAAACAAAAACGGAGAGATACACATGATAAGATTTTCTAAAAGATGGGCGCAGGTAGTGATATTTTTTCTGATTTTGATGTCCTCTTTCAGTGTTAAAGCGTACGCATCAAATAGCGCACCTCAGCGAAAGTTTGTAATGGTGGTAGTCAGCAGAGTGGGATTGGACGACTACATAAAGTACGATTTACCTAACATAAAGGACTTGATTGAAAAAGGTTCCATAGGGCTTCTCAATGTGAGGACATCGAAAGACTACGATGAGCCATCGTCTTACTTGAGCATCGGGGCAGGGTCCAGAGCCGAAAGCGACTATCGCGGAGGCCTTGCGTTTAATTACGGTGAGCTATATGGGATAAATAAAGCCGGTGAGCTGTACCACGTATATACAGGCCAGCACGCGTCGGCAGATGATGTGGTAAATTTGGGGATAAACAGGTTAAAAGAGGTTTCTGCAAAACAGGACCACGAGGTGGTTCCGGGGTTATTAGGACAGATACTTAAGGATAATGGAATACCTGTGGCGGTGCTGGGCAATGGGGACATACCAGATTCTAATTATAGGAGGTATGTAGCCCTTATAGGGATGGATGAGAGCGGAAAGGCGAAAGGGGATGTATCAGGGGATTTACACCGGTTGGACAGGGAAGCGCCCTATCTTGTAAGTACGGATTACGACAAGCTGTACAGGGAATATAAAAACTATTCTGCCGGTGGAGGACTGGTGGTTATAGACCTGGGGGATACCATAAGAGCCGATGAGTTCGCTTCGGTTACCACACCCGCCATGGCACCTCGCTACAGGGAGCAGGCGTTAAAAAAAGCTGATGAATTTATAGGGAAAGTAGCTAGGACGCTGGATTTTAAAAAAGACGTTTTGTTGGTGCTTACGCCTTATCCCTCTAAGGAGAATATAGCGAGCAATCACCTTGTGACCCCGATTATAGCAGCGGGATATGGTTATAATGGGGGAATTCTCTCCTCCAAGTCCACCAAAAGAGAGGGCATAGTGCAGAACATAGATATTGCTCCTACGGTTTTACATTTTTTTAAAATAAGTGCTCCTGAATCCATGATGGGATCGCCTCTTTTTTCGCTGTCAGATCCTGTAGGTGGCGGTGAAGCTAAAGCTTTAACGCAGACTAAATTAAACTACATAAATGACATAAACCAGAGGATTGTAGCCACTTATGTCCAAAGGCCCTATTTTATAAAGACTTATGTAATAGCGCAGATAGTGGTTTTATTTATGGCCATACTGGCTTTGTTTTTCGACTACAAATACGCCCGGTATGTTAAGCCGCTGATTCTGGCTAATATGGCAGTGCCTTTGGTGTTCTTAATACTGCCTGCTTTTGATGTGAATTCAGCTATTTTCAAAGCAGCTATTACGGTGGCTGTGTTGATCGCCATGGTGTTTATATCGCTGACCTTATCCAGAAACAACATGGATGTTATAATGATCTTATGCATTATAACTGCTGGTCTGTTGGCAGTAGATATACTCACGGGGCAGAAGCTTATGAAAAACTCCGTGCTGGGTTATGATCCTATTATCGGAGCAAGGTTTTACGGTATCGGCAATGAGTACATGGGCGTCCTGATGGGATCCAGCATCATAGGGTTGACTGCCCTTATAGATAGGTTTAAAAAACCTTATACGAAGTATATAGTGGTAGCCCTGTTTGTCTTTCTAGCGTACATAATGAGCGCTCCAAGCCTGGGAACCAAGGTGGGAGGTTTTATAGTCTCATTTATGGCTTATGGCACGTGCGCAATGCTGTTGTTTAACTGGAGATTTAATCGAAAGAGCTTTATTTATCTCTTTGCTGCTATGCTGCTAGCCATGGTAGGTCTTTTTGCATACGACATGATGAAGGGAGGGCAATCCCATATAGGGAGAACCGCCCTGTTGGTCAAAGCTGAAGGCATAAAACCGCTTCTCATGATATTTCAGCGCAAATTGGCTATGAACTTGAGGCTTATAAAGTATACTATATGGACAAAAGTGCTGATAGCGTTTATACTGGTTTTAGGATTTTTGTTCTATAAGCCTACAAATATTCTCATAAATATATTTAAAAACAACAAAGCTATATACGCAGGGTTTTTAGGCAGCACGGCAGGAATGCTTTTTGCGCTGGCTTTTAACGATGCCGGTATTATCGCTGCTGCTACTATGTTCATATACGTAGTTCCGTCGTTTTTAATAATGGTAATAGATCAATTAAAAGGCTAGGGATTTGATATTTAACCGATATTGTGTTATAATTCCAAAAAAACTATAATAAAAGGAGATGTTTTGCATGGAAACTGTCGATCTTGAGGTAATGACAAGGGGCGCAGGAAAAAGTGTTGCCAGAAAATTAAGGCAGCAGAACTTAATTCCCGCCGTTGTCTATGGGAAAGGTCTTGACAGTTTGCCTATAGCGGTTAACGCGTCAAAGTTTTATGAAATCTATAGGGAACAAGGACACAGTGCTATTGTAAATCTGATCCTGAACGGACAGACCATACCTGGGATAATAAAAGAAGTGCAATACGGGACTTTGGACGGCAAAATTATCCACGTGGATTTTCAGAAGGTGTCCCTGGAGGAAGAGATTGAGGCAGAGATTCCGATAAAAGTTGAAGGAGCAGGTATTATAGAGAGCAAAGGCGCCATCATTCAGCATCAGCTCAGAGAGATAACCGTAAGGTGCAGGGCGCAAGACTTGCCTGAAGAGATTACCGTGGACGTATCTGGCATGGACGTGGGGGATGTGATTAAGGTATCAGACTTAAACGTGCCCAAAGGGGTTAAGGTCGTAGACGAACCTGAGGAGATCGTATTATCTGTCATCGTGCCCAGAGCTGGTGAGGTAGAAGAAACAGAGCCCCAGCCTGAAGGAGAACAATAAAAAGCCGGTTTTTGACCGGCTTTTATTTTTGTGGTTTTATATAGCGCTTACGTCACCGATATTTTCAAAACACTTTTTGCTCAGCCTGGCTGGAATCACGTCGTTTCTCAACAGATCTTCATAGGTCTCGCGCTTTACGATTACGTCAGCACGACCGTCTTTTACCAGTACTACAGCGGGTTTGGTAAGGCGGTTGTAGTTGCTGGCCATGGAATAATTATACGCACCTGTGCTCATGACGGCGATTATGTCGCCGGATACCACATGGGGAAGCCGTACATCCCATATTAGCATATCTCCGGATTCACAGCACTTTCCCGCAATAGATACCACTTCGCTGTTTTCTTCAAAGACCTTATTCGCAATGACAGCCTCGTATTTGGCACCGTATAAAGCCAATCGGGGATTATCGGTCATGCCGCCATCCACCGAGATGTATTTCCTTACGCCAGGTATATCCTTGATGGCACCGACGGTGTAAAGGGTCGTACCTGCATTGGCTATGATGGATCTCCCTGGTTCGATGATGACCCTGGGTTTAATTATGTCCAGCTCCTCTACCATTTTTTCCAGCGTCTCAAACACGACCTCAGCGTAATCCTCTATGGAAGACGGGTTATCTTCTTCGGTGTAATAGACTCCAAATCCTCCACCCAGATCCAGCTCTTCTACTTCATAACCTGTCTCATCCTTTATTTGCTTTATAAACCTGGTGGTTATTTCCACTTCTCGCTTGTAGGAATTCATTTCGAATATCTGAGAGCCTATGTGGCAGTGTATGCCTTTTAAATTCAGGTTAGGCATTTTTATGGCCATTTTTATGGCTTTCATAGCCTGGCCATCGGGAACGTTAAAGCCGAACTTGGAGTCCAGCTGTCCTGTCATTATATACTCATGGGTATGGGCTTCTATGCCTGGTGTTATCCTTATGAGTATATCTGCCTTTTTACCCAGCGTTCCCGCTATATAGTTGAGGATTTCCAATTCATAAAAGTTATCGACTATGATGCGGGAGACGCCTGATTTAAGGGCGAGTATAAGCTCATCAGGGCTTTTATTGTTGCCGTTAAAATACACCTTCTCCATGGGGAAATCTGCTTGAAGCGCTGTGTATATCTCACCGCCTGATACCACATCAAGGCCTAACCCTTCTTCGTCAATTAAACGGGCCATGGCCATGTTCATAAACGCTTTAGAAGCGTATAAGACCACACCGCCGTGTTTTTTCACAAAGGAGTTATAATATCTCCTGCAGGTTTCACGTACCAGCTGCTCGTCGATGACGTAAAGAGGAGTACCGAACTTTTTAGCTAATCGAACAGTATCACACCCACCGATCTCCAGGTGGTTTCTAGAATTGACCTTCATAGTGCCATGCAATCTCACTTATTTCACTCCCTTAAATATTTGCGCATTTAAGGGAGTTGCCTCCCTTCCATGCGCGAGATAGCTCTCCACCGGTTTATGCCGCCGGTGACAGTCCTGCACCTATTCGATGCAGGCCCAGCTACAGGAAATGGGCTTTTCCTGCGCTTCGGCGAAATCCCCTTTCAGCTGCTTCATCGCAGCCCGTGCTCTACAGCTTACTCATGAATTTCGCGCCTCTACTTCACTGCTGGAAGATGAGGTGTTTTGTTTTTTTCATTTTACAGCATAAAAATCATTGTGTCAAGGGAAAATAAGAGCGGATAGAGCGGAGGTGTGTTTATGCAAAAACTGACACAACAGGAGCTCATATACAGCTGCTTTAACAACGCGGAAAAACAAGAGAAAACTTTAAAGGATAAGTGCTTGAAGTACGCCAATCAGATCGGTGACCCTATGATCTCAGGGATTCTAGAGGAGTGCGGTAGAATTGCATCAAAACACATGGATGGCATAAAGCAGAAAAGAAAGTTGATAAAGCTGCCGTCGTTGGTGAAAACCAATATGTCATTAGACACCCTGGATTTGATGCAGGATGTCGTTAAAGAGGTGATAAAGCTTCAGACCTTTTACAACGACCACATCATAATGATAACAAATCCTGATATAAGGGAAATGTTGACTCAGTTCAGGGATGAAGAGATGAAGTCTATATCCATGCTTCAGCAGAAAATTGAAGCCATAGAGTCAAAGCCCACCGAAATAAATAAGGTATTTTCGACGAGAGAAGGGTTATGATGGGTTGGATCATAATATTTGTGCTGAGCTGGATTCTTTTTATATTGTGTGCTGATTGGAAGAAACTATGGCCAGGGATATTGGGGGGTATATATGCGGTTATAGTTCAGATTATCGTCGATAGGATTTCTATAAGCTTGAACCTCTACACGGCAAAAGGATATATAATAGACCTGCTGGGGAGTGGATCGATTTTTTTTACCTTAGGACCCGTTTTTACCATGGGTACATTATTAGTGCAGAACATCCCAGATAACAGATGGATGAGGCTCTTAAATATATTTGTGTGGGTAGGTTTTTTTATGCTTATGGAGTGGCTTATGCTCTCTTTTGGCTACCTGGAATACAGGCACTGGAATCAGCTATACAGTTTATGGGTTGATATAGTGGTATTAATGAATATTTCATGGGTAGGAGAAAACTTTGTTAAAATGGAGAGGTAATAAAGATGTATCTATTTATAGCTTATGGTGTGGGTATAAGTATACTGATATACGTATATGTCCGTATGTTAAAATTGAGAAAGTGGTGATAATGTGAAAGTAGCCATTGTTGGAGCAGGTATATCTGGACTTGTTTGCGCATATCAGCTGGAAAGCTACGGCATAAAACCTGTTATTTTTGAGGCGCAATCTTCGGTGGGAAGTGGCTATAGCCACGTAGGTGCGGTTTTACAGGTCATAACAAGACCCACGGTTAATCCCATCATGTATGAAAAAGTAAAATTTGATATACCGGTTCAGCCGACGGCTGTTTTAAATAGGATCGTGATGAACGGCCCTACAGCGAGGAGTGTAATAAAAGGCAACGATCTAGGCTGGCTTTTTATCAGGGGGCCAGAAGAGAATTCACTGGAGAACAAACTGTACAGGCTCATAAAATCGAATGTGAACTTTAATACAAAGATTGATGATCTGGAGCCTTTAAAGAAAGAATTTGATTATGTGGTGGTGGCAACAGGGAATAATTATTTTGCGAAACAGTATGGGTGCTGGCAAGATTTGATGGAAACATGGCTTAAAGGAGCTATCGTAGTAGGGGAATTTGATCCCAATACACTTGTAATGTGGATGAATGCAGCTTACGCTAAGTCAGGGTACGCTTATCTGGCCCCTTATGATTCTAGAAGGGCCATTGTGGCAATGATGGTACCCTACATAAGCAGGGACGAATTAGAGGAACGATGGCAGCTGTTCTTGAATATGGAAAATATCACTCACGAGAAAATCGAGGGTTTTTTAATGCAACATAGTTCTGGCAATGTTTATCCCCATGTGGTAGAGAACGTGTACTTTATAGGCAGTGCAGGAGGAGTATTAGAGCCGTTTCTTGGATTTGGACAATACCACGCGATACTGACGGGTTGCATTGCGGCTAAATGTATTGTCGAAGAGAAGGATTACGAAAAAGAGCTCCTGTACATCAAGAGCGAGTTTAATAAGATGTTTGTATTTAGAAAGGCACTGGACAGGATGACCAACAGGGGCTACGATTTTATCATAAAGTTCCTGGGGTTTCCAGGGTTAAATAAATTGATATACGGCACGGGAATAAATGCAGTTAGGTACCTTTCATGGTTGGTAGACAACGTTTATAACAGGTTCTGGGGTAGAAATCCTTTAAAGTGAGAGCGGTGATGGCATGAAAGTGGCGATTATAGGTGCAGGGATATCTGGCCTTGCTTGCGCTTACGAACTGGAAAGGCTGGGAGTAAATCCCGTAATATTTGAAAGGCGTTTTACGGTGGGAGATTTTCATCAACATACGGGGGCTATGTTGCAGATTAGCAGCAGGCCTATTTCTGATCAATTACAGTATATAAGAGATAAATTTGACATAACCCTCTTGCCTTTAAATAAAATAGAAGAAATAGTTATGTACAGTCCGCGGAATAAAGCCGTGGTCAGGGGCGCACATTTAGGTTATACTTTTCAGAGAGGACAAGATGAAACTTCTATGGAAAGGCAATTGTGGCGCTTTGTAAAATCTAAGGTCAATTTTAATACCCATGCTGATTACAAGGTATTGGCCAAGGAGTTCGACTATGTAGTAGTAGCGTCAGGTAATCACATGATAAGCAACGACGTGGGCATATGGAGGGAAGCCATAGTTGCTTTTATAAAAGGCGCTGTAATACTAGGCGACTTTAATCCGCGTTCGATGTCAATATGGGTTGATACCGATTTTGCTAAATCGGGCTATGGGTATATGATACCCTTTGATGACAAAAAGGCTACGCTGGGACTTGTAGTTCCTTATGCAACCAAAAAGGAGATGGAAAATTACTGGAATCTTTTTCTAAAGACCATCAAGCTCAACAACCCCATAGTTGAGACTTTTGAACAAGATCTAACAGTGGGGTACTGTACGACCCATGTGGTCGATAACATGTACTTTGTGGGCAATGCGGCAGGTTTACTGGATCCGCTACTGGGGTATGGCATTTTTGCGGGGCTTTTGAGTGGCATATATGCAGCTATAGCTATTGTGCAGAAAAAGGATTATGAAAAAATGATTAAGCCCCTTGTCAGAACCATTGACGCCTTTACGGCTTTCAGGAATTATATAGATGAGTTAGACAATAAAGGAATTGACAGGCTTATAAAGTTTTTAAAAGTACCGGGTATAAAACATATGATTTATAATACCAACATCAATGTGCTTCAGCTAGGGGCGAGGTTGTTGAGAAAGTAATTCTTGTACCCCATAGTTAGCTATTGTATAATGGAGAGGAGTGTTGTTACATCGAAAGGGGATTTTGATGAGTATAATATCATACATACTGAGTTTTAAAGCGTATGCAATGCTTCCCATTGTCATTTTCGCCATAGACCTGATGATATCCATAAAGCCGGGCCAGGCTTTAAAATCATCCCTCACCTTAGGTGTGGGCCTTGCTGGCATTTTTATTGTCATAGATTTTCTGGTGACTAATGTAGGTCCTGCAATCGATAATTTGATAAATCAGAGGAGTTTAAATTATCCTGTAATGGACGTCGGATGGCCTTCTTTGGCTGCAGTGGCTTGGGCTTCTGATATAGGTATGGTCACCATACCTATGGTTTTATTGATCAATATAGCCATGATTTACTTTAATGTAACCAGGACGATTGACGTGGACATTTGGAATTACTGGCATTTTGCTATATTGGGTGTGATGGTGAAAAAAGCCACGGGTAGTTTTTATGTAGCTGTATTGGCTACAGCGGTGATTGCGATTATAACCTTAAAGCTGGCGGACTGGACTGCGCCACTGGTGGAAAAGCGGTTTGGCTTTAAAGGCATATCGGTGCCTACTGTATCTGCTGTTACCTTTTTCCCCGTAGGCGTTATAGGAAATGCCCTTTTGGATAAAATACCTTATATCAAGGATCTCCATGCCAATCCGGACACTATTAAAAAGAAATTTGGGGTGCTGGGAGAGCCTGTTATCATAGGTTTTGTTATCGGAGACTTCATAGGTATTATTTCAGGTTATGATTTAAAAGGGATTCTGCAGCTGGGGGTATGTTTGGCTGCGGTGATGGTGTTATTACCTGCTATGGCAGGGGTTTTGGTAGAGGGCTTAAATCCTATATCCGAAGGCATAAAGGACTTTATGCAAAGGAAGTTTCCGGGCAGAGGTAGATTGTACTTAAGTGTAGATCCGGCGTTGCTTATGGGCAATACGTCGGTGCTGGTTACGGGATTGCTGCTTATACCTATATCCATAGCTTTGGCGTTTATAATACCAGGCAACAGGATAATACCTTTAGCAGATTTGACCAACCTCATGACCACCATTTCCATGGTCATCTTGGCAACTGACAGCAACGTGATAAGGGCTTTGATTTTAGGCGTGCCTATCGTCGCAGTGGACCTCCTTATTTCCTCTAAAATGGCGGAACTATTCACAGCTCTTATGCGCTTTTACGGGATTTCAGGTGAAAAAGGCTATCATGGCCTTATGAGCAGCTTTACCGACGGGGGCAATCCCTTGAGATACTGGCTTTTTGAGGCGTTTAAAGGCGATGTGTACGGCTATGCGTCGTTGCCCATCTTGGTTCTTTTGCTGTACGCCTCATGGCGCGCTTGCAAGAAATTTAGGTCAAGCGGAGGAGCTATGATTGAGGAGGATTTTAAGGTTTAGTGTAGAATAGAAATATTGATGAGGACATTAAGAAAGGGGTTTTTTTGATGAAATTAGGCGTTTTTATGGTGCTTTTTCAGGACAGAAAGCTGGAGGATGCCCTGGACCACATCGTGGAGCTGGGTGTGAACGTGGTAGAAGTGGGTTCTGGCGGCTACCCCGGAAAAGCCCATTGCAATCCTGAAGAGCTTCTTAAAGATCCGGCTAGCATAAAGAAGTTTAAAAAGGCTTTTGATGACAGAGGGGTGGAAATCAGCGCGCTGAGCACCCATGGCAACCCTGTACATCCTGACAAAGAAATCGCCAGGAAATTTGACGAGGATTTTAAGAATACCGTGCTTTTGGCAGAACAGCTGGGAATTGATAGGGTTATAACCTTCTCGGGTTGTCCCGGGGACTCCCCTAATTCTAAGTATCCTAACTGGGTTACATGTCCGTGGCCTGAGGATTTTCTGAAGGTACTGGATTATCAATGGAATGAGGTGCTGATTCCTTACTGGGAGAAAGCGGTCAAATTTGCCAATGAACACGGCGTAAAGAGGATAGCGCTGGAGATGCATCCTGGTTTTTGCGTGTACAATCCTGAGACGCTGTTAAAGCTGAGGAAAGCGGTAGGGCCTACTATCGGCGCCAACTTAGATCCCAGCCATCTCTTCTGGCAAGGTATAGATCCGGTGGCTGCTATAAGGTATCTGGGCGACGCCATATACTTCTTCCACGCCAAGGACACCAAGATAGACCCCATAAACGCGCCAAGGATAGGAGTTCTGGACACCAAGCACTACAGCGATGAGGTAAACAGGGCGTGGATATTCAGATCTGTAGGCTATGGACATGATTATCAGTTGTGGAAAGACATCGTCAGCAATTTGAGGATGGTGGGCTACGACGATGTTCTGAGCATAGAGCACGAAGACAGCTTGTTTACAGCGGAAGAGGGATTCAAAAAGGCCGTGGCGTTTTTAAAAGAAGTCATACCTTTTGAAGCAAAAGGCGGAATGTACTGGGCTTAACAGCCCAGTTTTTTATAACTCGATGTTGCAAGAGAACTGAAACAACAGGTGATGAATATGGTGGAGCTAAACGGGCTGGTAAACGAGGTGATATTTCACAATAAATCCAACGGATATGCGGTCATCGAGCTTTTGTGCGATGAAGGTGAAGTGGTATGCGTTGGAACCATGCCCATTGTTAACGAGGGTTCGGAGGTAACGGTGATAGGGGAGTGGGTGGTTCACCCAACTTACGGCCAGCAGCTAAAGGTACACCAGTACAGGATGGAGATTTCAAAGACCAGGTCTGGAATTATCCGATACCTCTCCTCAGGGCTTATACCTGGTATCGGTAGGTCGCTGGCTGAAAGAATCGTGGATAAATTTGGGAATAATACCATCCAAGTGATTGTGCAAAACCCCGAGAGGCTGGCAGAGATAAAAGGCATAGGTGAAGCCAAGATAAATGATATATGTAGAGCTATAACAGAGCAGAAAGAGATCATGGAGCTTTATCAATTCCTCTGCCAGTACGACATAAGCCCTAATTTTGCGGTCAAGATATACAAGGCGTACGGTCAGGACAGCTTAAATATCGTAAAGAAAAACCCCTATAGGTTGTGCCTGGATATACCGGGACTGGGTTTTGCCCGTGTAGATAGAATAGGACTTAGCCTTGGCTTTGCACAAGACGATGTCAACAGAGTGGCTTCCTGCGCCCGATATGTCCTTATACAATCCTGCTTAAACGGCCATACGTATTTGCCGGAAGACGCGCTTTATGAAAAGGTGAGGGAGTATATCCCAGTGTCTAGGGAAAGGCTGGGAGAGGCTTTAACTGACCTTTTCAGGGAGAATCAGGTTACATTTGACACTGTAGACGGCAAAGCGGTAGTGTACTATACGCCCTTTTATCAAGCGGAAGTCAATGTCAGCAAAAAATTATTTGAGCTGGCAATAACACAGGTAGAAGAATTGCCCGTAAATTTTGACCAGGCCTTGGACAAGGTGGCTATGGAAACAGGTATAAACCTCTCGGGACAGCAAAAGGAAGCCGTAATTCAGTCCTTTAAAAACGGCGTCCTCATTATAACAGGAGGGCCTGGCACGGGGAAGACCACCACTATTGATTGCATAATAAAGATCTACGAAGGTTTTGGCAAAAAAGTGGCTTTAGCTGCTCCGACCGGTAGGGCTGCCAAAAGGATGACCGAGGCTACGGGCAAAGAGGCCAAGACCATTCATAGATTGCTGGAGTACGGCAAAAAAGGCGACGATGATGGTGTGATACCAGGGGGATTTTTTCAAAAAAACGAAAGTGACCAGCTAGATGCCGATGTGGTCATAATAGATGAGACGTCCATGGTAGATATTTTGCTGATGAACAACTTGTTAAAGGCCATTAGGCCCGGGACAAGGCTTATTCTGGTAGGAGATGCCGATCAGCTTCCTTCAGTGGGCGCTGGCGATGTCTTAAGGGATGCCATAAACTGCGGTATTATACCCGTCATAAGGCTTAAAGAGATCTTCAGGCAGGCCCAGCAAAGCCTTATCGTGGTGAATGCCCATAGGATAAACCACGGACATATGCCTGTGGTCAACGACAAAAATAACGACTTCTTCTTTATAAGACAGGCCAATCAACAGGACATGCTGCAGCAGATATTGGAGCTGGTGAAGACGAGATTGCCTGAGGCGTACGGCTTTGATCCTGTGAAGGATATTCAGGTCCTCTGCCCTATGAAAAAGGGCATTGTAGGAGTGCTTAACTTAAACGCGGAGCTTCAGAGGGCGTTAAACCCCAACAGCAAACACATTAAAGATTTGGGTTTCGCTGTAGAGGATAAAGTCATGCAGATAAGAAATGATTATGACGTGGAATGGGAGAAGCTCAATGGAGAAAAGGGCACAGGGGTGTACAATGGAGACATAGGTTACGTTAAGCAGATAGATACTGATGGCGAGTACATCACGGTGGCTTTTGACGACGACCGGCTGGTACGGTATGATTTTTACTCTCTGGAAGATCTGATGCTTGCTTATGCCATCACCATTCACAAAAGCCAGGGCAGCGAGTTTCCAGCGGTAATCATACCTGTTACATGGGGCCCTAAGGTCCTCATGACCAGAAATCTCCTGTATACGGCTGTGACCAGGGCTAAAAAGCTTGTGGTATTGGTAGGTCAAGAAAGGTATATAAAGGAAATGGTAGATAACGATATGGTAACAGCGAGGTACTCGGGTCTGTGCTACAGGCTTAAAAAAGGCGTTATGGTGGTGGAAAAAAGTTGAATTATGCCATTTATGCGGCATGTGTCGGCGACACCGTGGAGTACAGGTATACCCACGATATCCGCGTGGACAGGAGTTTTTATCCGCCAGATTGTAAACTGGTGCAGATTTCCCTTTATATGCCTTTAGGCTACGCTGAGTATTTATGCAGGGAGGTATGCAGTGATTCAAAGATATCCCTGCGGCGCTGGTTTAAAAATCCGGTAGAAAACATTATACGCGATAAAAAGGAAAAAATCAGAAAGCGTATAGAGAAAATGGGATTGCGCACCTGCCAGCTGGATCAAAAGGGCTATTTCATTGATGAGAAATTGCAGGATGAGATTTTAAGGAAGGTGAGAGGTAAGGCATTGCTCTTAGACGAAGTCAAATCTTTACTGGGCTGTGAGGAGAAAGCCCTTTTGGACAACCTTCAAATCCTCTTCTTGGGCGGAAAGCTTGAGATAATGCCATCGATAAGAATTCAAGAGAACGGGTATATATGTCAGCGATGCGGTTGTAAAGGGGCCATCAGGCATAGGTGCGAAAAATGTGAAAATGAATGCGCTTATTGCGATCAATGCCTTATAATGGGTAGAGCCCTTTTGTGTCAACCTTACATATTGTGTCCAGGTGAACAAAAGCTCGGTAGCCACAGGGATGTACAGCTGATAATGCCCGTAAAACTCACGCCTGCTCAGCAGCATGCGTCTGATGAAGTTAAGGAGTTTATAAGGGGGACCGAGAAAAAAGCGCTGGTGTGGGCCGCCTGCGGTGCAGGCAAGACCGAGGTGACATTTGAGGGTATAAAGGAGGCGCTGGAGTGGGGTAACAGGGTATTGTACGCCGTTCCTAGACGAGATGTAGTCATAGAGATCTCTGAGAGGTTTAAAAGGGCTTTCCCTGGTGAAAAAATAGCGGTTTTGTACGGAGGTAGCGGAAAAAGCACAGCGGATTTTACCGTAGCCACTACCCATCAGGTGTTGAGATATTATCGGGAATTCGACCTGGTGATACTAGATGAGGTAGATGCTTTTCCATACGATGGCAATGACATGCTGGAGATGGCCGTAAAGCGCTCTATGAAACAAGATGCGAAGCTTTTGTATATGACAGCCACTCCTCCAAGGCATCTTTACAGAGATTATAAGAGAAAAAAAATAAAGGGTATTTTGATACCAGCTAGGCACCATGGGCACCCGTTGCCTGTCCCTACTATATTGAGAAGTAATATAAATGAAGATATAAATATATTGCCAGAGGATATTTACAAATTCATAGAAAAATGTGTAAAATTAAATAGAAGGCTTATTATATTTGTTCCTACGGTCAATTTATCTAAAAAGGTAGCTGATGCTGTAAAAATTATCGGAATTGACGCTGATTGCATCTATTCTAAAGACCCTGAAAGAGATGAAAAGCGCAGGAAATTTTACACTGGCCAGTTGCCTGTAATCGTTTCGACTACTGTCCTGGAAAGGGGCATTACAGTAGAGGGAGTTCAAGTCATGGTTTTGTTTGCCGACGACAACAGTGTGTTTGACGAAAGGACTTTGGTGCAGATGGCTGGCAGGGTGGGCAGGACTGAGGGTTGTCCTTCAGGTGAAGTGTTGTTTGTGGCCAGAAATATTACCCGGGAGATGGAGACAGCTGTAGAGATGATAAATCACATGAATGAAATCGCCAGGAGAAAGGGGTATGTGGTGTGAGTATTCTTGATGCGCTCTATCCTTATAAAAGGTGCCCGCTGTGCGGTAGATATGCTTATAAATACGGCCTGTGCAAAAATTGCCTTGACGAGATGGAATTTGTAGGCGATAATATATGCAAAATATGCGGCAAGCCTTTGAGCGATGATTACGCGCAAGACCTGTGCCCGGACTGTATAGGCGGGAGAAACTTTGACGGGGCTCGCAGTGTGCTGGTTTACAATGAAAGGCTACACGATTCAGTGTACCTTTTTAAGTACAAGGGCAAAGTGGACTTGGCCGAGCCGTTTGGAGAGATGATGGCTGAGGTGCTCAAAGCGTGGAATCCTCCTGTGGACATTATAACTCCTATACCTTTGCACCGCGAAAGGTTAAAAGAGAGAGGGTATAACCAGGCGTATCTGCTGGCAAGGGTTGTAAGCAGGTTGATTGGATTGCCATTAGAAGAGACCATCGTAAGGGTTAAGCATACCGATGCTCAGGCAAAGCTGGATAAAGTTAGACGGTTTGAAAATATGCTGGGGGCGTTTTCGGTGAGGGGCGAAGGGGATATCGGTTGTCACAACGTCCTTTTAATTGACGATGTATTTACCACAGGGGCAACAGCTGACGCCGCCTCTTGCATTTTAAAAGCAGGAGGAGCGCAGAGAGTTTACGTTTTGACTCTGGCGACGGGTAGAAATACATAAGGAGGGGTTTTTGGTGCAACTGAAAAATTGTTCGAGGTGTGGGAAACTGTTTGTGTACAAAGGCAGCTCTCTGTGCCCGGAATGCCAGAAGCTGGACGAGCAAGACTTTTCCAAAGTAAAAGATTACCTCTACGATAACCCGGGTGCGTCGCTTATAGAGGTATCAGAGGCCACAGGGGTTTCAACGGACAAGATATTAAGGTACTTAAAAGAGGGAAAGCTTGAGTTGTCCTCAGAGCACAACAGCATATTAAAGTGTGAGAGATGTGGAAGACCTATACGAGCTGGGAGGTTTTGTGATGTGTGCGCGGCAGAGATAAGCAAGGGCTTAAAAAAAGGCCTGGAGCCGTTGCGCGTGGATAACAGCAATATGGTTAAAGGGAATGAGAAACTTCACATAGAGGACAGGATAAGGAGCAGAATAAATTTTGACAAGTAACTTAATAATTTTTTGCAAGTGACGATATTGTATATAGGAAAAAAGAGGGGTGGTAAATCTGAGGATAGAGAATAATTATAATGTCCAGAGGGTTATATCAAGCTATTATAACGCACAAGTGAGAAAGAGCAAGGACCTGCCAGCAGCAAACGGTGGAGGACATAAAGACAGCGTGACCATATCCAGTGAAGGACAGTTTTTGCACAAGGCCATGCAGACTTTAAAAAGCGTTCCCGACGTGAGAGAGGATGTGGTGGCCAGGTTAAAGCAGTCTATTGAGGCTGGCAAATACACCGTTGATGCTGGCAAAATCGCAGGTATGATTATCGACAGGAAGGCATGATACAATGGAAAAATTGATAGACGAACTGATAAAAATCCTCTCTGCCATATTGTCCTCTTATGAGAAACTTTACGAGTTGCAGAAACAGCAGACGGCAGTCATCGTGGCAGGTGACATAGCAAAACTCCAGGAGATTTTAAAAGAAGAAGACAGTATAATAACCGCATTGGGCGAATTGGAGAGGGCAAGAGGGGAAATTGTTTCGGAGCTTTGCCTTAAGTATAAGCTGGATAGCGGGATTTCGCTGTCTCAGATTGCTTCACTAGGTGTGCGAAAACAGGACTTGCTTACACTGCAAGATAAGCTTAAAAGCGCAGTAGAAAACGTCAGTCAGCAGAACAGGCTCAACGGCAAGCTAGTAAAGCAGGCACTGGATTATATAGATAGTTCAATGAATGCCTTAAAATCCGTTATGGTTAAAGACGATGGCGTATACGGGCGCGAGAATTTGCCCAAAAACGTCGTAAGTCTATTTGATAGGAAGGTGTGAAATGAGTTCACTTTTTTACGGTTTTGAAATAGCTAAAACAGGGCTTTTTGTAAGCCAGAAGGCTCTGGATGTAACGGGGCACAATGTGGCTAACGTCAATACGCCTGGTTACTCCAGGCAGCAGGTGGTACTGGAGGCCAATGCTCCTAATCCTTATTTTAACATGAATACCGCTTATGGTTCTGGCCAGATAGGGTCTGGCGTCAGCGTTCAAGACATAAGTCGCGTGCGGGATGTATTTCTGGATATGCAGTATCGCAATGAAAATAAAGGGCTGGGGGAGTGGCAGGCTAAAAGCGATGTCCTGTCAGCGGTGGAGTACATATTTAACGAACCCAGTGATACGGGTATAAAAACCGTCATAGGCCAGTTTTTCGATTCGCTACAGGAGTTGAGCAAAAACCCAGAGAGCCTGGACGCCAGGGCGCTGGTGAGGCAAAGGGCTGTGGCACTTGCCGATACCATAAACCACATGTACAGTCAGCTGGAAGACCAGCAAAATCAGCTTAAAAGTCAGATACAGGCGACTGTGGATCAGATCAATACTTATGCCAGGCAGATAAGGGATTTAAACCAGCAGATATATAAGTTTGAGCTTAGCGGGGATAAAGCCAACGATTTGAGGGACAAGAGGGACTACATCGTGGACCAGCTTTCAAAGCTTGTAAACGTAAAGGCGTATGAAACCGGAAATGGGCATTACAGAGTGGATATAGGCGGAAGGCCTCTGGTGGATCACATAACCGATTACGAGGTATCCTACAAGCCCGACGGAGCCAACTTGAGCGATGTTTTTACGTGGTCCATAGACGGCCAGGCTGTAGATGTAGAAAGCGGCACCTTGAAAGGCATGTACGATATGGCCTATGATAATAAGCAGGGTATACCGTATTATAAAAACAAGCTGGATGAGTTCGCGTATACCTTTGCGACGAAATTTAATGAAATACATAGAAATGGGTATGGACTGGACGGTTCAACGGGTGAAGACTTTTTTAAGATCGATACTGCGTTGTACAATGATGCATCTTACGAGGGTTACTCCAAGGTATTTGCTGTGTCTGATGAGATACAAGACCCTACAGATGGACTGAATAAAATAGCTGCAGCAAAAAAAGACGATCCGAGCTTACCAGTGGATACGGGAGATAACAGAAACGTAATTGATCTCATAAATTTAAGGTACGATCCCACGGTTTTTGGGGCTGGCAATCAGAATAAAGGCACGGTTGATGACTACATAAACTCGCTTATATCCGGGCTTGGGGTGGACAGCCAGCAGGCTAAGAGGATGGCTGAAAACCAGACTGCCCTTACTCAGCAGGTGGACTCATTAAGGCAGCAGGTGTCAGGGGTATCCCTGGACGAAGAGATGACCAATATGATAAAATTTCAGCACTCCTATCAAGCCGCTGCCAGGATGATCACGGCAATTGACCAGATGCTTGATACCCTTATAAACAATACCGGAGTTGTCGGGAGGTGACGGCGTTGCGGGTTACCAATAACATGATGATCGACAATATGCTTAGGGATTTAAACAACAATTTAAATCGCATGATGCAGACTCAAAAGCAAATGTCTTCGGGGGTTAAGTTTAGGGTGCCGTCGGACGACCCTATTGGCGTTTCCAGGACAGTGGTGTTAAAGAGTATACTGGACAACAACGATCAATACATCAAAAACGCAAAAGACGGTGTATCCTGGCTGGACCTCACCGATACCGCATTAAACCAGTTGACCACTGACCTGCAGAGGGTGAGGGAGCTGGCTGTTCAGGGTTCTAATGGTACTTTAAGCCCAGAGGATGCCGCCAGCATAGCTCAGGAGATACAGCAGATAAAGGACGACATAAAGGAGATAGGCAATACCACTTACGCTGGAAGGTACATTTTTGGCGGGTATAATACCCAGAATCCGCCTTTAACCGTACAGGGTGGCACAATTACGTACAGAGGGATTAACGGAGGCGTGACGCCGCAGCAGATTGAATTTGAAGTAGGGCAGGGAGTAAGCATACCTGTCAATGTAGAGGCATATCAGGTGTTTGGAATCAGGGATAGTGCTAGCGGCAAAAATGATATTTTTACTGATTTAGATAATTTGATAACTGCCCTCAACAAAGGCGATACCCAGGCGGTATCTTCCATGCTGGGGAAAATCGACGCTCACTTAAATAATGTTCTGGCTGTAAGAGCTGATATAGGGGCGCGGCAAAATAGAATGCAGCTTATATTAGACAGGCTGCAGGACGACAACCTGAATTACACCGATCTTTTGTCAAAAACCCAGGACGTGGATATCGCCGAGATATCTATAAAGCTGGCCAATGAACAGAACGTATATACGGCATCGCTTATGCTGGGCTCCAAGATAATAATGCCTACGCTTATAGATTTTATAAAGTAGGAGGTATGAGCGTTGAATATCGTACCGGCTGTAACCAATGTTCCTGCTATAAAGCCGGTTAAAGGGCAGACGGATAGAGATGTTCACCTGAAGAAAGAAGGGGATGGCTCTCAAAAAGAAACCGGCAAGAATATCGATGAGATCAAAAAAGACAGGTTAGTTAAAGCCGTTGAGGATGCCAATAAAAAGATTAAAGATCTCAATATAAGAATAGAGCTTTCTGTTCACGAAAAGACCAAAGACGTGGTTGTAAAGTTTGTGGACAGCGATACAAATCAGGTTATAAAAGAATACCCGCCGGAGAAATACCTGGATTTGGTAGCGAGTTTATGGGAGCTGGCGGGGTTATTTGTGGATGAAAAGGTTTGAGAGGACGGTGATAATGTGGTAAGCCCTGTAAATACCCTCAGGATAAGCGGACTGGCCACAGGCCTTGATACCGATTCTATTGTAAAGCAGTTGATGCAGATACATCAGATCCCTCTAGATCAGCTGAAGCAGAAAAAGCAGATACTGGAGTGGCAGAGGGATGACTACAGGAGCATAAATACCGCTATAAGCGCCCTGAGGGATATGGCTTTTAACATGACACTTCGGGGGACGTATCTTAAGTATAAAGCCACTGTGACAGCGACACCTGGAAGCACTAACGGCAATGCAGGTGCAGTGTCAGCAACACCAGGGGCATCGGCTGTGGAAGGTAGTTATATTATTGATGTAACGCAACTGGCCAAACCTGCAAGTTTGGTAAGCACGCAAAATGTTACGGTAGATCCGACAAAAAAGTTATCTGATCAAGGTATTACCTCGATAGATTTTACTATAACTGTATATCAGGTAGATGCCAATGGAAATCCCATAAAAGACAGCAATGGAAGTCAAATTGCCTATTCAGCAACATTTAGTTCAACAGGTACAGATACTAATGGTTCTTATAAAGTAGATACAAGTATGACTTTAAATGATATTATAAACAAGATAAATAGTGCAAAAGATGCTAGTGGTAATAGCCTTGGTGTAAAGGCTTCTTTTGATGCTGTGCTAAAGAGATTTGTGCTTACTACCACTGGTATAGGTGGCAATGCTAAGATTGAAGTAAGAGATAATAGCAGTAATTTTATGGGTGGCACTTTAAATATATCAACTAATAATCCGGCTCAGGGTTCAGATCCAATTTTTTCATATACCAATAACCAGATCAGCGGTTTAAGTTTTACTAACGATTCTACCAATCCTGTTTACCATACCAATACAGTTACAATAAACGGTGTCACATATAATCTCATTGGTACGGGAAGGGCAGATATATTTATTCAAAAGGACACCGATGCCATATATCAATCCATAAAGGATTTTATAGATAAGTATAACAGCACGCTGGATACGATTTATAAGATGTATACAGAGCCCAGGTATCCCGATTATCCTCCTCTTACCGATGACCAGAAGCAGCAGCTTACGGATACCCAGCAGCAGCAATGGACGGAGAGGGCCAAAAGCGGTTTGTTAAACGGCGACGATTTGCTGGATAGCATTATGACCAATATGAGGATGAAGATGTCCTCCAACGTAGGCGATGCCTCTTTTACGTACCGGAATATGTACCAGATAGGTTTGAATACATCCAGTTACTGGATTGATAAGACAGGTAAGATAACCATAGACGATGCCAAATTAAAAGATGCTATTAACAATAATCTGGATGCTGTCATAAAGCTTTTTACAAATCCATTTCCCACGAAGCCCGATGGGAGTGTAGATACCCAAAGGAAGTCTGAAGGCGGATTAGCTGTACAGCTTAAAGATTACCTGGATTCTGCTATAGATCAGTTGACGCAGAAAGCTGGCACCAGTGATATGCTTTATGACAACAGCTTCATATCCCAGAGTATAAAAGAATACGACCAGCAGATATCCGATATGCAGGCGCGCTTAACGGATATAGAGAACAGGTATTATCAGCAGTTTACCCAGCTGGAGACGCTTATGCAGCAGATGAATACTCAGAGCCAATGGTTGGCCCAGCAATTAGGGGGTGGAAAATGATGGTTAATAATCCTTATCAGCAGTATAAGGCCAATGCGGTTATGACAGCTTCCCCTGAGGAATTGACCCTTATGCTTTACGATGGCATTATAAGGTTTTTAAATCAGGCAAAGGAAGCTATTTCATCTCACGATATGCAGACAGCCCACGAGAGGCTGGTAAGGGTACAGGATATATTAAATGAACTAAACGCCACACTGGATAGGAATTACGATATATCCGCTAATTTTGCCAGTTTGTACGATTTTATGATTCGTAAAACGGTAGAGGCCAATGTAAAGAAAGATGTGTCTATTATCGATGAAGTGTTGGATCTGGCGAGGGATTTAAGGGATACGTGGCAACAAGCGATGAAAAAGGCCAGAAAGGAAAAAGCGAAGTAGTATGAGTGAAAGCGATGTGGTAAGACTGTACCATTTGACGTTGCAGCAGGGGGAGGCCATAGAGCGACAGGATGTAAAGAGGCTTATGGACGTGACTGATGAAAAGCAGAGGATAATAGATAAGTATAGGGGCGGAAAAAGCATATTGGTTAAAGGAGAACAGGACGAGAAACTGCTTAAAGAGATATTGAAACTGGAAAAAACCAACCTCGAGAAAGCGGCTCGACTAAGGGATGAGATACGGCGTAAAATTGAGCACGTTAAGTCGGGTAAAAGTGCTCTGCAGGGTTATTTTCCCCATAGTTATGCTTTACCTGCCTATCTGGACAAAAAAAAGTGAATTACGCAAACAAAACAGCCTCCTTTACATATTCATATTAATGTAAAGGGGGTCGTTTTATGAGAATCCTCATATCGTCGATATGGATGTATCCACTTCCTGGCGGCGTTTCTTCACATATTAAGGCTTTAAAAGCCACTCTGGAGCGATTAGGGCACAGCGTGGACGTAGTGTTGCCGGATTACCCTGAAAGTAGATGTAATTCCCTTATAGCTTTTTATGAAAACGCCAGGCATTCCCTGGCTGATAAAGTGGAGTATCGATTGAGATCTGCCACTTATGATGTCATAAGCTGCCATGATGTCATGTCATTTTTGGCTTGCCTGTTTTTGCACGTAAATATACCCATTGTCCTCACGGTTCACGATTTGATAGAGGAAGAAGCTCTTGCCTCAAAATTGATATTAGAAAACTCCGTGGAGGAGAAATACCTGAAATACTGCGAGGAGATGGCATATAAAAGTGCACCGGAGATAATAGCAATGAGTCCGGTCATAAGGGATTATATAAAGGCTGTAGCGGGCTGTAAAAGGATAACCTTATTGAGAAACTTCGTTGATATGGAACTTTTCAGGCCAATAGAGGTAGATAAGGGCTTTAAGCGGGACTTAGGAATACCTGACGATAGGTTTGTGGTTTTGTGCCCTCTAAAGCTTACGGCCAAGAGCGGCATTGGGTATCTCATAGACGGATTCAGGATATTGCTGGATGAAGGTATAAAAGCTTATCTGGTGGTAGCAGGGGAGGGAGAAGAGAGAAAGGCCTTAATAAATAAAGCAGAATCTCTCAGATTGACCGGCAATTACATAATGTTAGGGTCTGTGAACCATTCTATAATGCCCATGTTTTATGCCATCGCCGATGCGGTGTGTATACCATCTGTTGCCATTGGGAGGGCGAACGGAGAGACCCCTGTATCTGTCCTGGAGGCTATGATGTGCGGAAAAGTGGTGGTGGCATCAGCTATTGCAGGCATAAAAGATGTAATAAAAGATGGAGTAAATGGCATACTGGTCAGACAAAAAAGTCCTTTTGCCATAGCTGACGGAATTATGAGGATTATAAAGGATGGGAGTTTAAGAAGTGCCATAGAGAAAAATGCCTATGCCACAGCCCTCCGGAGTTATTCCAGCATCTTTGCCGCCAGGGTGTATTTAAAGGTATTTGAACGTTTGGTGAGAAAATTCTGATTTTTAATAAATGACTTGTAATTTTGTAAAAAACATGATATAATATCTGTAATTTAAACCATTATTCAAAGTGAGGGGATTTTTTGATGTATCAGGACAAAGTTTTAGTATGTAAAGACTGCGGCCAAGAATTTGTATGGACCGCAGGGGAACAGGAGTTTTACGCTGAGAAAGGCTTTCAGAATGCTCCTGTAAGGTGCAAAGCGTGTAGAGCTGCCAGAAAGAACAGCCGCAGAAACAATGGCGCCATGAGGCAGCGCAGGTCAAATACCATGGAGTTATAATCCCCTTGCTTTGAAAGAGGATTATAAGCCAACACAAAGAGGCCGTACGGCCTCTTTTGTTTTTTACTTTGTTTTCCCACAGGTTTCCCACACTTAAAAGTGGCCTGACCAAAGTTATGAACAGGTTTATCCACAATATCCACAGACAAGCTGTCAACAAATTGATGTTGCAAAAGATCAACATACAATGTATAATTATCGTATAATTATTCAATGGATTTAATATTTAAAATTAGAGGGGAGAAATTAGATGAAAAAGTTTATAGTTTTGGTTTTAGTTGCTTTACTGGCCTTATCGTTAGCATCTTGCGCGAGTTCTTCTAAAAATTCACCTCAAAAGAGCGATGTGGGTACTTCCTCTGCTACAAGTCTGGACAGGATAAAGAAAGCAGGGGTTTTGGTTATGGGTACCAGTGCGGATTTTCCACCCTATGAGAGCCATCAGCTAGTAAACGGCGAGGACAAAATCGTGGGGTTTGACGTGGATATAGCCCAGGCCATTGCCGATGGGTTGGGCGTAAAGCTCAGGATAGAAGACATGAAATTTGATGGCCTTATCGCAGCTTTGCAGTCAGGGAAGATCGATATGATTGTTGCTGGCATGACTCCTACACCTGAGAGGGCAAAAAGCGTAGATTTTTCCGACCTGTACTATAACGGCAAGCAGGTGTTGGTGGTCAAGAAGGACAACAAAACCATTAAAAGCGCTTCTGATTTAAAGGGCAAAAAACTGGATGCCCAGCTGGGAACCACCAGCGAAAAGGCTGCTAGAGGCATTAAAGGTGCTACTGTAATCCCCATAGACAAAGTGTCCACCGAAGTAATGGAGGTCAAGACCGGAAAAGTTGACGGAATGGTGGTAGAGCAGACCGTGGCAGTTGCGTACCTTAAAGAGAATCCTGATTTAAAAATAGTGGAAATACCTGAACTCAAAAGCGAAGAAGGCGCAGCTATTGCGGTCAAGAAAGGCGATAAAGCCCTACTCGATGAAATAAATAAGATTTTGAAGCAGCTTAAAAACTCGGGAGAATATGATAAGCTTATAGACAAATGGTTTAGAAAGTAAAGGAGAGTAAAGCATGAGCAATTTAGATTTTGCCAGTATGCTTAAATACTGGCCTCTATTTTTGAGAGGCGCTCTAAGCACTGTAGAATTTACCATAGGCGCCGTTATGATAGGTGTTGTCTTAGGCACTATTGCGGCGCTTATGAAGATGTCAAAGGTAGGGGTTGTAAGCTTTATCGGAAAAGCGTATATAGAGATCATAAGGGGAACCCCATCTCTTGTGCAGCTCTTTATTATATATTTCGGTATTTCCCAGGTGTTAGACATGAATATCCCCAAATTTTATGCAGCTGTTTTTGCCTTGGGTATAAACAGCGGGGCGTATGTGGCGGAGATAATCAGAGCTGGGATAGAAGCTGTTGACAGAGGTCAGATGGAAGCTGCTCGATCACTGGGTATGCCCCATAGGATGGCGATGCGCTATATCATCATGCCACAGGCTGTAAAAAACATACTACCTGCCCTGGGAAATGAGTTTATCGTGTTGCTCAAAGAATCTTCAATCGTTTCTGTCATAGGGGCATCAGACCTCATGAGACAGCAGGAGATTATATCCAGTATAACCTATCGCCCCTTTGAGCCTTTAGTGGTAATCGCAGTTATATACTTTATAATGACACTGTGCCTCTCCAAGCTTATAGGCGTATTAGAGAGGAGGTTAAAAGCCGGTGATGTCCGATAACATGGTAAAAGTAGAGAATTTAAAAAAGTCCTTTGGCCACCTCTCAGTTTTAAATGGCATAAACCTGGAGGTAAAGAAAGGGGAGGTTGTGGCTATTATAGGGCCTAGCGGTTCGGGTAAAAGCACGTTGCTGAGGTGTATAAATTACCTAGAGGAGCCCACTTCAGGCAGTGTTTACATCGAAGGCGAAAAAGTCGATCCGGTGAAAAACATAAACAGGATAAGGCAGAAAGTCGGCATGGTTTTTCAGCACTTTAACCTCTTTCCCCATATGACCGTGCTGGACAATATAACTATAGCGCCTGTAAAGGTAAAAAAAATGGATAGGGCGCAGGCGGAGGAAATAGCCCTGGATCTATTGGGCAAGGTAGGGCTCAAGGATAAGGTAAAGGCATATCCTGCTCAGCTCTCAGGAGGTCAGAAACAGAGAATAGCCATAGCCAGGGCTTTGGCCATGCAACCTGATGTAATGCTTTTTGACGAGCCCACATCGGCACTAGACCCGGAGATGGTAAAAGAGGTGCTCAATGTGATGAAAGACCTGGCAAAGGAGGGCATGACCATGATGATAGTCACCCACGAGATGGGATTTGCCAGGGAGGTGTGTCACAGGGTGGTGTTTTTAGATGATGGAGTGATAATTGAAGAGGCGCCACCTGACAAGATTTTTACAGACCCTAAGCAGGAGAGAACCAGATCTTTTTTGAGCAAGGTATTATGAAGTGCTTTTAAAAATAAAGAAGGATTATCGCGGTGTATGAAGAATAATATAAGTAGCGGTAAATAATACTAGTGCTGAAGGGAGTGGCAATTTATGAAGTTGAGGATTACAGGGAAAAATAATCTGGAGCTTACCGATGCGCTAAAAAATGCCGTTGAAAAGAAGTTGAGCATAGTGGACAAGTTTTTTGAAGACGACACCGACGTTAACGTGGTATTGAGCGTTGTTAAAAACGATCAGATCGTAGAAGTCACCATACCGTATAAAGGCGTCATATTCAGGGCAGAAGCCAGAAGCGAGGATATGTATTCAACGCTGGACGAAGTGGTGGAAAAGCTCAAAAAGCAGTGGAGGAAATACAAGACCAAGCTTGAAAAGAGGTTTAACGTCAAGATCCCTGCAGACCTTCAGTTGGCAGCTGAGGAGCCAGAAAAAGAGCCGCGGGAAGAAGAATTTAAGATAGTGAGAACCAAAAAATTTGGCATGAAGCCCATGTCCCCTGAAGAGGCCATATTGCAGATGAACCTGCTGGGGCACGACTTTTATATATTCAATAACGTGGAAACTGACGATATAAACGTGGTTTACAGGCGCAGAGATGGGAGCTACGGATTGATAGAGGCGGAAAAAATGTGAGGTCCTTTTGAAAGGACCTTTTTTATGTATTTGACGCTGTATATGAAATATTATATAATACTGATAAGGTGATAAAGATGTTAAATTTATTAGAAAAGATTTTTGGAAGCTACAATGAGAGGGAACTAAAGAGGCTTTACCCAGTAGTAGATGAGGTATTGGCATACGAAGATGAGATGTCAAAGCTTACCGATGAGCAGTTGAGAGCTAAGACGGATGAATTTAAAGATAGATTGAATAACGGCGAGACGCTGGACGATATACTCCCCGAAGCCTTTGCAGTGGTCAGGGAGGCCGCATGGAGGACTTTGGGCATGAAGCACTTCCCGGTTCAGGTGCTAGGGGGGATAGTGCTTCATCAGGGCAGAATTGCCGAGATGAAAACAGGAGAAGGTAAAACGCTGGTTGCTACGCTACCTGCCTACTTAAATGCCCTAGAAGGCAAAGGCGTTCACATTGTCACGGTTAACGATTATCTGGCAAAGCGTGATAGGAACTGGATGGGCAAGATTTACGAATTTCTAGGACTGTCGGTAGGCGTCATTGTCCACGATATGGATAATGAGCAGAGGAGAGAGGCTTATAACTGCGACATAACCTATGGCACCAACAACGAATTCGGCTTTGATTACCTCAGGGACAACATGGTGATATACAAAGAAGAGATGGTGCAGAGGGGATTTAATTACGCTATCGTGGACGAGGTGGACAGCATACTCATAGACGAGGCCAGGACGCCTCTTATTATTTCAGGTCCTGGCGATAAATCCACCGATTTGTATATAAGAGCCGATCGCTTTGTCTCCACTTTAAAACCAGATGTGGATTACAAAGCCGACGAAAAGGATCACACCGTAAGCCTTACGGATACCGGCATAAAAAAAGCTGAAGCTTATTTCGGCGTAAAAAATTTGGCTGACCTGGACAATATGGAGATAAATCACTGCATAATCCAGGCGTTGAAGGCCCATGCCTTGATGAAGAGGGACAGGGATTATGTGGTTAAAGATGGCGAGGTTATCATCGTCGACGAATTTACAGGCCGTCTGATGTTTGGGAGGAGGTACAGCGATGGCCTTCACCAGGCCATTGAAGCTAAAGAAAACGTAAAAATTCAGAGCGAAAGCAGGACGTATGCCACCATAACATTTCAGAATTATTTCAGGATGTATAAAAAGCTGGCTGGCATGACTGGTACTGCTAAGACAGAAGAACAGGAGTTCAGGGATATTTACGGATTGGACGTGGTAGTGATACCTACCAACAAGCCTATGATAAGGGTGGATTATCCCGACGTAATATATAAGACAGAAGAGGCTAAGTTCAGGGCTGTAGTGGAAGAGATAGTGGAAAGGCACTCCAAAGGCCAGCCTGTGCTGGTGGGTACCGTATCCATTGAAAAATCCGAAAAGCTCAGCCAGATGCTCAAGCGCCGAGGCATAAAGCATGAGGTATTAAATGCCAAATACCACGAAAAAGAGGCGGAGATAATAGCCAAGGCGGGGCAGAAAGGCGCTGTCACCATCGCCACCAACATGGCGGGCCGTGGTACCGATATAGTTTTGGGCGAGGGAGTAAAAGAGCTGGGAGGCCTGCACATCATAGGTACAGAGAGGCATGAGTCAAGGAGAATAGATAACCAGTTAAGAGGTCGTGCGGGCAGACAAGGTGATCCAGGTTCTTCCAGGTTTTATATTTCCCTGGAAGATGATCTCATGAGGCTGTTTGGTTCTGAGCGCATAATGGATATGATGAATAAGCTGGGAATAGACGAAGACCAGCCCATCGAGAACAATTTTCTCACAAAGCAGATCGAGGCTGCTCAGAAAAAGGTAGAGGCGAGAAACTTTGAAATCAGGAAAAATCTTTTGCAATACGATAATGTGATGAATAAGCAGCGCGAGGTCATATACCAGGAGAGGAGAAAGGTACTGGAAGGAGAAAACCTAAAGGAATATATAATAGGTATGACAGAAAAGATCGTGGACAATGCCATCAGCGTGTATACAGGCAATGGAAGGTATCCAGAGGAGTGGAGGCTGGACGATCTTAAGGCCCACCTTGAGAATGTGTTTTTGCCCAAAGGAAGTCTTGTTATCGATAAAAGCGAGATTCCTTCTTTAACCAGAGAGGAATTAAAAGATAGGATAATGGACATCGCCACAAAGGTGTACAACCAGAAAGAGGAGAAGATAGGGTCTGAGCAAATGAGGGAACTGGAGCGAGTGGTGCTTCTGAGAGTGGTTGACACCAAGTGGATGGATCACATTGACAATATGGAAAGGTTGAGAGAGGGTATAGGCCTAAGGGCGTACGGTCAGATTGATCCTGTAGTGGCTTATCAGAAAGAAGCTTACGATATGTTCCAGGACCTCATAGACAGCATCCAGGAGGATACCGTCAGGTTATTGTACCATGTTGAAATAAGAGAAGAAAACATGCCCAAGAGAGAGAGCGTTACAGGGCCTATTATGGTGGCAAGCTCTGGAGATGAGGAAAAAAGAAAACCCATTGTAAAAGGTAAAAAGGTAGGCAGGAATGATCCGTGCCCCTGTGGAAGCGGAAAGAAGTATAAACATTGTTGCGGTAGATCAGCTTAAGGATGAGTATTATAGTACAGGAGGAGTGGTTTAAGTGCTCGATGAGCTGAAAGCACAAATACAGGAGCTAAAAGAAGAAGTAGACGAAATGGGGGCTTCTCTTTGACTACGCTGGTTCTCGAGAAGAATTAAAAAGGCTAGAAGGCATTATAGCTGATCCGGCTATTTGGGCGGATGCAGAGAAAGCCGGTAAGATAAACCAGCAGATAAAGGTCTTAAAGGATAAGCTAGACGAATACGACAGTATAAGGTCTAGATACGAGGATTTACAGGTATTACTGGAACTGGCACAAGAAGAAGGAGATGAGTCCCTGGAGGGAGAGGTACAAAGCGAATACCGCAAGCTTTGTAAAGATGTGGCTGACATGAAGGTAAAGCTGATGTTGAGCGGTCGCTACGATGCCAATAACGCCATTATGTCCTTCCACGCAGGGGCCGGAGGAACTGAGGCACAGGACTGGGTGGAAATGTTGATAAGGATGTACACTCGCTGGGCTGAGCGGAGAGGTTTTAAAGTGGAGGTGTTGGACTACCTAGAGGGGGATGAAGCCGGTGTAAAAAATGCCACCCTTTTGGTAAAAGGCGATTACGCCTACGGCTATCTAAAGTCTGAAAAGGGAGTGCATCGCCTGGTCAGGATCTCTCCTTTTGACGCTGCGGGAAGGAGGCATACGTCTTTTGCCCTGGTGGAGGTTATACCCGAGATTACCGACGACGTGGATATAGAGATAAATCCGGAGGATATTAAGGTAGATACCTATCGATCCAGCGGCGCAGGGGGACAGCATGTCAATAAAACAGAATCTGCGGTTAGGATAACCCATATACCCACAGGCATAGTGGTCCAGTGCCAGAATGAACGCTCACAAATGCAGAACAGAGAGACCGCTATGCGGATGCTGAAGGCCAGGCTGTTGGAAATAAAGGAGAGGGAGCGGGAGCGAGAAATCAACGCGATAAAAGGAGAACACGTGGATATGGGCTGGGGCAATCAGATAAGGTCATACGTCTTTCACCCGTACTCTATGGTCAAAGACCACAGGACAGACTATGAGGTAGGCAATGTGCAGGCAGTAATGGACGGCGAGATTGACGATTTTATAAATGAATACTTGAAGCTTACCGCAAGGGAAAAGAAAAAAGGGTTGGTGTAAATCAACCCTTTTTATTTGTCCGCTTTTAATTTTTTAGATTGTAACTGGGATCGGTGATCTTAAAACTGCCCTTTAAGCCAGGCGTTATGTACACCTGTTTGTCATCTGTTACAAATATGGCCTGTACTCCTTTTAAGCTTTTTACTAATTTCATGCCCTGGTCTAGTCCCATGATGAAAGTTTTAGAAAGGGCGTCAGCGTCTACCGATTTATCTGTTATGATCGTTACGCTGTAAAGGTGGTTGTCAGTTGGGTAACCGGTGAAAGGATTGAGCAGGTGGTGATAGAGCATCCCGTTTTTCTCAAAATACCTCTCGTATACACCTGATGTAACTACCGCTTTATTTGACACTTCCACTATACCAAGGTAGTCTCCCCGTGGCTTAAAGGGCGTCTGAATGCCTATGCGCCAGGGATGCCCATCGGGTTTTGTGCCTATAGTGAGGACATTTCCCCCCAGGTTTATTATGGCGTGCTTTACTCCCTCGGCTTTTAGGGTTTCTGCTGCCTTGTCTGCGGCGTATCCCTTGGCGATACCTCCCAGGTCTATGCTCATGCCCTTGTTTTTTAGCATGATGGTCCTGTTTTTGTCGTCAAATACGATGCCTTTGTAGTTTACCAGAGGTAGTTTATCCTTTATTTCTTGGGGTGAGGGAACCCTGGCTTTGTCGGTGCCTATATTCCAGAGGTTTACTATAGGCCCTATTGTTACGTCAAAGTACCCTTTTTCCAGGTCAGCAAAATACACGGCTTTTTTTATTACGTAAAGGGTATCGTAAGAGACCTTTACGGGCTCAATACCGGCGTATTCATTGATCCTGCTTACTTCGCTGCTTTTAATGTTGGCGCTCATCTTGTTTTCTATATCCTTTATGCTTTTGAAGCCATCGTCCAGCACCTTTTGAGGCATGGGATCGTATATGGTTATTGTGCAATATGTGTCCAGAGCGAATTGAGTTCTGGATAGGGGCTTTGTGCTTTTGGCACTACACCCTGAGAGCAATATGGCGACGATAAATGCCATAAAAAAAAGAACTGTAGACGTGATGCGTTTGTCCATTTAAGATCCCTCCAGAAGCGGCCGATTTACCTTATATTCTAGCACATGGTCATTTAAAGCACAAGGGCAACCCCCTTTTATAGTTTCATGGCTTGAAATGGCTACTGTAAAATGGTATACTTTTTCCAAAGCGTCTCACAGGGGGGAAAACGTCGTGAAAGACATTTTACCTTATCTGTACTTACCTCTTATCAGCCTGGGTGGCATGGGGCTTGCCTTCGGGGCAGTCTTGGCCTATAATATGAGAAAGCTTAAATCCAAGGAAAAAGTCAAGCGATCTGAGGTAGAGGATTTACACGGGAAGGAATGATGCCCATGAAGCCTGTTATCGGGGTGGTATCTGCGTACGACTATGACAGGGGTTATTCATTTATAAAATCGGGTTATTATGAGGCCATAAGGGCTGCTGGAGGTATACCTGTAATTCTCCCCATGTGCCATGATGGCGATTATCCCCAGGAGGTTGTAAACCACATCGACGGCCTTCTGCTCACAGGGGGATGCGACGTAGACCCGGCTTTATACGGTGAAGGTCCTCACAGGCATCTGGGCATGGTTTCCCCTGAGAGGGATAGAATGGAGCTGAAGTTGATAGAGCTGTGCGCTAAAAAAAATGCGCCGGTGCTGGCTATATGCAGGGGGATTCAGGTGTTAAACGTGGCTTTTGGGGGCACCCTTTACCAGCACATACCTGATCAGGTAAAAGAAGCCGTAATGCACGATCAGGGCAATACACCTTCATATCACGGCATTCATTCTGTTGATATAGTAGAAGGCTCCGTGCTGTACCGCATAGTGGGTAAAAAGACGCTGGCGGTTAATTCTTTTCATCATCAAGCCGTAAAAAAAGTGGCGTCGTGCCTTAAAGTGGTTGGCCGTTCACAGGACGGTGTCATCGAGGCAGTAGAAGGGATTGGTTCTAAATTTTTGCTGGGCGTGCAATGGCACCCCGAGCGCATGTGGGAGAGAAGCCCGGAAAATCTCAGGATCTTTGAGCATTTTGTAAAGTCTTGCTATTTCTAAGCTTAAGCGATTGGAGTGAAACAAACCGATGATAGAAATGACTATAGGACAATACCTGGATTATATCGCATCAAAGTACCCTGATCATGACGCTGTAATATTTGAGGACCAGGCGAGGTATTCCTATCGCACGCTGAAAAATATGGCAGATAGAATGGCAAAAGGTCTTATGAAGATAGGAATAAAAAAAGGAGATCCCGTGGCCATCTGGGCCACTAACATTCCTGAGTGGGTGGTAACCCTATTTGCTACCGCCAAGATAGGTGCTCCTCTCGTCAGCATAAACACCGCGTACAAGCAGCACGAGGTGGAGTATATACTGAAGCAGTCAGACGCCGCGGCGCTGGTGTTCATTGACGGCTTTAAAGACTTAGATTATGTAAAGACCGTTTATAACCTGGTGCCTGAATTAAAGAAATCCCCTAAGGGGGCTCTAAAAAGTTCTCGATTGCCGCGTTTGAAATCGGTGGTATACATAGGGGATAAAAGCCTTCCTGGCGTTTTCGGCTTTCAGGAGGTTATGGAAATAGGGAATTCTGTGCCAGATGAGATGCTTGACAGAGTGCAAAGGAAACTGCATTCTCATGAAGTGATCGATATACAGTATACATCTGGTACTACCGGTTTTCCCAAAGGCGTCATGCTTACCCATTACGGATTGCTCAACAACGGAGATGCTATAGCTTCTCGCATGAACTTTACCGTAGAGGACAGATTGTGTATACCTGTTCCTTTGTTTCATTGCTTTGGTTATACCCTATCTATCATGGCATGCCTTTCAAAAGGTTCTGCTATGGTACTGGTAGACCATTTTAACCCCATAAGGGTGATGGATGCTATACAAAGGGAAAAGTGCACAGCAGTACACGGCGTTCCCACCATGTTTATAACCATGCTGGAACACCCGGATTTTAATACGTACGACTTTAGCAGCTTGCGGACAGGTATAATGGCCGGTTCTGTGTGCCCAATAAAGGTCATGAGAGCGGTGGTGGACAGAATGAACATGAAGGAAATAACCAGCGTGTACGGCCTTACAGAGGCCTCACCCGGCATTACCCAGACCAGCGTATACGACACGGTGGAGGATAGGGTGACGACGGTAGGGTATGCGCTGCCTGGAGTAGAGGTAAAAATAGTAGATCCTGCAACAGGTAAAGAGGTGCCGCCAGGAGTACAGGGCGAGGTAATGGCGAGAGGCTATAACGTCATGAAAGGATACTACAAGATGCCAGAGGAGACCTCTAAAGCCATAGAGCCTGACGGATGGCTTCATACAGGGGATATCGGTGTGATGGATCACAGGGGGTACCTTACTATAACAGGAAGGCTCAAGGATATGATAATAAGAGGTGGAGAGAACATATCCCCTAGGGAGATAGAGGATTACCTTTATCATCACCCTGATATTAAAGATGTGCAGGTGGTAGGGGTACCGGATCACAAGTACGGAGAAGAGATAATGGCATACGTGATACCAAAAGAAGGCCGTCGGCTTACGGAACAAGACGTGATAGAATACGCTAAAGCTGGACTTGCCAGGTTTAAGGTGCCAAAATATGTACGGTTTTTGGATAAATTTCCCGTTACAGCTAGCGGCAAGGTGCAAAAGTACATTTTAAGGGAAATGGCTGCAAAAGAAATTATGCGATTAAAATAGCGCTTTTAGCTCCGATGTTTTTGGAAATCGGAGCTATATTTATGAAAGGAAAAGTCGGGAAAAATCCAGATGGTGCAAAAAATTTTACTAAATAGTAAGCAGGGGAAGAAAAGCAGAGTATTTTTTTGATTTTGAAGGATAATGAGGGAATATGATGGATTATGAGGATTGAAACATATGGGAATGATGGTATAATCATAGAGGTAATTGGCAACCGGCAAATAAAATTTATGAAAGGTGTGTTTTTATGGATATCCTCAAAGGCCTCTTTGAGTTTGCAAGGCCATATCGAAGGTATTTTTATCTAGCCGGCGTGTTTATGTTTGCAAACATAGGACTGGGTATGATCAACCCATATCTGCAGAAGCTGTTGGTCAATAAGGTGTTGCTGGAAAAGCAAAAAGGACTGCTGGTATATCTTTTAATGGGGATGCTAGCAGTTAGCATTGTGACATCCGCATTTGGATACCTTTACTCTTATCTAGTGGAATACACATCTCAGAGGACCATAGCTGATATAAGGCATAAAATGTTTAATCACCTCCAGGAGGTGTCCTTTAGCTTTTACGACAAGGCGAGAACCGGTGAGCTCATGTCAAGGCTTACAGGCGACCTGGAAGGAGTAAGGGTGTTTTTGCCTGGTGGCTTTTTGCAGTTTTTTAATAGCACCACCACGTTTGTAGCTTACCTTGTAATGCTCTTCACCATCAATTGGAAACTCACACTGCTTACCCTTATATTATCGCCTTTTTTAGTGACTCTATCCATGAGATTTGACAAAAAAATAAGGTCTGCTTTTGACGAGCTGAGAAAGCAATATGCCGTCTTAAATACCACATTACAGGAAAACATAACGGGTATAAAGGTGGTTAAAGCGTTTGCTCAAGAGCCCATGGAGATCCAGAAGTTTAAAAGGGAAAATATAAACAACATGAACAGGGGCATAGATATAGGGTTTATATCGGGCAGGTATTCACCTGTCATGTGGTTTATTGGCGATATGAGTTTTGTGATGCTCATATGGTTTGGAGGTTACCTTGTGGTCAAAGGCCAGCTGTCGTTGGGCTCCCTTATACAGTTTAACGGCTACCTCTGGTCTATGATATGGCCTCTTAGGGCGTTGCCTAACATCCTGAATATGTACGAACAGGCCAACGCTTCTGGCGAAAGGATATTTAACCTTTTAAACACCAGGCCGCAGATAAAAAATCCTGAACACCCTGTAATACCCCATAAGATAACGGGAAACATCGTATTTGAAAACGTCTCTTTAAAGTACGACGAGGAAATGGTATTAAAAAACGTCAATATAGATATCCCGGCAGGAAAAAAGGTAGCCATCATGGGGGCTACTGGATCGGGCAAGACCTCTATTGTCAATCTCATCGGCAGGTATTACGATGTGACCAAGGGTAGGGTACTGGTTGACGGGTACGATGTCAGGGATCTGGACCTCAAGGCGTTGAGGAGAAGTATAGGCATAGTTATGCAGGAGACGTTTTTGTTCTCAGATACCATTAAAAATAACATAGCCTTTGGCAAACCTGATGCCACTATGGATGAAATAATCGCTGCGGCTAAAGCTGCTCAAGCCCACGATTTTATAATGGAGATGCCTGAAGGGTACGATACGGTGGTGGGCGAAAGGGGTGTGGGCTTGTCAGGAGGGCAGAAGCAGAGAATAGCGATAGCCCGGGCCATTCTCAAAAATCCGCCCATTCTCATACTGGACGACGCCACGGCCAGCGTGGACATGGAGACCGAAGCCGAGATACAGCGAAATTTGAGCGAGCTGGCTAAAGGGCGAACCACTATAATAATAGCCCACAGGATTTCATCGGTAAAGGATGCCGACGAGATCATCGTGCTGGAAAACGGCAGTATAGTAGAAAGAGGTACCCATAAGGAGCTCATGAAGCTTAAAGGGCGATATTACCGTAACTTTAAAGAGCAGTTTAAAGCCATGTTTACCGATGAGATGATAGAGAAGATGGTAAAAGAGGTGATCGCCTGATGGTTGTAAATAGGTATGACCAAGATGAAGAACTGGAGAAGCCATTTAATGCAGAGCAGTTTAAGCGTTTGGTGAAATTTGCGTTTCCGTATAAAAGAGAAATCCTGCTGGCCACCATAATGGTGCTGTTTGTCACGGTGGGCAGCCTTGCAGGGCCTTACATTTTGAAAATCGCAATAGACGATTATATAGCTAAAAAAGACCTAATAGGGTTGGGGCGCATATCGATTTTGTATGTGGCTATAACCTTTGCGATAATGTATTTAAATAGGACCAAGACCTTTATCCTCTCTAAAACCGGACAGGAGATAATATTCAATATGAGGCAACGGCTGTTTGAACACGTGCAGGGACTTTCTTTCAGGTTTTTTGATAGCAGACCTGCGGGTAAGATAATGATGAGGATAATAAACGACATCAACGCCCCTGCGGACCTCATAACCAACGGCTTTGTCAACGTATTAAGCGACCTGGTCACACTGGTGGGCATCATAGTTATAATGCTGAGTATGAACGTGAGACTGTCATTGATCACCTTTGCGGTGTTGCCTTTTTTATTCGTGGTGATAACCGTGCTAAAAAGGCGCATTAGGAAAAGGTGGTTTGACGTACGGCAGAAATCTTCAAACATGAACGCCTACCTCAATGAGAGCATCCAGGGGATGAAAGTGACCCAGGCTTTTGCCCAGGAGCAGGCCAGCGAGGCTGATTTTAACCAGTTAAACGGCGATATAGTCAAAACGTGGATGAAGGCTATAAGGCTAAACAATTTCTTCGGGCCTGCGGTAAATATTACAGGCGCGCTGAGCACCATGCTGGTTTTCTTTATGGGATCGTATATGTACTTTAGAGGGGAAGCGACTGTTGGCGTTATTTTTGCGTTTTTGAGCTATATTGGGAGGTTCTGGGGACCTATAAACGATATGAGCAATATATACAACATGCTGCTGGTCACCATGGCATCCATTGAAAGGGTGTTTGAACTGTTTGACCAGACACCTGATATAGCGGATCTGCCCGATGCCTGCGAACTACCTGAAATCAAGGGTCAGGTGGAGTTTAAAGATGTTTCTTTTTACTACGACTTCGCAAAGCCTGTTCTCAAAAACGTCAATTTTACCGTTAAGCCAGGAGAGACCATAGCGCTGGTAGGTCCTACGGGTGCAGGCAAGAGCACTATTGTAAATCTAATAAGCCGCTTTTACGATCCTGTAGAAGGGCAGGTGTGCATTGACGGCTATGACATTAAGCACGTCACGCTAAAATCTTTAAGGTCACAGATGGGCATCGTGCTTCAGGATACGTTTATATTTGCAGGGACCATATACGATAATATAAAGTACGGCAGGCCCGATGCTACCTATGAAGAAGTGGTGGAAGCCGCTAAGGCCGTTCATGCCCACGACTTTATAATGGAATTTGAAGACGGCTATAACACCCAGGTCAATGAGAGGGGTTCCAGGCTATCCGTGGGGCAGAGGCAGCTTATATCCTTTGCTAGGACGCTGCTGGCTGACCCTAAAATACTCATATTGGACGAAGCCACATCCAGCATAGACACCCATACAGAGGTGCTGGTTCAGCAGGCGTTGGAGAGATTGCTGGAAGGCAGGACGTCCTTTATCATTGCCCATCGGTTGTCCACCATAAGAAACGCCGACAGGATATTCGTCGTGGAGGACGGCCAGATAAAGGAAATGGGCAACCATGAGGAGCTTATGGCTAAAAAGGGTATATACTATAAACTGCATATATCCCAGTACAAGTTCGCCGTGTAGTGGAGTTATGGTATAATAATCAGTATGAAAATTGAATTTAGGAGGCAAAAAAATGATAAGAGTTACTGTGTGGAATGAGTATATCCACGAGAAACAGGATCCAAAGGTGGGCTCTTTATACCCTGAAGGTATACACGGAGCTATAGCCAGTTATCTTAAAGCACAGCCGGAGTTAGAGGTATGTACAGCTACCCTGGACCAACCAGAGCATGGCCTTACCGATGAAGTATTAAATCAGACTGATGTCCTGATATGGTGGGGACATGTGGCACATCATATGGTAAGCGATGAAGTGGTGGAGAAGGTCTACAATAGGGTATTAAACGGTATGGGCCTTATCGTGCTGCACTCAGGTCATTTCTCTAAGATATTTAGAAAGCTTATGGGTACCTCCTGCGACCTTAAGTGGAGAGAGGTAGGGGAAAACGAAAGGATATGGGTGGTAGAGCCTGGACACCCTATTGTCCGGGGAATAGGTGAGTATATAGATTTACCTCATGAAGAGATGTACGGTGAACGCTTTGACATACCTGCACCTGATGAGCTGGTTTTCATAAGCTGGTTTAAAGGGGGAGAGGTTTTTAGAAGCGGTTGTTGCTTCTACAGAGGCAAAGGCAAGATATTCTATTTCAGGCCGGGCCACGAGTCTTTTCCCATTTATCACAACGAGCAGATACTCAAGGTTATAGACAATGCTGTTCGCTGGGCAGCACCTGTAGAGGGACCTACTCCGACATTTGGAAATGTAAAGCCACTGGAGCAGTTATAATCTATGGTTTGGTAGTTTCGTGTTCTGCGTTTTATAAGGGGCTGAGAATGTTAATCTGAACTCACAAAGAGGCAAGCTTTTATTTATATGGCTTGTCTCTTTGTTTATATATAAAATATGTATAACTTTCTGATAGCATTTTTGTGGGTAATTCGTAGAATAAGAAAAAAGCGAATTAATTCAACTACACATTATGCTCATAATGCAGCAATTGTTAATTATCTTTTTTTTCCTCCCAAAGACGTGTGCGTTCTTCAAAGCTCACTTCTTTGTGTATTTGATGCAGCATCCATTGATAGCCGAAAGCGTCTCTAAATATAGCGTTTGACACTCCGTAATCAGGCATTTCAGTTACTGGTTGCACCACTTTACAACCCGCGCTGATTGCCTTCGAAAATGTTTCCTTGATGTCAGGAACGAGGATGTTAAACCAAATTGATTTGGGTTCGTCTGGGCTTGGTGCTTTCAATTCGAATTGCGGGTTTTCATCCAACATGTGAAAGCGTACTCCGTATAGGGAAAAAATGACTTCATTTTCACCTTTGGGAAAATGTGTAACCTCAACACGCTCGATATCAAATATTTTTTCGTATAATTCCAATGCTTTCAAGCTGTCTGTAACAACCATATCAATTTCTACTCCAACCATTATGAACACACTCCTTTTATAGATTTATAAATAATCTTTACTTCGCTATTTCCTACTAATACGCAATAAATATTGCATTAACTATTGTCATTATATACCTTTATCGTAATCTTCACCATATCTGCGTTTTAGAATATCTTTCAACCGTTTAACTTCTTCCTCTAATTCCTTTATACGCTTGTTTTTTGCAGCGATAAGGACATCTTTGCTTGCATCGGTCATCTCCCGTTTAACTTGCTTAGGAGAAGGTAGCCTTTCCTGTTGTTGTTTTCGGAGAGCCTCAATACGGTCATAATGGTTATAATAAAGGTATTTCTTTGAAACATTGACTCCACATATCTATTTGTTCTCTCATGAACTTGTTACCTTGTCTGGCATTCTTTACTATATCTGTCCACGTGATGTGATCTGCCTGTAATTCGGACCGCACCCTTTCAACCACCTGAGGAATTGTGGCGTAAAGCTCCAGGCATCCACGGTTACCGCAATCGTATTCTGGACCATTTATATCTACGGTGATGTGGCCCTATTCGCAACCATGGCCTGTTCCTCCTCGGAATATCTTATCGCCTATAACCAGGCCGGCACCTATACCCTCATCGACAATCATATAGATATAATTTTCAACGTTTCTCGCTTCACCAAAATATTTTTCGGCAAGAGCACAGGCATTAGCTACATTATCACTGTAAATTGGGAGATCATGGCTATAAATAACTTTCTTTAAATCGGTGTTTTCCTTATTCTCAATAGTATGGGTATCATTTTTGTATTCAAAAAGTATTTCACCGTCCATGTTGACGAGGGCTACTGCAAAACCATATCTTGATATGTTTATACCGATGGCGTGGAGATAACTGGAATTGAGTTCTAGAGATATTGGTCTACGACCGCTGGTCGTTTCTTCAGGGCCTAGTTCGTTGACGAGATTTCCCTTAATTAAATCATTTATAATATTTGTTATGGTTGGCTGGGTTAAACCCGTCATATTGGCCAGATCTATACGGGAAAGAGGCCCTTTAAAGTACAGAGGCCTCATTATAAGAGCTCTGTTTAAAATCTTAACGTTGCTAAGGTTGCTTCCTTTAAACTTCATTTCACTAATCCAAATATATTCTTAATTAAGTATATTAATTTAATTATATCACATTGTATGGAAGTTGGCTATATAATATAATATATACAGCAAAAAGACCTCTGCATATTCAGAGGTCTTTTGAAATAAAATTTGCCTGTGGTTTTTCGCATTATTTAAATTTCGGTAACCAATCACCATGGGCTTCAATGAGGTCGTCACACATGGCCCTGATCTCGTCAATGGTGAGCTCTGCTGCTGTATGGGGGTCCATCATTGCTGCCATGTATATGTAATCCTTCTTTAAAGTAAATGCAGCTTCTAAGGTGAGTAGCTGTACGTTTATATTTGTCCTATTGATAGCTGCGCACTGCTGAGGCAGATCTCCTACATAACAAGGGTTTATGCCGTTTCTATCTACCATGCAGGGCACTTCAACTACAGCATCGTAAGGGAGATTTGTGATAAGGCCGGTGTTTAATACGTTGCCGTGGATTCTGTAGGGCTTATCCGTGACAATAGCTTCCATTATATAAGAAGCGTATTCGTGTGTCCTGTGGTGCTCTATATTCTTGTTCTCAACTAAGTCCTTCCTCATGGCCTCCCAGCCTTTAATCTGGTTTACGCACCTTCTGGGATACTCGTCCAGAGGGATGTTGAACCTCTCTATCAGCTCAGGATGGGTGCTCTTTATAAACCACGGAACGTATTCGGCGTTGTGCTCGCTGGACTCTGTTACATAGTAACCGAACTGTTTCATTATCTCATAGCGCACCATATCGTTGTGGGGCGTGGGCCTGCTGAATGCCTTTTCTTTTATCTCGGGATACAGATCCTTTCCATCTCTGGTGATCTCTAAAAGCCAGGCTTGGTGATTGATGCCTGCGATTTTCCACTGCACGTTTTCAGTGCTTATACCCAGCGGCCTTAAAAGTCCCGGCACGCATCCCTGTACGCTGTGGCAAAGTCCTACTGTTTTTACGCCAAACCTTATAAGGGCTCCCGTTAATATGGCCATGGGATTGGTGTAGTTTAAAAACCAGGCATCAGGGCATACCTCAGCCATGTCGTCTGCAAATTCTTTAAGAACGGGGATGGTCCTCAATGCCCTGAATATGCCTCCGATTCCCAGGGTATCGGCGATGGTTTGCCTCAGGCCGTATTTCTTAGGAATCTCAAAGTCTGTGACAGTACAGGGCTCGTATCCGCCCACCTGTATGGCATTGACCACAAAATCAGCACCTCTTAAGGCTTCTTTTCTGCTTTCCACGCCAAGGTACGCTTTTATCGTAGCGTGCCCCCCGTAGTTTTCATTTATGTTGTTGAGCATCATCTCAGAGTCTTTAAGCCTTTGAGGATCGATATCGTATAAGGCTATCTCGCACCCCTGTAATGCAGGCGTGAGCATCACATCGCCCAGTACGTTTTTGGCAAACACGGTGCTTCCAGCACCCATAAACGTGATCTTAGGCATTTTAAAACCCCCTGTGATTAAACGATTTCATGAATAGATTATAGCGGCACTCCATGGAAAATCCAATGACTTGATGGGGTATAAATATGGTATAATGTGAGGTAGCCTACCTGGGCTTGTTCAATAAGGAAGCTATGAATGAAATAAATTTCTCGAAATCCTGTATGTTATTCTGTAGGATGTTGTAGACCTCAGATTCATCGACATCATCATAAAAATGCACGATTCTATTGCGAAATTTGGCCATTAACTTATATGTATTAATCATATCAGATGGCAATATGTTGTGCTTTCCAAGAATCTCGAACGTATCAGCATAGGTCTTAGGGGGTTCGAAATTTTGCCTTGATATGATGTGATTTCCGATGTCGATCATTGCTTCTATTGCTATTTGAAGATTATATTTTGCCGAATCATAATATTTGAAATCTGATAGAAATTCTTTTGGTGTAAGTCGCGATAACTCATTGAGGTTATTTATGGATCTTTTAATTGTATCCAGTTTTTTAATTATTTTATCCACGTCATAAGGCATTCTTGCTCAGTCCTTTGATATAATCATCGTAAAAATATTTTAATGTAATTCCATAGTCGCCGTATACATTAAACACGTATTCTTTAAAATCTGCTAACTTTATGTCGTCTTTACAGTAAAGCAAGTCACCGGTGTATATTACATTGTGCTTTAGGTTAATAGGAGCTTTATTTAGGTTGACAACATCCACATCATCTCGTTTCAGAATATCACTTATATATATTTCTAATGCCAATTCTTCATCCAATGTAGGGATCTTGTCGTATAAAACGGCGAAATCAATGTCACTAAATTTGTTATAATATGCTGTTCCATAGGAGCCAAAAATATATAATGCGATTATATTAGGATTTTTTTGTAAACATGAATTAATGGCACTTATTTCATTTTGTATTAAACTCAAATTTCTCATAATTCGTGCTCCTTATATATTTTTATATTATTTTTTTTATATTATTATACCACAACCATAAAGCACTTAACATGGAAAATCCAATGACTTGATGGGGTATAAATATGGTATAATGTGAGATAGAGGAGATGGATGTATGTACGATTTTCACACAAATTTAAGAGAAGGTATCGATTTATGCGTATACCACTGTGGCATGGAAGAATGTGAGCCAGGGCACTCCTACGGGCCTGCTGTAAGAGACCATTTTCTTATACATTATATACTGGATGGGCAGGGGAGATTTCATATCGACGGAAAGGTATATAGCCTTCGCAAGAACCAGGGATTTCTCATATGCCCTGATATAGTCACTTATTACGAAGCTGATAGAGAAAACCCATGGACATACACGTGGGTAGGGTTTCAGGGCATCAAGGCTGAGATGTATTTAAAGTACGCAGGGCTTACGCGAGAAAATCCTATATTTACTTACGATAAAGGGAATTACGTAAAGGAATGTTTTTTTAAAATGATAGATGCCTCTAAGCTGAAAAAGGGCGGCGAGATACGCCTTCAGGGCCTTTTATACCTTTTTCTTTCAGAACTTATAGAGGCAGCAGATGGGTATGTTGAGGCGGGCAAAAAACAGCAAGAGATATACATAAGAAAAGCTATCCAGTACATAGAGATGAACTATTCCAGGGATATAAGCGTAATGGAACTGGCAAGGCATATAGGCCTTGACAGGAGCTATTTATGCTCGCTGTTTAAAGAGTATCTTAAAGTATCCCCTCGAGAGTACCTAATAAAGTATAGGATGGATAAAGCGTGTGAGCTTATGAAAAATCCTTCGCTGTCCATAAGCGATGTAGCTCGCTCAGTAGGCTACAGCGATCCGCTGGGTTTTTCCAAGATGTTTAAGAAAGTAAAGGGGTGTAGCCCGAAGGCGTATAGGGAAACGTATTGATTGATGGACGGAACAAGATTTTATGCACAGTTTATTTCAGATTGGCAAAAATATGATATTATATTAAAGGAATGTTAAGAAATGGGGATGGGATATATTATGTGGGGAGTGATAGTGTGAAAATACCGTATGGCATATCCAATTTTAAGAGATTAAGAGAAGAAGGTTATCTATATGTAGACAAGACGATGTTTATAGAGAAAATAGAGAAGTTAAACAGTAACTATTTATTTTTCATCAGACCTAGGAGGTTTGGTAAGAGCTTATTTTTGTCAACTCTGGAGAATTATTATGATATAAATGCCGTAGATGACTTTAACGAATTGTTTGGGGATTTGTATATAGGTAAAAATCCAACCAATCAGAAAAATAAGTATATGATCTTTAGATTGAATTTTTCGGGCCTCAATACGTCCAATAAAGATTCTCTGGAAGAATCATTTAAATTAAGATTGCTCAATTCGGCAGAGGATTTTTTTAATAAGTACAAAAATATTTTTGGAGAAATTGATGGCGTAATAGATAGGATCAAAAATATTGGAGATATTAGTTCTATATTTATCACCGTTGTTAACCAGGTTAAAAATGTAGACGGGAGGATTTATCTTATAATCGATGAATACGACCATTTTGCCAATGATATTATAGCAATGGGTGAAAGTCAATTATATAAGGAGATTATTAGGGCATCAGGATTTGTCAGGGATTTTTATGAAACCGTAAAAATAGGAACTGAAAGCGTTGTAGAGAGGATATTTATAACAGGGATTTCGCCTATAATGCTGGACGACCTCACCAGCGGTTTTAATATAGCTTTGAACATTACGATGGATGTGAATATGAATGAGATGCTGGGCTTTACGGAAAGTGAGGTTAACGGGATAATCGAAAAATTGGGTATAGAAAGAAAAGATATTATGATAAATTTAAGAGAATATTATAATGGATATTTGTTTAATGAATTTTCTACTGAAAGGGTATATAATCCCGATATGGTCCTATATTTTTTAGACCAGTTTATAAGGTTTAATCAACGACCGAGATATTTGATTGATGACAATGTGAAAATGGATTACGGAAGGCTTAATAGATTGTCCATGAATATAGAAAATCAAAGGATACTGAAGAACATAGTCGAAAATGAAGGGATAACCTCTGATGTTGTAACGCGGTTTTCCTTCGACAGGATGTACGATCAGGAGTATTTCGTGTCGCTGTTGTTTTATATGGGTTTACTGACCATTGATAGAAAAGAAAAGTCCAGGCTTATATTAAAAATACCCAACTACGTTATAAAGACCGTGTACTGGGAGTATGTAGTTAACAGTATAAAAAGGGAATATAATATTGTCCTCGATACAGAGTCACTAAGGATTGCCATTGAAGAAATGGCATATAATGGCGATATAATGCCATATATAGATTATATAAGGGATAATGTGTTAAAAGCATTATCCAATAGAGACATGATTGATTTCAATGAGAAATACATAAAAGTCATACTGTTTTCGTATCTAGTATTAAGCGGCTTATACAGACCTGTAAGCGAAAGAGAAGTAGAAAATAGATACATAGATATATGCTTTGAGAGAGATATAAGGGCAACGGATGTAAAATACGAGTGGCTGATAGAGTTAAAGTATGTAAAAGAGAAAGACAGGAGTAGATTAGAAGCAATCAAACAAGAGGGATTAAGGCAGCTGGCAAAGTATGTAGACAGTAAAGGTTTTAAGGAGAGGAAAGACGTTAAAGCAGCGTTGGTGGTGTTTATAGGCAAAGGAGAATATATGTATTTTGAAAACCCCCTCTAAAGTTTTATGAGATATTTACGATAAATACTAGTGAAAAGAAGTGGTCAATAAATCCACCAAAATATACATAAGGGAGGAAGAGAAGGATGATAATAAACCATAACTTAAGCGCATTAAATGCGTGGAGACAGCTTTCAATTAATAACACCAACACACAAAAGGCCTTAGAGAAGCTGTCATCAGGTTACAGGATCAACAGGGCAGGCGACGACGCAGCAGGTTTGGCTATATCGGAGAAAATGAGAGGGCAAATAAGAGGACTGAGCATGGCACAGAAAAATGCTCAAGACGGCATTTCTTTAATTCAGACAGCTGAAGGCGCTTTAAATGAAACCCACTCTATTTTACAGCGTATGAGAGAACTGGTGGTACAGGCTGGTAACTTGGGTACCAATCAACCTGAAGACTTACAAGCGATACAGGATGAAATTAATGCATTAGCTCAGGAGATTGATGGAATCAGCCAGCGTACACAATTTAACGGAAAAACATTGTTAAATGGAGATTATTCATCTAGTGCTTTAGTATTTCAAATTGGCGCTAATCAAGCACAGCAATTGAGTTTAACAATTGGACAGATGGATGCTGCTACTTTGGGAATAGATACAAGTGCAACAATAAATGTAACAAGTAATAGTTTTAGTTTTGATGCTGCTATAAGTGTTATTGATATTGCTATTAATACTGTGTCGGCAGAACGTTCTAAATTGGGTGCCACTCAGAATCGTTTGGAACATACTATTAACAATTTGGGTACAGCAGAAGAAAACCTAACTGCAGCTGAATCGCGTATAAGAGATGTAGATATGGCCAAAGAAATGATGGAGTTTACAAAGAACAACATATTGAACCAGGCAGCGACAGCTATGTTAGCGCAGGCAAATCAATTACCACAGAACGTGTTGCAGTTACTGAGGTAAGAAAAAAGGGGGGGAGGCAAGGCCTCTCCCTTATAGTATTTCTTGAGACTGTAAAAAATTTTGTGTAAAATGATTAAAAACCTCTTTCTTGGTAAGAATTCAAAAATAAAGCAAACCGAGAAGGAGCATTCCTGTAATGAATAAAAATGGGCCAAAATGAACCAAAAAGAACTTTGAAAAAATAAGTACCTCCTGATAAAATACAGAGTGTAAGTTCTAGAACTTACCTCGAATTAACGAAAAAACAGGAGGTACTTAAATGAAGTATACACAAAACGAAAAGATTTTGCAAGTGACAGAAAAAACATGTTTGTGTCAAGAGTTTGTAGGTAAATTTTCTAATAACTCTACCTCACCGCTTTTCATAAACCTTGTTGGTGAAATTATAAATATCATTCCATATTTGGCAATTGTTGATTACACACAAAAAGCAACAGCTCCTCACACCGGTCGCCCTCTTTCAAAAAAGCTCTGATACCCTTGACCGGTATCCTCTCTCAACCTATTATATTCCTCTCTTACCCTCAAATCTCAGTACAAACTGTCTTTAAATGATCGCTGCAACACTTACATGGCTTAATTCTTTTAATACATACTTTACCCACGGCCGACTGGCAAAGGGCCCTTTTAATGCAGGCAGTGATACTTTAACCCATTCCTCTATGTCTTCAACTCCTTTTTTCTCTTCCGACTTTATCTGCGCCATCTCTTTGAGCTTTCTCTGTTCCATTGGCCAACGTAAAATATATTTCTCTAACTCTCCATTGGCTCTCTCTGCTAATATTCGAGCTATCCTGTCTCCACCGGATGTGCTCCACCTGGCTCCCAACCGTTTCATCCGTCGCGCTATGTTGTGCTGTATCTGCCCTTCGATGGTTCCTAGTCGTCCCTCTTCATTTAACGCAGCTATCCCTTCCCAATTCTTTGTGAGATAATCTAAAAGAGCTATGACTTTCTTCCTTCGATTCCCTTTCGTTTTCTTTATCTCTTCTTTTAGCGTCTCTTGAGTCTTCTCAAAGTCGCTTTGGTAAATAGCTTCTCGTACTTTGTTGAAAGTTTCTTCGTCATACCACAAGGCCTCTGTTAGATGCTTGCTAATGTGATATGGGTCCAGCTTGTACTCAGCTCCAGGAAAATATTCTAATCCCTCTTTTGGCCAATCGGCTCCATCTCCTCCTATGTATACTTTTTCTACGCGATTTAGGTCCCATTTGCTCCCGGCTTTTGCATATGTTTCTCCCCACATGGTCTGGCTATCCGCTCACCCACTCACTACAATCTTGTCCTTCAGTGCATACTGTTCATAACCTATTTTTTCTTTGCCTTCACAGGCTACTAGGTGCTTTATTTCTCCTATCTTATTGTCCGCTCTTTGCAGTCGGATCATTACACCATCGCTTTCAATACAAAGGGTTGATGTAATTTCTTGCCCTTGAGGCAATTTACCTTCTTCAAATATCTCTGTCCTCTTTTTTTCACTCTCTTGTTTTAAAGTTTCTCCTAAATCCTTAACGACTTTCCAGATTGTCATTGTACTGATATTGGGAAATAGTTGGCTTAAAGTTTCGGCAACACGCCTGAAGGGCATCTCTATACTCAGCTTCACGGCTATCTCTCTTAACCTTGGAGTTATTTTTGCCCGTATTGGCCAACCCAATAGATCATCCAACAAAAACCTGGTCTCACCTGTCTTTTTGTTTCTGTATAAGCGTCTTCTATATGTAAATTCGCCAAAGGTGCTTATGGCATCTTTTTTTCTAAATCCTATTACTTCCCAGGTTTCACGGTCGCGTTCATTCATCAAACGTGTATCCATTTGCTCCAGTGCCCATATGAAAATCTGGTTACAGACTTTCTGGCAGAGTTCATATACTCCTTTTTCGAGTTCATAAAAATCTTTGCTTTCATTGATTATTTTTATTAATCCGTTGCAAAAAAGAAGGACTGCACCTACTATGTGTCGAATATTTAACATAAGACCTCACACTCCTTTGTATTTTTATTTTTTTTAGGCGGTGAGGTCTTTTTTCTACATTTGAGTACCTTTTTCCTTCTTAATCACCTACTTAAATTTTACACTGCCAAAAAACATTAATCGTAGGAGTGGACATTGCTAAAGAAAAGCATCACGCCAGAGCATTTGATTACAGGGGCGTGGAGTACGGTAAACGCCTGGAATTCGAAAACAACAGAGAAGGTATGGAAAAATTTCTTGCATGGGCGATGGATTTGATGAGAAAAAACAAAAAAGACCATTTGATGGTCGGTATGGAACCTACGGGCCATTACTGGTTGTGTTTTGCCCAGTATCTTAAAGATAATGACGTAAAGGTAGTGTTAGTGAATCCATTCCATGTAAAAAGAAGCAAAGAATTAGACGATAATTCACCAACAAAAAGCGACCACAAGGATCCCAAGACAATAGCAATGCTTGTCAAAGACGGCAGGTATGTGGAGCCCAATATACCCGAAGGGATATACGCAGAATTAAGGGCTGCAATGGACATACGCGAGAGATTAAACAAGCAATTGGGGATGATAAAGAACCAGGTTGCAAGGTGGCTTGACATATACTTTCCTGAATTTAATACAGTATTTGCGGATTGGGAAGGCAAAGCAGCACTTGTGACGTTAAAAGAATTTCCGACGCCGGAGAAGATAGCTAAAAAAAGCATGGAAGAGATACTATCATGCTGGAAAAAAGAAGTACAACGTGCAATAGGCCAAAAAAGGGCAATAGAGCTCTTAAATGCTGCAAGAAAGAGTATAGGCAGAAGAGAGGGCATCAAGATGGCAGAATACGAATTAAAGAGTACCCTCGAGCAATATGAACTGCTTAGAAAGCAGCTTGAAGAGGTAGATAAAGAAATAAAAGAGCTTGTGATGCAGGTACCTGGAGTTAATGAGATGTTAAAGATCAAAGGCATAGGTATAAATACAGTAGCAGGATTTATTTCAGAAGTAGGAGATATAGAGAGATATGAGCACCCAAAGCAGATACAAAAGCTGGCGGGATTAAATCTGGTAGAGAATAGCTCGGGTAAACACAAAGGGGAGACAGTAATAAGCAAAAGGGGGCGAAGACGATTAAGAAGCATATTATTCAAGGCAATAATGCCGATTGTGGCAAAGAATAAAGAATTCCAGGAGCTTCACAAGTACTACACGACCCGGGCACAAAACCCATTAAAAAAGAAACAATCATTGATAGCATTATGCTGCAAGATGATAAGGATATTCTACGTAATACTGAGAAAAGGCGTAAAATACGATCCGGTTAAGATGCTAAAAGACATAAAGAGGCCCCCATTACAGGAAGTTGCGTAATAAGCATCGCATCTGCTCGAAGTCTTGGGCAAGTACTACCGTCTCAGCTTTGTTTTGTTCATGTCTTAAAAGCTGACCCTTGACAGCCTCGCGTTCTGCGATGGTTAGGACAATTAAGCGGTGCAAAGGATAAAAAAGAAATATGCATTTCAAGAAGATAAATTACGATTTGAACATTGACAACAAGAGCAGGAATAGTCAGGTAAGAATTTTCACCATAAGGGCAGAGACCCTGCGAAGGAGCGTAGCTGACATCCACCTCATGGCAGGTAGAACGAAGGAATTAAGGACGAAGATCCTGTGAGACATGGGAGGGTAAGCCCCATGAGATAAGTGGAGGCATTCCGCCAGAATATGGAAATAACAAACGAGGCTTATTAAGGTTACGCATTTAGAGGGAATATGAGTAAAAAATGATAATATAAGCCATAGAGGGTTCTTGTTGCAATGAGAAAATCGAAGAAAAACGGAGATATCGTGAGAAAATGAAAGATAATAGAGACCAGCTAATACTTGTCAAGAGACTTTTTAAAAAGTAAAAAAATTTTTAGTTAAATGCAGTATTTAAATTAATCGCACAACAACAAAGCCACCTAAAAATGGTAAAAAATAGCTGGCCTGAATGATACAATTGAACCTTGACAACAAAATATTAAGCCGTTTTTCCCCGTTGCTGTAACGCTTTAAGAACGAGTAATTTTTTATGTTCTTCAGGTGTTCTTAACATAAAAGGGCTTTGATCTCTCAACACGGCAAAAATGATATATACAAGCTTATGCATTACGGCAACTAAGGCGACTTTTTTAGGCTTAGAAGCAAGCTTTTGGTTGTAATATTCAAATAGTACCGGGTTAAATAATTCCTTGTTGCATTTTTTTCGTACATTGGCCATTGCAGTAGTATATAATACTCTCCTGAGTATTTTTGAACCTCTTTTAGACATTTTGTTATTAGAACTTTTGAATTGTCCAGAATCCTTTTGAGAAGGATCGATACCGAAGAAAGCAACAAGCTGTTTAGGACTCTTAAAAGCCGAAAAGTCACCTATTTCACCAAGTATTGTAGCGGCTGTTATAGTATCTATACCAGGAATTGAATCTAAAAGTTCAATTGCTTTGCCAACATAGTCAGGATTATTTGTAATAATTTTATGTATTTCATTTTCAATCTGTTTTAAGAGGTCTTGAAATGTTTTAATTAAAGTAATGACAGTGTTTAAAAGAACATTGCTGCTAGAATGTTTGATGAATAAGGGTTTAACCTCATTTGCAATGTCTATAAGCTTGTCGTATTTGTTCAAAGACCATTTTAAACCTTTACGGCTAGCCTTAGAGATAATTTCAACAAGCATATCCTTTGGAGCATTTAGTATATCTTCTGGTGTAGGATAAGTTGAGAGAATCTCAAGTGCAGTTTTAGATGCTATGTTTCCGAAGATGTCATTGAACCCTGGGAACAATTCGTCCAAGATAGCAATTAGTTTATTTTTGTAAGCAGTACAGTCATCGGAAATATCATAATATTGCCTGCAGAGATTGCGAATGTCTAATATGGCTTCTACAGGCGTATTGGTAGGCTTGAGTTCCCTAAGCCTGTAGAGGATAGCAATACGGTAAGCATCAACTTTATCATTTTTTACTTTCCTTACGCTGATATTTTTGATAGAATCAGTTTGGATGGGGTTAACTACAATAACCTCATATCCAGAGTTTTTGAGGAAATGGAAAAGGAGTCTATGATAGTGGCCAGTAGCTTCCATGATAATTATGGGTGTCATAGCGAACTCCTTTTCCGCCTCTTTTAAAAGAGAGCAAGCTTTTCTGAAGTCGGATATGTTATGATGTACTCTCATTCTAGCAAATACTTTGTTGTCAGGGCTTAGGATGCACATATCACTGAATTTTTTACTAACATCAAAGCCAGCTATTGGTTGATTAGTCATAGTTATTAACCCCCTAACGAAAATATTTTGAAATAGGAAGATCCATTCCATTTCCCTGTAAGAATACAACCTTGCACGTGAAACGAGGAACCAACGAAAGTTGGCCTCAACCAGCCAAAACGTAGAATCTTACACGGAATGGATTGATAGTCTCTATTACGAGTAATCTCTTTCATATAGAAAGAGTCTCTGGGAGGAAGTGCATCAAACTTCCTATTCCGCAAGATATTATACTACGTTGTCAAGGTTCAGGCCAACAAGTTGGCGAAGTTAAAGACTAGAGATAATTACAGAAGGGCGCTTTTCCCTAGAGAAAAGCATATTTAAACGAAATGCTTGATTTTTTCCTTCTTCACTGAAGGGGAGAAGGAGAAATGGAAAGTTAAATATAGGTAACTCATTCAGTATTTTATTACTGAATTGTTACAACTATATCTTACAAGGGAGGTTTTTAAAAATGTCAATTTTGACAAAGGAACAATTAAAAAGTTTCATCAGTGAAAACAATATTCAATCTATTCCAGACCTTTATGCAATACTAAAAGACCTTTTTAAAGATGCTATCCAAGAAATACTTGAAGCAGAGCTCTCTACAGAGCTTGGACATGAAAAGTATGAGAAGAAAGACGAAGATACTTAAAAGACTGTAAAAACTCAATTTGGTGAAATGGAAATTGATATTCCACGTGATAAAGAAGGCGAATTTGAACCCAAAATAGTTCCGAAATACAAAAGAGACATATCAGGAATTGAAGAAAAAGTTATTACACTTTATGTAAGAGGTATGTCAACCAGAGACATCCATGACCAAATTAAAGACTTATATGGTGTACAACTTTCTGCTGAAATGGTCAGCAAAATGACCGAAAGAATAGTGCCGGAAATTAAAGAATGGCAATCAAGACCATCAGAAAAAATTTATCCATTTGTATTCATGGATGCCTTCACTACAAAATTAGAACTGACGGCCATATTATTAATAGAGCTGCATATGTAGTATTATTGTAACAATAAAAAGTACAAAAGACATATTAGGTATTATTCAGAAATACAAAGATGCATAATACATCAATTAAGGAATTGCTTTAAATATGTTTCATATAAACATCTTAAAAAGTTTAGCAAAGATTTTAAAGCAGTGTACCAGGTTGCTAATGAAGAAATTGCAAGAGATGAATTTGAAAAACTAAAAAGCAAATGGCAAAATACTTATCCCTACGCAATAAAGAGTTGGGAAAATAATTGGGAAGTTTCAAGCTCATTTTACAAATTTCCTAATGAATTAAGGAAAGTAATGTATACGACGAACATAATTGAAGGATTCCACAGGCAGCTCATCAGATGAAGCTTTAGAAAAAATGCTGTATTTGGTAAGTATGAATGTATTAAAGAAGTGGACAGTAGGATATGAAAATTGGGATATAGTGTTAAACCAATTAATTATAATGTATCCAGGTAGACTAGAAAAATATCTATAAGGGGAAAACCGAAAAAATTTTTTTGAGGACCTTAAGCCCTACGGTCTTCAAAGGTTCTCAAAAAAGCTCAGGCGATCCCTGATTAAATATTTTAACCAATTTAATTCATTTTAATGCATAAAATGTAGAAAAAAGGTTATACTAAGAAATGGGTTAAATAAAATATTAATTGATTCTTATCAAGAAAGAGCATGAAATTAATCTAAATACACAAAATATTTTTCACTCCCTATTTTTTTATTAAATATTTTATTTTCCACGTTATTTCTTAGTGCGTTTTGTTTAATGATTGGATGATACTCCTATATGAATATCTATTCTTTTTTAGTTCAATGGTTTTAACAAACTTTTTTTCACAAATACACATAATTCTGCCATTATGGTAAGTGTTAATTATTTAGCGCTTAATTTTTCTTAAACTACAGTATTAAATGCGACAATATTAAATGCGACACATTTTTTGGAAACCCGAATAAAGTATTATACCAATTCTGCGCCCGCTCAATTTGTGAAAGTGACAATTCACTGATAGCTGTTCCCTTAGGAATCAACCGCCTTACTAGGCCATTGTGCCTCTCATTAATTGCTCGTTCCCAGGCAGAGTAGGGGTGAGCATAGTAAATATCAATCCCATGGACGTTTAAATTGGCAAACTCACTACCGTTATCCGCAGTGATGCTCTTAAACACCCGAGAAAACATAAGACCATACTGGCTTTTTAGCCGCTTTAATGCTTCATCTACCGCCTCAGCAGTTTTACTTACCAATGAAAGGAGCAGATGATAGCGAGTTTTTCTTTCTGTTAGGGTCAGCAGAATATGGTCATTAGAGCGTCTTCCGAGAACAGTGTCGATTTCCCAATGACCGAGCTCCTCACGCTTTTCAATGCTATCAGGCCGTTCGCTAATACTTTTGCCTAACTTTTTCGGCCACAGAAAGAGCGATTCTTCTCATATACCGCCTGGCCGGTTTCAGGGAAGTATGCTTCATATGTAGTTAGATCTGTGCGGCGTTGAGTTGTGGTGCCACGTTTTATTTCGCGGTAAATGGTGCTGCGATGACGGCCAAGTTTTTTAGCGATTTGAGATGGTGAGAACCCTTCTTTTAAAAGAGCACAAATTTTACCTCTTTCATAAGGTGTAAGGATTTTAAAAG
>NZ_KE386494.1:746392-787507 GCF_000427425.1 Caldanaerobius polysaccharolyticus DSM 13641 | reverse complement strand
AATGGTATAAAATTGGTATTGGTAAATCCATACCATGTAAAAAGAGCAAAGAACTGGATGATAATTCGCCTACAAAAATGACCGAAAAGATCCAAAAACAATAGCAATGCTCGTCAAAGATGGAAGATATGTAGAACCTAATATACCCGAAGGCATATACGCAGAATTAAGAATTGCAGTAGATATACATGAAAGATTAAATAAAGATTTAATCATGATAAAAACCAAGTTATAAGATGGCTTGATATATACTTTCCAGAATTTAATACAGTATTTGCAGACTGGGAAGGGAAAGCAGCATTAATAACATTAAAAGAATTTCCAACACCAGAAAAGATAATTGAAAAAGGCGTTGAAGGCATAGTATCTTGCTGGAGAAATGAAGTATATAGTGCAGTTGGTAAGAAAAAGGCAATAAATCTTGTAAAAGCTGCAGAAGAGAGTATAGGCAAAAGGCAAGGCATAAAGATAGCAGAATATGAAATAAGGTATCTACTTGAGCGATATGATATAATTACGAAACAAAAAGAAGAAATTGAGGAGAAAATGGAAGAGCTTGCAATGAAAGTACCTGGGGCCCGGGAGATATTGGAGATTAAAGGTGTAGGAATAAATACAGTAGCGGCGTTTATTTCTGAAGTAGGCGATATAAAAAATTATGAACATCCAAGACAGATACAGAAATTAGGGGGATTAAATCTGGTAGAGAACAGTTCCGGAGAGCATGAAGGGGAAACAACAATAAGTAAGAGGGGGCGTAGGCGCTTAAGGAGCATATTATATAAGGCAATATTGCCAATAGTAGCTAAAAATCAGGAATTTCGGATATTACATGAATATTATACGACAAGAAAAGATAACCCCCTAAAAAATAAACAGTCATTGATAGTGTTATGCTGCAAGTTAATAAGGATATTCTTTGCGATATTAAAAAAAAGGAATAAAGTACGATCCTGAAAAAATGTTAAAAGACATAAAAAGGCCATCATTACAGGAAGTTGCATAAAAGCACCGCATTTGCGATTATGCATCGCATCCGCTCGAAGTCTTGGGCAAGGATTAACATCTCGGTTTTGCTTTGCTCACTTCGCAAGCCGACCCTTGACAGCCTCGCGTTCTGCGATGGTTAGGACAATTAAGCGGTGCAAAGGATAATAGTGAAATTGGGTTTCGTAAGGCGATTATGAACTAAGTAGAATTTAACATTGAGAACAAGAGCGGGAGTTGTCAGGTAAGATTTCTCCATAAGGGCAGAGACCCTGTGTACGAGCATAACTGACATCCACCTCATGGAAGGTAGAACGAAGGAATTAAGGACAAAGATCCTGTGAGAGATGGGAGGGTAAACCCCATGAGAAAAGTGGAGCTATCCTGCCATAATATGGAATTAACTTACGTAAGTTTATTAAAGTCATAGTTATAAAGGTAATATAAGTAAAAAATAACAACACCAACCATGAGGCGCTATTATTGCAATGAGAAAATCGAAGAAAAACGAAGATATCGTGAGAAAATGAAAGATAATAGAAGGAGGAGATGTGGTATACTCTTGAGTAAGAACCATAGCTGAAACCCTCCATATGTGTTAGTTTTTTTACCAACCAACATCATATCGGGTTTCATGCTATGGTTCAACTATTTTTTGGTGTCGCCATTTAATTTTATAATTAACCTAAGTTAATTTTTATCTTATTATGTCGATATAAATATTGAAATGTAAAATGATAAAATATTGGCTTGGATATAATTATAAAATGTGTTATTTTAGCAAGAAGGGTAGGTATAAAGAAAATACTTATTGTGATAGGTAAAGTAATTAAAAGACAAGCGATGTAATGTCAAGTAGTATTTTTTGGAACCTTGAAAAATAAAGGCCTTAAAAACTCTAAAAAAGGCAACGCTTAATAAACCTCCATATATTGGATAATAATGGAAGGAAATTTCTTAGCTGAAGAGGTGTCTTCAGCACTAAAGTTACCAGATTGATATTTATTCCACACAAGGCATGCAAATTTGGCTACAGCGCATTCATTTTTAAACCGCTTAACATCACCAATCTCAGCCACAAGGCCTGCGGCTAATACATCGCCGATGCCTGGAATAGTAGTCAGAGTTTGGCGAAAAGCATTAAGCTGTTTAGAGATTTCTTTATCCAGTTTCTTAAGCTGAGATTCAAGAAATCTAATATTTTCAAGAGTCATGGTCAAAGTCATACTAACAGTATCGCACATGTCGGGATTAAGACGATATGCCCTGTTAGCAGCGGATTTAAGTGTTTTAGCAATTTCTTTGGGATTGCTCAATCTATTGTTGCCATGACTCAAGACAAAATCAACAAGATCCTCCATAGGCATAACAGCGATCTCATCAGGAGTAAAAGAATCAAAAACAGAAGTAGATGCTGAGCCAAAGACGTCGCTAAAAGGGCAGTCTTCCTTGTATGAAGAGAACTTGAGATAAAGCAGGTTCAAAGATCTGCTCTTTTCACTGGATATAGTCTGTACCAGGTGGTATCTAAAGCGAGTAAGGCGCTGTAGTGCAGCATATTTAAAGTCAGGTGTAGGAGCAGGGTTTACCCTACCGAATCTGACACAATCAGCAATGACTCTGGCATCAAAATCGTCAGTTTTAGGCAAATGGGTATAAGCCTTTTTAAAACCACTGACGACAGATGGATTCATGACAAAGAATTTAGGGTTAAAAGGTGCCAGGTCAGGAGAAGAAGCCAGGTGAAGATGGAGGTGCCATGCATAATGAGAAGTAGCTTCCATACCAATTTTGACACAGGAAGCATCAATAGCTTTAGCATGTGAGATCACCTCAGAGATGATAGAATCAGCACCTGGTATATCATTAGAAACCGAAAAAGGCTTCTTAATGAGGTTATTGCCATCTTGATCAATAAAGAAAACAGAATTAGATTGACTGCTGATGTCGATACCGACGAATAAAGTACTGGGCACGTAAATTCCTCCTTTCACAAAAAATTTGAGACCAGTACCAGGTTAATCCCTGACAGATTACCGAGAAACAGCCTCGCGATATCAGAACTAAGTCAATACCCATAGGATATACCGTATGGATGCTGAAACATACGGAAGAGTAAGACATGGACAGCAAGCGAGTAAGAACCAAACGAGTAATCCCAGGGGTGCAGTCTTTGGCGAGAAGTACCCCAAAGAAGGGTCTTCAGGGGGGATTCAGAGCGACCCTGCAACCAAATCTTGTAGATAGTTTAACAGAGACAACCTGAAGAAGAAAGAGGGAATACGTGTACTACAATACAAAATGCAGCAAAAGAGCATACATTATATGTTTGGTCGATGTGTAGTCAAGCCTAAAATGAACTCACTGCGTTCGGGCTTGACAACCCATCTTCCCAAACATAGGTAGTAGCTATGCGATGTATGCATAAGTATCAAGTGGCACTTGATAGATTTAATCATGGTGAAATTTAATGAAATAATATTTAAATATCAAGGTTCTTTATTAATCTTGTTAAAGGTCGACCTTTTTGGTTGATTACAAATCATATTATACGAGGAGGAGAAAGGGATGTACGGTACATATATAGGGAACAATAGAGTATTAGTTTCAACACAATGGGGTGGAATGCTTTTAGTTTCTTCAGATGATTTAAGCTTATCACCAACTTTAATTACGAGAGGAGTGTATGATGTAGGCTTAACAAATTATTTAATTAAAACAATAAAACCTGGGAATACCGTTGTTGATATAGGTGCTAATTTAGGTTATTTTACTGTTCTGATGGGATATCTCGTAGGGCCTAATGGCAGAGTATTATCTTATGAAGCAAATCCTAACATTTTTGCCTTACTTCAAGATAATATCTCAATGAATTATCTTAATAAGCAGGTAAATGTTATAAATAAGGCAATATATTCTGATTACTCACAACTGAAGTTTTATGTTACAAGTAGGTTTATGGGTAATTCGTCGATTCATAAACATAACGAAAATTATCAAAATAATTATAAAGTTGATGAATATATCGAGATAGAGGTTGATGCAGAACCATTGGATGCGCATATTGATGAAATTGAGTATATCGACTTTGTCAAAGTAGATATAGAAGGTGGTGAATATCATGCACTGAAAGGTATGGAAAAATTAATATCAGCAGGTAAAATTGATACAATAAGTTTTGAACTAAATAAAAATATGTTACAGGATGATTACAATTGCCTATATAAATATTTAAAAAGTTATTCTGCTTTTAAATATTATATTGTGAATGATAAAGGAGATATAATACCGATGGAAGTTGATGATATATTTAATCATGAATCAATATCAAATGTTATTATAAAAGTTCAGCATTAATTAGGATATAAAAATTATTACAAGCTATGGAGGTTTTTTATGAATATTTTATTTGTGACATTCTGGAAATATCCTCATGTAGGAGGAATATCATCATATATGTCTACTTTAAAGAATGGCTTGGAATCAACGGGAAATAAAGTCCACATATTGTCATATAACAACGTTAAAGAAGAATTAGGTAAACAGTTAACCTTAATAAGCCTTATAGAAAACTATAGAATATTGTTTGCTAATTTAATAGAGGAATTTGTGTCAAAAAATAAAATAGATATAATTGTTGCTAATGATGTTATATCGTTATTGGCAGCAAAACAAGCTCAACTAAATATACCGTGTTTGCTTACTGTTCATGGATACCTTGCTGATGAGTATATTGCTTCAAATTCTATTGTTAAAAATAGTTTGGAGGAAAGGTATTTAAGAGCTATTGAAGAAATCGCTTATATCATTAGTGATAATATCGTTGTTGTTGGAGAACGAATAAAAGAATATATTAGTAAAATTATAAGAAGGAAAATATTTGTATTAGATAATTTTGTTGATACAAAGAGATATAGGCCTTATGATATAAAGCAAAACAATGAAACCTATACTATACTATTTGCAGGAAGGCTTACGAAACAAAAAGGAGTAATATATTTAGTTGAAGCTTTAGAGTTACTACTTAGTGAAAAAATAGATGCTAAACTTATTGTTGCAGGTGATGGTGAGGAAAGAAATTTATTAAAAAAATATATTTTGGAAAATAAACTAGAAAATAATATTGAATTGTTAGGCATTATTGACAATAAACAAATGTTTCAAATATATAATCGATGTAATGTAGTAGTTATACCTTCAATTAAAATTGGTAATGCGGAGGAATCATTTGGGTTTGTTGCAATAGAGGCAATGGCATGTGGTAAGCCGGTAATAGCATCAAACATAGGTGGGTTAAGAAAGATAATTGAAGATGGATATAATGGTTTTTTAGTTCCTGAAAGAAATCCTGAAGCAATAGCTGAAAAGATAAAAATGCTTATGTCGAATCCAGAGCTTTCAAAAGAGGTTGGGATAAATGCGAGAAAGACGGTAGAAGAAAAATTTTCGGTAGAGATTGTTGTAAAAAAGTACCTTAATATCTATAAAGAGACAATAAATAAATATTATGAACTTCGGCAGTGGCCATTGATTATCAATAACTCTGTTAAGAAAATTATAAGTAAGATAAATACACTTAATGATGAGGCAAAAAAATATATAAAAATAAATACGTTGATTTGTGATGGTAGATATGATGATGCGCTTAAAGAGATAAATAATATAGATAATAGAGTCATGAATAAATATAAGGATGTATTTAATTATTTTTATTCGTATATTTATCTGAAATTGGGTAATGTAAAATGTGCGCTTGATTATATAAGCAAGATAAAGTCAATGGATAATGATAAGTACAGATTATTATATGGAGATATACTGTTGTTAAATAATGATTATTCAGGAGCAACTGAGCAGTACTTAAGAATAAGTGACGAAAAGCTAAGAAATATAAGGGTGTCTGTATGTAATTTTATTTCACAAGGATATATAAGAATAAAAAATCATAATGACTTAATAACAAAGTGTTTAGAGATATTTAAAGAAAATAACTATAAATTAGATATTACATATTTGCCTATTGTAAATGGTATAACTGGTGGGATGCGAATCATATATGAGCAGATAAATAGGTTACACGATAGAGGACATAATGTTAATGCGGTAAGTTACTATAGTAATCCAGATTGGTTTAATTTAAAAATTAACGTAAAAAAAGTTGATATTAATGACGATATATCGAAACATATAAATAATAATAATGTAATAATTTATACATTTTGGAATCAATGGTATGAGGTTAATAGATTTGATAATACAATGTTTTTAATACAGGGAGACGAGTTCTTATTTGATGATAGTAAGTTACAAGATATAATGAGGGCTGCTGTGGCTAATAGCTATATATATGCTGAAAGTAAGTTTTTAGCAGTTTCAAGATTTTTAAGTGAAACAATACAAAGAAAATATGGTAGATATTGTGAAATTATTAAAAATGCAATAGATATAGAAAAGTTCTATAATGAAGATTTGGAAACTAAACATGAAAAGATCAAGATAATAATTGTGGGTAATGCTATGCTAAAATTTAAGGGTTTCGATGATATTTTTAAGGCTTTTGATATTGTAAGGAGTAAAGGTTATGATTTTGATGTAATATGGATTACACAAACGCAACCTGAAGTATGTCCAGACTACATAGAGTTATATATAAATCCGCTACAAGATAAAATACCTGAGCTTTATAGAGAAGCTGACATATATGTGTGTGGTTCATATTACGAGGCATGTCCATTGCCACCACTAGAAGCCATGGCTTCAGGGTGTGCTGTAGTTACTACGGACAATGGAGGCGTTAGTGAATATGCAATAGATGGGTACAATTGCTTGATGGTAAAAATAGGAGATTATATAGGGATGGCAGAAAGTATTATAAAATTAATTGAAGATAAACAACTAAGAACACAATTAATAAGTAATAGTTTAAAAACAGCTAAAGAATTTACATGGGATAAAGCAATTGATATTCTTGAAAATCTTTTAATAAGAGAATATTTGGATATTAAAATGTTTAAGTTTCAACAAATAAAAAACAACACCCTCTCCCTCTGCCTCATAACTAAGGACGAAGAGAAGAACATAGCCCGTTGCATAAACAGCGTTAAAGATATTGTGGATGAGATAGTTGTGGTGGATACAGGTTCGAAGGATAGGACGGTGGAGATCGCTGAAAGTTTTGGCGCCAAAGTTATTCATGCGAAATGGGAAGATGACTTCAGTAAAGCTAAGAATATCGCTATAGAAAATGCTACGTCTGACTGGATATTGTTTCTTGATGCTGACGAAGAGATTGCGAAGGAGGATGTACCCAAGATAAAGGAACTTATGCAGGACGATTCTGTCGAGGCATATTTATTGAAGTTTATAAACTATGCCGGCTATACCGTGGGAAATGCCAGTACTGAAGTTCATTACAATTTCAGGCTGTTCAGGAATAATGGAAGGTTAAAATATATATACCCTGTACACGAAAATTTGAGGGATATAGTAGAGAATAGGGTTCCGGTATATAAAAAATCCGACGTGACGATTCTACACTACGGCTATCTGAATGAGACGAGGGTAGAGAAGAATAAGACAGAGAGATACATAAGATTGATATTGAATTACTTAATGCAACATCCTGATGACCAGTTCCAGCATTCCAATTTGGCAGTGGAATACTACAACGCCGGCCAATACGATAAAGCGCTCAAGCATTTACTGATTGCGTCTAGAAATATAGACTTGAATACTTTCGGTGCTACCAGGATTATACGCTACCTCATTGCTACATATACGGCATTGAAGGATTATGATACCGCCCTTAAAATTGCAGAGGACGCTAAAGCGTACTACAGTGATATGGCAGATTATCCGTACCTTGAAGGCATGATATATTTTGAGCAAAAGAGGTATGAAAAGGCCATAGAGGTATTTAAAGAGTGCCTGGAGATAGGTGAATACAAAGGTATATTGGTAGCATTAGGAGGAACAGGGAGCTATAGAGCACGATATATGCGTGCAATGTGTTTTGAGAGGTTGAACAGATTAAACGATGCTGTAGAAAATTATATAGAGGCGTTAAAGTTAAATAGGACATTCCAGGATGCATTTATAAAGTTGTTTGACATCCTAATAAAAAATGAAAGACCTGAAGATGTGCGTAGTTTCTTTAATAAATACGTGGATACATCTTCCCCTGTAAACAAGGTCATTCTTGCCAGGCTATACATGAATATTGGAAGATTTGACATTGCGAAGGAGTATCTCGATGAAATTAATTTGGATATTGAGGGTTTGAACAACATAAGAGGTATTGTGTACATGGGATTAAAGAACTACGACAAAGCTATTCAAGCATTTGATGCAGAATACGGCAAAGCAAAGCGAGAAGCTAATATGTGGAAGGTCTTGTGTTATATACTTTCAGGTCAAAGAGATAATGCATTAAAAGTGCTGGAAAATATGGATGATAGTCAAGATAAAAAGTTGTACCTTGCAGTACTAGGAAAAGAAAAAACAAATTTTCATGACATTAAAGATAGCTACTTTACACTTTTGGACAACCTTATAAAATTAGGTGAATTTGATATCTACAATGAGGTGTTGAGCCTGTACGTCAGCTCATTCTCCTGTCAGGATTACGAGAGATACGGTCAACTTATGGAGAGTTACGGGCTTAAGGATCTGGCTTTTGAGGCATATATGAACGCAGCAAACCTCGACAGCAAAAATCCTACGGTATACAGATACCTATCCGAAAAGGCTGTTGAGCAGGGCATGTATGATGAAGCTTTGTCTTTGGCCTTTAACGCTTTAAATCTGGATGAGAGGGATGTAGATAGCTATACTTTGTTATATAAGATATATGTGACTATTGATAGATTTGATGAAGCAGAACAGATAAATAATGCTATAAAAGATATATATCCTGACGTAGACCTAAAAGAGAGAGTTAGTGGGCATTGTAAATAATATTTCTTTTGGTAAGGCTGCACTTAAGTGTAGTCTTACTTTTTGATACCGGCCATACTAGGAGGATGTAAAATTGGAGGGTATGAAGTCATTATGTTATATCAATAATTTTATTAAAGCCCTTGAAAAAGAAATAGAAGCTATAAAGTGTAGTAGAGAAAATCACTTTATCAAAATATATAACGGTATTTTTATTGGCAAGGATTTATCTGGTTTTATATATAAATTTACTTATGACAGTGAATTATATAGTATAGATGAAATTCCGTGCAAAATTGAGATCAGTGGCCAAATATATTCAGCGGAAATAATATCATCTACCAGTTCGGAATTGGAGATAATAATAGAAGAATATATAGATAACAATATTAAGGAGGCGGTTTTGGATTTCAAGCCATGGTATTTATTGGATATATTAAGGCATAAATATATTGAGTGCAAGAAAAATATAAAAAAATTTGATTTTAGTTTGAGCGATAAGATATTTAGCGGACATATAGATGATGCAAATGATGATATTAATTGTGATATATCCGGTGATGAATTAAATGATGCGCAGATAAAGGCCATTAAAGCTTCTTACAATCGACCTTTATGTATAATATGGGGACCACCTGGAACCGGGAAAACTAAGACATTGGCAAAAGCTATTGAAGCGCATTTAAAAGCAAAGCGAAGAGTACTATTAGTATCCCACGCCAATAATGCTGTAGATGAAGCAATGAAGGAAGTTTTATCAATTTTTAAAGAAAGTGACTTATATAAGGAAGGCAGAATTATTCGTTATGGAAAGCCACAATCTAAATTTATGGAGTTATATAATAGAGATTATAAAAATGTTTTGTTCGATAATGTAATAAATGAAAAATTTGGATTGTTAATAAAGGAGAAAGAATTTTTAAAGAAAGCCATATCCAGAATAGAAGCAAAATTTGAAGAGATAGAAAGAGATAAGGAGTATTTAAAAAATATAAATAAAGCTTTAAAAGAAATAGATTTTAGTTTACAGGTTTTAAAATCCCATTTGAATCAGTACGCAGGGAGCAGCGATAAAGAAGGATATGCCGAGGAGATTAAAGAAGCAATAAAGAAAAAGGAATTAGAAAAAGCTAATCTAGAAGAAAAAAGCGAAGAAATATGTGAAGCTATAAATAATAATCAAAATATATTAAAAAATATATTAAATAAGCGAGAGCAAGATATTGAAAGAGTTCAGCTGATGAAAGAAAGAATCACTGAAATAGATAACATATTAGCAACTAACAGTGATGATATTATATCTAAAGCTATGCTTGTTTCAACGACTGTTACAAAGACGTTTTGTGATGAAAAAATGTCAAATAAATATTTTGATGTATTAATTATTGACGAGGTGAGCATGGTTCCATTGCCTCAATTGTATTGGGTGATAGCCAGGAGTAAAAAATATGTTACAGTTGCGGGTGACTTTTTACAGCTACCTCCTATATGTATATCGGAAGATAGGATGGTAAAAGAGTGGTTTGGAAGAAATATTTTTAATATTATGAAAATCGATAAAGTAGATGTAGCATATAATTACAAATTAGTGAGATTATTAGATACGCAATATAGAATGGTCCCTCAAATATCCTCTATAGTGAATATGTTTTTTTATCAAAATAAACTCAAAGATCACGAGAGCGTAATGAACAGAAATTTAGATGATTCTATAGCGGATTTCCCACTTGTCTTGGTGGATACAAAGGATGTGAACCCTCCATGTTATAAAGTATCCTATGGAAGTAGATTTAATATCTATAATGCATTTGTTTGTGCTAAAATCGCAAAAAAGATTTTAGAGAGTAACGAGAGTATACAAATTGGTATAATTACACCGTATTCGTTACAATCGAGATTGATTGCTAAATTAATAAGGGAATGGGGATTAAGAGAAAATGTTCGAGTTAGCACAGTTCACAGATTCCAGGGAGGTGAAGAAGATGTAATCTTATTTGATGCATCAGATAGTATTGGACTTACAATATCTCCGCTTTTAAATGATTTAATTCCTGATTCGAATGCAGATTTATTATTTAACGTGGCGATTTCAAGAGCAAAGAGCCGCTTTTACTTTATTGGCAATACAAAGTATTTATTATCTCAACTCAATATGAGTTCTTTAATATATAGGATAATAAGTTATATATGTCGTGAATCCACCAAAATACCTGCTGAAAATTTTATTAAAAATATTAATGCTACTGATGTGATTACGTATTGTAAGTTAGAAGCAAGAAATAAGGAAGAGGTTTGGACAAAACTATCCGACGATTTAAAGAATGTTAGTAGACAAATTGTTATTGTTTGTACAAAGATTTCATTAATCGTGAAGGTATTTAATGAGATATTTGCTAAAATAAAAGGTCGAGAGGTTGATATTAAAGTTTATACAAAACCTGTATACTGGGACTATACAAGTAAAGACGCAAAGGTAATTAATATTTTGCGAGATAAGGGAGTAACTGTAATAGAAAGAACAACCGTAAATAAAAATCTACTTATCATAGATTCTGTAATATGGGAAGGGAATATTAATATGTTTTGCAATTCTGGATATTCGGGAACTGTGAGGAGATATGAGAGTGCCTTAGCCGTTGAGGAAATAATTAAGAATTTGGAGCTGAATAAATCAAATGCACTTGGTGATGTTGTTGACAAACCATGTCCCAGGTGCGGCAGGCCTATGGTGATCAGGAAGGGTAAACACAGAACTTTTTTAGGATGTATTGGATATCCTGGATGCGATGGGAAAATATTCAGCTAAACGTAAAAAATGGGCATGGAATCATGCTTCCAAGCCCATTTCTGATATGGCTGATAAAAATACATTTACGACCTGTGGATCAAACTGGCTGCCCGAATTTGCAACTATTTCGTTTATGGCTTTTGGAAAAGGATACGGGTTTCTGTACGGCCTGTGGGATATCATGGCATCAAGGCTGTCTGCTAAAGCTATTATTCTGGAGCCAAGGGGTATTTGGTCCTCCTTTAGACCTGCCGGGTATCCTTTTCCATCATATCTTTCGTGGTGGTGAAGTATGAGGGGGACCAGATCTGCCATGGTGTTGACTTTTTTAATGATTTCTGCTCCTATAACCGGGTGGTCCTTTATATGGGCAAATTCTTCTGCAGAGAGTTTTTGCGGCTTATTTAATATGGTGGTGTTAATCCCTATCTTACCTATATCGTGAAGTCTCGCCGCTAAATATATTTTTTCTATTTCTTTAGAGGCCAAATCCATTTTCTGTGCTATCAATTTTGCTAGCCTGCTTACTCTTTTGGAATGATCATGGGTGTATAAATCTTTTGCTTCTAAAGCTGATAGCAAAGCGTCTATTGTATCTTGTATACCCTGGGAGAATTTAGAATAATATTCTTGTACCGCTTCTGTTTTAACTTTTAATTTAGCTATTAAAGCAAATACTACAAAGTAAATAGGTATACTTATTTCAAATAGCCATAATAAAGGGTTACTCCTATCCAGTAAATACAGGGTTAACAGCTTACCTGAAATGGCCAGTAGAGGAAATACTATTGCATACCTGTAGTTGTATAAGAAAGCTGCTATTATTATAGGTATGTAGTACAATCGCGAGTATACGTAATAGTGTACTATGTCACGTCCAAAACGATAAGATACCCAGTATATTGCGATCGTCGCTAAAAGTAAAAGCGAGAAAATTAAAATTCTATAGTTTTTTAGTTTTAAAGTCACGACGGTATTCTCTCCTTCTATTCTTCCATGGAACAGGCATATGTCTAGACTACGCGGACCTTTTCTTTTTTACTTTTTGCTAGATTTGGGAAGTAATAGAGTGTTTTATTTAAGATAATGCACTTAGAAAAGAAAATTCTATGGCAAATTTTAAGGCACTACAAACACTTGCTGAAATCTTCCTTTATTGATTGCCAACACTCTCCGTCCCTTTTTCAGCCTATATTGTAGCATAAAAGCATATGTTTTGTATAGAGATTTATTTGTAAAGTTTTTGTAAAGTTTATGGTATAATTTAACTATATGAATGAAAACAGGGAGGCTGACATTATGGGAAAGTTTGATAATAAGGTAGTCATAGTGACAGGAGGAGGTCAGGGCATTGGCAGGGCTATTTCTCGGGCTTTTGCTCGGGAAGGAGCTTGTGTTGTCATTGCTGACATAGATGATGAAGCCGGGTTGGAGAATAAAGAATACATAATAAGCAATGGTGGAAAATGCATTTTTGTCCATACGGATGTGGCTATCGAAGAAGATGTGAAAAACATGGTGGACGAAGCTGTAAAGGCCTTTGGCAGAGTGGATATATTGATAAACAATGCTGGTATAGGAACAGGCGGTACCATTTATACAAGAGATATGAAGGATTGGGATAGGGTTATAGCCGTAAATTTAAGGGGAACATATATGTGTTCCAAGTACGCTGCCTTGAAGATGAGGGATCTGGGCGGAGGGGTTATAATTAATATAGCGTCTACCAGGGCTTTTATGTCAGAACCACATACAGAGCCTTATTCTGCGTCAAAAGGGGGTATAATAGCCCTTACTCATTCATTGGCTATAAGCCTGGGGCCGGATCATATCAGGGTAAATTCTATAAGCCCGGGGTGGATAGAGGTTTCTGAATGGAAGAAAAGCTCGCAGGCCACAAAACCTGTTCTCACAGAGGCAGATCATAAGCAACATCCGGTGGGCCGCGTAGGCAGACCGGAGGACATAGCTAGTGCGTGCTTATTCCTGGCATCAGAAGAAGCAGGGTTTATAACAGGAGCCAATCTTACCATAGATGGTGGTATGACTGTTAAGATGATTTATGTGTAAGATTTTCAGGGCGTAAATCGCCCTTTTGCTATATGATTTGGAATACATATTATGGTATAATAAATATGAGGAATGCAAAAAGGATAAGGTGAAAATATGGACTATTTAGAGACCTTAAAAGATTTTTTTAAGGATAAAGATTATGTTTTAATGGGGTTTTTATTTGGATCTGCAGCCAAAGGAAAGCAGACGAAGGAGTCTGATATTGACATTGCTGTGTATTTAAAGAATTATGATGAATCTCTGGTTTATTTATTATGGAATCAGCTGGAGGATTTACTCAAGCGCGATGTAGATCTCATCATATTAAACAATGCCAATGCGACTATTGCATGGGAAGCTATTAGAGGTCAAAAAATAGTAATAAAAGATGAGCAATTATATATAAATTATATGCTTGATGTTTCAATGGAAGCAGAAGATTTCAGAAATGTTGTATACGATATTTATAGAGTGCGCCAAGAAAGAAGGACAAACTTAAAATAAAACCTTAACAGAAAGGATGGTATTATGAAATACCGCAAAGTCGGAAGGTATGGGATTAAGGTCAGCGAGATAGCTCTGGGCAGCTGGCTTACATATGGAGGGTCTTATGGACAGGAGCAGGCCAACGCCTGTGTTAAAAAGGCCTATGACCTGGGTATCAATTATTTTGATACCGCTGATGTCTACGGAGCAGGCCAGACTTATCCTGGCGCCGCTGAGGAGATTCTCGCAAAGGCGCTAAAGGATTTCCCCAGAAGCTCTTACGTGCTGGCTACCAAAACGTTCTGGCCTGTGGGAGATGGGCCCAACGACAGGGGGTTGTCCCGCAAGCACATCATGGAACAGTGTAACGCCAGTTTAAAGAGGCTGAACACCGATTATGTGGATATATTTTACTGCCACAGGTATGATCCAGATACGCCTATTGACGAAGTGATGCGGGCCCTTGACGATCTGGTGCATCAGGGCAAGGTGTTGTATGTAGGCGTAAGCGAGTGGAGTCCCGCGCAGATTCTGGACGGCGTATATACCGCAAGGCAGTTAAACTTAAACCCCATTGCGATTAACCAGCCTGTGTACAACATGTTAAACCGATACATAGAAAAAGAGGTTATGCCTATCTGTGCCAGAGAAGGTATAGGGCTTGCGGTTTTCAGCCCGCTGGCTCAGGGTGTTTTGACGGGAAAATACAAAAAAGGAGGGGGCATTCCCGAAGGGAGCAGGGCAGCTGACCCCAAGGTAGGCCATTTTGTGCAGGGATATCTGACCGATGAAAACCTGGATAAAGTGGAAAGGCTTAAAGACATTGCAGCAGAAAATGGAATGACTGTTGCGCAGCTGGCCCTTGCCTGGATATTGCAGCACAAAGAGATAAGCAGCGTCATCATCGGCGCATCTAGGCCTGAGCAGATAGAAGAAAACGTAAAGGCCGTGGGTGTTACGCTGGATGAAAACACTATGAACGCTATAGAGGAAATCCTATAAGTTGTGCATGTCCACCCACAGTGATACCCTCTTGTTGACTTCGCTCCATTTTATGTTATCCATAAATGCCTTTATATACCCCTTTTTATCCGTACCGTAATCTATAAAATAGGCGTGTTCGTAGGTGTCCATCACCAGGAGTGGGGCCGTTCTGACGATAATGCCGTGGTTGTGAAGATCCTGCAAATAATTGTGAAGTTTCAAATCTATAGGGTCAAAGCACAGAACGGTCCAACCCCTGGAGGATATTCCGCATGCGATAAAATCCTCTTTCCATGCCTCAAAGGACCCAAAGCTGGCGGCTATCATATGGCTTATTAAGCCAACGGGCATACCTCCAGGGCCGCCCAGGTTTTCAAAATACAGCTCGTGGAGCTTTACTCCGTCAAGGCTGTAGCTTTCTTCTAATTTCAGCTCTCTGTATTCGCTGTATGTGGCGTTAGCTTTCGTGCGATCAGCAGTCAGCAATTTATCCCATATCTCATTGGTCTTATTCACGTAACCTTCATATAGTTTATAATGCTCTGTCAGCGCCTTTTGAGATATTCCCTTCAATACCAGGTTATATTTTTTAGCTACAAGCTTATCCATATTTATCACCTCAAGAGTAAAATCAATGATTAATACATAATATGAAAATTATAAGCTTTAAGTTGCTGCTTTTTAGCGGTATGAGTTTATTTCTGTGTTGCAATGTTTTTGAAATAGAAATTTTAAAATTAGTTATTGACATATGCCCATAATAATTGTATAATCATAATCGAATAGGGCATATGCCAATAATTAAAGGAGGGATTTATAATGCCAGGAAGAGATGGAACAGGTCCTGTGGGAATGGGGCCGATGAAAGGTCATGGAGGAGGTTTTTGTGGCGGATACGGCTATCCGGCCTATGCGGCAGGATATGTCAGGAAGGGTTGTTGCCACTATTACGGTCTACCGCATCACTGGGGATTTTACCCATGTAATATAGAAGAAGAAGCGAAAGTGCTGGAAGCCAGAGCAGAGTTCCTTCAAAGACACCTTGATGCTATAAAAAGAAGGCTAAAAGATTTAAAAAACCGCGATGAAGGCGGTGACAATTAAGTAGTAAAAGGGGCTAATTTTCAAAGTTAAAGGAGCGTTTTAAGCCCCTTTTATTTTGATTGTATACTTAGTATAATAAGATAATTAAAGAATATCTTAATTATTTGTTAAACAAATGGAGTGATGGCTTTGCCAAGACCTGTTAAGTGGAGAAGAGTGGAGTTTTTGCCTGATATAAATTACTTTGTACCTGTGGGTGTGCCAAGAGGGCATATGCAGGAGAATGTATTAAAGGTAGAGGAGCTGGAGGCCCTTAGGCTTAAAGATATAGAAGGTCTGGAGCAGGATGAATGTGCCGCGAGGATGGAAATATCGAGGCAGACTTTTCAACGCATTTTGAATGAAGCCAGGGCAAAAGTAGCAGATAGTCTTGTAAACGGCAAGGCTATAAGGGTTGAAGGTGGCAATTATACAGTACACGTATGTGAGTTTGAATGCCTGAGCTGTGGCAATATGTGGGAAGACAGTTTTGAAAATTTAGAAAAGATGAGAGAAGGCAAGCTTGAATGCCCCAAGTGTGGTTCTACCGAAACGGTCTGTACCAACAGAGGGCCATTTTGCCATGGGAAGTGCCACCGCCATGGGCATCATGGACACGATCTATAAATGTGGGGTCGATACAATGAAGATAGGTGACGTTGTATTAAAGAATAATATATTTTTATCTCCTATGGCAGGGGTTACTGATAAGCCTTTCAGGATGTTGTGTCAGGAGATGGGTTGCGGGCTGGCTTATACGGAAATGGTCAGCGCTAAAGGCCTTTACTACGGTAGTGAGAATACGAAGTTTTTGATGGATATCGGCGATGAAGAACAGGTGGCGTTGCAGATATTCGGTTCCGATCCGGATATAATGGGCGAGATAGCAGAAAGATTAAACGGGTCCAAGGCCTTGATAATAGATATAAATATGGGGTGTCCTACGCCTAAAATCGTAAAGAATGGCGATGGGTCTGCCCTAATGCTAAAACCCGAACTGGCGGAAAAAATTATAAGGGCGGTGGTGGCGGCCTCAAAGAAGCCCGTGACGGTGAAAATAAGAAAAGGTTGGGATGACCAACACGTAAATGCTGTGGAAATCGCGCAAATCGCAGAAAATTGCGGTGTGGCGGCAGTGGCGGTCCATGGCAGGACCAGGGAACAATTTTATTCAGGAAAAGCGGATTGGGATATAATACGCAGCGTCAAAGAGGCTGTGAAGATTCCCGTTATAGGTAACGGCGACATTTTTTCTCCGGAGGACGCTAAAAATATGCTGGAGTATACCGGCTGTGATGCCGTGCTTATAGGGAGAGGGGCTCAAGGTAATCCATGGATATTTAAGAGGACTGTTCATTACTTAAAAACAGGGGAATTGCTCCCTGAGCCATCCCTTAAAGAGAAAGTAGATATGATTTTAAGGCACCTGGACATGATGGTACAGTATAAAGGAGAAAATAAAGGAATACAGGAGATGAGAAAGCACATAGGATGGTATCTTAAAGGGATTCATGGAAGTGCCAGGTTGAGAGACAGCATCAATAAGATGACGGATTATAATGAGATAAAGGAATTGCTTCTCACTTTGATATAAGTGAGAAAAGTACGCTGGAGATAAAGTGGACCTATGCTCTGTCATCAATGCCAAGTCAGAGGGCATTAAATGCTATTCTTTGATGAGCGAGGACAAGATTGTTGAGCAGGCAATACAGAAGGAGAAAAACGGAGCCAGGCACTGCGATATAGCCACCAGTGGCTTGGGGTAATAATGGCGATGAGGAAGAATTTCAGGTAATTTTAAGGGATAAATCTCAAGCTGTGTGCATGTCTGGGCACTTTGACGAGAAAAGCAGCCTTGATACTAAAGGAAGTGGGTGTTGAGAGGTACAATCACAATCTGGAGACTGCCAGGAGCTTTGACTACCAGCGGGCAAATAATAGAGAAGGATCTTTAAATGCTTGAAGATTTAAATTTGTGTTATTAATATGGTATAATATCATTAACTGCAAATACCATAAGAGTAAAACGTTGAGGAGGTTTTCGCGTGTCGGTTTTTGATGTTTTAAGAGAAAGAGGGTATATTGAGCAGTTAACCCACGAGGATGAGATAAGAGATTTGCTGGATAAACAAAAGATCACCTTTTATATCGGGTTTGATCCTACTGCCGACAGTCTGCACGTGGGACATTTTCTTCAGCTTATGGTTATGGCCCATATGCAAAGAGCAGGTCACAGGCCTATCGCGCTTATAGGCGGCGGAACTGCTATGGTGGGCGATCCTAGCGGAAAGACCGATATGAGGAAGATGCTGACTAAAGAAGAGATATCCCACAACGCTGAACGGTTTAAGGTGCAAATGCAGCGCTTTATTGATTTTTCTGGCGACAAAGCCATTATGGTCAATAACGCCGACTGGCTTTGGGATCTCAATTACATAGAGTTTTTACGGGATATCGGCGTGCATTTTTCTGTAAACAAGATGCTTACAGCCGAATGCTTTAAATTGCGGCTGGAGAGGGGTTTGTCCTTTCTGGAGTTTAACTACATGCTCATGCAGGCCTATGATTTCTTGCAGCTTTACAGAAGGTATGGCTGCGTGATGCAGCTGGGCGGTAATGACCAGTGGTCAAATATAATAGCAGGGGTTGAGCTTATAAGGAAAAAGGAAGAGAAGCAGGCATATGGCATGACCTTTACCCTTCTCACCAACAGTGAAGGCAAGAAGATGGGCAAAACTGAAAAGGGAGCGGTGTGGCTGGATCCCGAGAAGACATCGCCTTATGATTTTTATCAATATTGGCGAAACGTCAATGATGAGGATGTCGGAAAATGCCTGGCCCTTTTGACCTTTCTGCCTATGGATGAGGTGAGGAGGTTAAGCTCGCTGAAGGACAAGGAGATTAACGAGGCCAAGAAGGTACTGGCTTATGAGGTTACTAAACTGGTGCACGGTGAGGAGGAAGCCCAAAAAGCTCGAAAAGCTGCCGAAGCGTTGTTTGAAGGTGGGGGCAATCTAGACGATGTGCCCACGTCAAAGGTATCACAGAATATGATAAACACAGGTATACTCGATGTGCTTCTAGCAGCAGGTGTTATACCGTCTAAAAGTGAGGGAAGAAGGCTTATCCAGCAAGGAGGGCTTTATGTAAACAATGAGAGGGTTGATGATATAAACCTTATTGCCACTGAGGATTTCTTCAAAGATGGTTTTATGCTGGTGCGAAAGGGCAAAAAGACGTACAATAAAATAGAGATAGAGTAAAGACGCGGGAGGTGCAGAGAGGCTTAAAGGGGGAGCCTGTTTGTCATGAAGAAATTTATAGCGTGTTTTTTGATTGTCATATTAACTCTGGGGATTACAGGGTGTAAAAAGCAGGTAAAAGATGTGGTGCCTGAGGGCAATTCGATAAATAACAACAGCGATAGCCATGCCGGCAAAACGGCCGGTGAAAAAGATGTGAAGTCCAATGATAACTGGACTTCTTTTACGACCGGCATGAAATACGCCGGGCAGAACGATAAACTGTTTGCGGTGATGGTAGAAAATACTCCGCCAGCCAGGCCACAGTCGGGGCTAATTTATGCAGATGTGGTTTATGAGGCATTGGTGGAGGGCGGCATAACCAGGTTTTTGGCTCTCTTTTACGAGAACTACCCTGATAAAGTGGGGCCGGTGAGGAGTGCAAGGCCTTATTTTGTGGATATTGCGAAAGAATGGAATGCTCAGTACGTCCACGTGGGTGGTTCTGAAGCGGCCAAAACCGCAATAAAGCAATTGGGGCTAGTAGATATCGAGGCCCTACATATGTCCCGCCCCTTTTTTAAAGACAAAACCCGGGTGGATCCACATGCCACATACGCATCGCTAAAGGACGCCGTCAAATTAAACGATATGGCAACAGATAAGATACCACATTTTAAATTTGACAGCGGTATACCCCACGGAAATGTCAAATCGGTAGAGGTTAAGTACAATAAGTATTTTGACAATCTTTATAAATACGATGAGAGCACGGGGCATTTTTTGAGGTATATAAACGGGAAACCTCATTTGGACAGGGAAACGGGTAAGCAGCTTTATGCTGATAACATAATATTGCAATATGCGCCTTATAAAGTGCTGGACAGCCAAGGGCGCCTTTACATAAACCTCATATCAAAAGGCAAGGCCGCTTATATAGTCAATGGGAATTACATCCAAGGCACGTGGGAGAGGACATCAAAAGACGACATAACTCATTTTTACGATGGCAATGGGGAAGAAATAAGGATAATGCCAGGCAAGACGTGGATAAATATAGTACCTTCTGAAGGGAATGTCACTATAAGCAAATAGTTCGCGAATAGGGGTGATGGCGATGGAGTGTGTTGCGGAGTGTTCGCCATGCTATTTGAAACAGGTTATATCGGCTTTTGAGGCCGCAGGGCTGCCTCAGGAGAGGCAGAGGGAAATTATCAAAGAGGTTTCAAAGATGATACCGGATGTAGATGATACCAAGAGCCCTGCGGAAAATTCCTCTATAGTGTTATTAGAAGCATATCGCCTCATGGCTGTTGATGATCCTTTTAAAGAGGCTAAGGAGCGTTCTAATGCTTTTGCTATGGAGCTTTATCCAAAGTTGAGGGGTATGGTCTTAAATGACCAAGACCCGCTTATGATGGCGATAAAGATGGCGGCGGCAGGTAATATCATAGATATGGGGATATTAAGGGATTTTGATGTGGATAAGAGCATTGAAGATGCCCTATCTATTGGTTTTGCATTGTGCGATTATGAGCAGTTTAAGGCTTTTTTAAACAGAGCAAGAAAAATTCTGATCGTAGGCGATAACAGCGGCGAAATAGTGTTTGACAAACTCCTTGTGGAACAGCTAAAGAGGTATCATGTCCATATCATATATAGCGTCAAATCAGGTCCTATACTCAACGATTCTACCGTGGAGGACGCTACTATGGTAGGTATGGACAGGATGGCTGATGTTATCGAGAACGGCAACAGGTATTTGGGCACGGTGCTGAATGCTTGCTCTGAAGAATTTATTCAGGCGTATAAAGAAGCCGATCTGGTGATATCAAAAGGTCAGGGCAATTACGAGTCGCTGGAAGGCAAGGAAATAGCCGGCGACAAGACCTTCTTTATATTCAGGGCCAAGTGCCCGTGGGTGGCCAAAAGGGCAGGCGTCAATTATATGGATCTGGTATTTTGCCAGAATCGGATGAGGGATTAAAAGGTGCTACAGTGTAAATCCTGTAGCACCTTTGCGCGTATACCGGCAAATCAGTAAGGCAATTCTACGGGGTTTCCTTTCACCTCAAAGGTTTCGGTGAGGAAGGTGCCTCCCAGCTTTTTGCTCCTTTCGTCAGGCTGGCAGCCGCCGACGGAGACTTTAAATGCCCCTGGTTCCAGTATACACCTGCCGTCGTTATCTATGAGGGCCATTTGCCTGGGCGTTAAAGTAAACGTGACGGTTTTCTTCTCGCCTGGTGCCAAGTGTATTCGCTGGATGCCCCTCAGCTGGCATTTAGGCACTACTACTGATGCTTCCAGGTCGGTGAGATAAAGTTGAACTACCTCCTCCCCGGCCATTTTGCCTGTATTTTGCACGTCAACTGATATGGTGAGTTGTTCTGATGTGCCTATTTCCTTGGCGCTTAAAATCAGGTTGCTGTATTGAAATGTGGTGTAACTTAAGCCAAAGCCAAAGGGATACAGAGGCTCTTTTTCCATGTACCTGTAAGTCCTGTTTTTCATGCTGTAATCAGTAAAAGGCGGCAGATCGTCGATGGACTTGACGAAGGTGACAGGGAGCCTTCCTGCTGGATTGTAGTTGCCGAAGATGACGTCGGCAATAGCGGTGCCCCCTTCTTCGCCAGGGTACCACGCCTCAATAATGGCAGGTATGTGTTCCTGGGACCAGTTTATGGCAATGGCGCTGCCGTTTAGCATCACCAGCACGATGGGTTTACCTGTAGCGTGGATTTCTTTGAGCAGCTCTTCCTGAACCCCTGGTAGGTCTATAAGGATTCTGTCGCCTGAGGCGTCGGAATTGGCTGCATCCCCTTCTTCGCCTTCAATGGATGGCGCCAGTCCCATGCACATAATGACGGCGTCGGCATTTTTGGCGGCTTCTACGGCCTCATCAAAGCCTTTTTTTGATGTCCCTATAAGGTCGCATCCTTTGGCATATATGACTTTTGTGTCAGGCGATACCGCATTTTTTATACCTTCCAGAGGTGTTACATATTTTGACGGTGTGCCATTGTAGTTACCCAGAAGGACCTCTAGCGCGTCGGCGTTGGGGCCTATCACTGCAATAGATTTAAGGTCTTTTTTAAGAGGCAGCAAGTTGCCTTGATTTTTTAGCAGCACGATGGATTCTCGCGCAGCCTTTAAAGCCAGTTGCCTGTGTTCAGGGCAGTCGTTTACTTCGTATGGTATCTGGGCGTAAGGAACCATTTCCGGTGGATCGAACATGCCGAGCTTAAACCTTGCCTTAAAGAGCCTGGTTACGGCTTGATCGATTTCATCTTCAGTTATAAGGCCTTCCTGTACTGCTATAAGCAGGCTGCCATATGTATTGCCGCAATTTAAGTCGCAGCCGTTTTTTACCGCCATAGCGGCGGATTCCTGTGGGCTGTTGGTGACCTTATGATGGAGGTGAAAGTCGCTTATAGCGCCGCAATCAGAGACTACATAGCCGTCAAAGCCCCATTCATCCCTTAATATTTCCTGAAGCAGGGTTTTACTGCCGCAGCAGGGTTCACCATTGGTCCTGTTGTATGCGCCCATGATGGACTCTGCTTTGGCCTCCTGTACGCATTCTTTAAAGGCGGGCAGATATGTCTCGCGAAGGTCTTTTGGGCTTACGCGGGCGTCAAAATGGTGTCTGTCCTTTTCCGGCCCGCTGTGTACGGCGTAATGCTTGGGTGTAGCTACCAGTTTAAGGTATTTTGAGTGATTGCCCTGCAATCCTTTTACAAATGCTACCCCCATCCGCCCGGTAAGGTATGGGTCTTCTCCGTAAGTTTCCTGGCCTCGCCCCCATCTAGGGTCTCTGAATATGTTTATATTTGGGCTCCAGAAGGTAAGACCTTTGTATTTTCCTCTATCGCCGTTGCGTACGGCTTCGTGATGTTTCGCTCTGGCTTCGTCGGATATGGCTGTAGCTACCTGGTATATCAGATCCGGATCAAACGTAGCTGCAAGGCCAATGGCCTGGGGAAACACGGTGGCAATTCCGGCTCGGGCCACGCCGTGAAGGCATTCATTCCACCAGTTGTATTCTGGTATATCCAAGCGCGGAATAGCAGGGGATTCGTGCAGCATCTGAGATATCTTCTCATTTAAAGTCATTCTGGATACCAGGTCTTTGACCCTTATATCTATTGGCTGCGAAGGATCTTTGTACAGCGGTTTTTCTTCCATAAATAATACCCCCTCAAATGAGTACGTTATAATTTATTAGTTCTTCTTTTTCCTTTCAAATCCTGCAGCGATTCATGTTTTGATGCAAAATGCTGTTTGTTGTATAATGATAAAGAACAGGGTAATATATGGATAGAATGTGTAACTCAAGGAAGGCCGTATTGGGAACATCTACAATTTTTTGTAAGATACTTGTGGAAAGGAAGGGAAGGTAGTATATGCATGATTTGATTATAATAGGGGCCGGTCCTGCAGGCTTGACGGCAGGTCTTTATGCAGCCAGAGCTGGTATGGACGTTGTATTGCTGGAAAAGATGTTTGCAGGTGGGCAGGTCTCTACGACCTATCTGGTAGAGAATTATCCCGGCTTTGTGGAGCCTATTGCCGGGCCAGACCTCATGGCTAATTTTGAGAACCAGGCCAGGCGCTATGGCCTAGAGATAATATACGAAGAGGTCCAGGAGCTGGATATAGCTGGCTCTTTTAAAAAGGTAAAGACCGATGGGAATACGTATGAGGCAAAAGCTGTTATACTGGCCATGGGGGCTAATCCCAGAGAACTGGGCCTGGAGAAGGAGCGCAAGTTTAGAGGTGCAGGCGTCAGCTATTGCGCCACATGCGATGGAGCGTTTTATAAGGACAAAGTGGTAGCGGTAGTAGGTGGAGGCAATACCGCTGTAGAGGACGCTGTATTTCTCACCAGGTTCGCCAGTAAGGTCTACCTCATCCACAGGCGCAATGAGCTCAGGGCCACTAAAGCTGAACAGGATAAAGCCTTTAGCAATGAGAAAATAAGCTTTATATGGGATACAGTCATCGAGGATATAATTGGCGATCAGGCAGTGGAGGGTTTGAAGCTCAGGAATAACAAAACAGGTCAAGAAAGCCAGATTGCAGTGGATGGCCTTTTTGTAGCTATAGGAACAGTTCCCAATAGCGAAATTGTAAAAGGACTTGTGGCAATGGACGAATACGGCTATATAATAACCGACGAGAGTATGAAGACGAGCGTAGAAGGGGTATTTGCGGCAGGTGATGTCAGAAAGACACCTGTAAGGCAGATAGTGACAGCTGCTGCCGATGGAGCTATAGCGGCTATCATGGCTGAGAAATACATAGGGGAAATAAAATGAAGAATTCGGCTTATGTCGAATTCTTTTTTAATGCAAAAAAGAAGCGGCGAATATTCGCCGAATTTGAGCAAATTTGGACTTTGAAAATGTTTTAAGTATATTATACGCTAAAGTTTAACGTTTGGCAAGCTAAAGAGAAATATGGAGAAAAAGTGAAAAAATTCAACATAAAGACATAAAAAGATGCATAATAATGGAATAAATTCAATATAGTTTAACATAAATATTGTAATAAAATTCAGCGCTGGCAAAAAACCAAACGTTTGCAAGGGAGGTGAGTGACGATAAATAGCTTGGTGTTATGAAGTAACATATACCGGGAAGGGGGTTAATTAAGATATAATGTCCAAAACAGCTTTAGTTCAAGTCGGTGGATCTAAAACTCAAATAAATATAGCTCACAACCGTAGTATGCTTAAAGCGCTCAGAAAAGACAAATGGCTGTATATACTGGCGATTCCTGGAATATTGTATTTTGTTATTTTCAGGTACATTCCCATGGCAGGTATAGTGGTGGCTTTTCAGGATTATAATCCGTTTTTAGGGCTTATGGGAAGTAAATGGGTGGGATTTGAGCATTTTAAGGATTTTTTTACCAACCCTGATTTTCTTAAATTGCTGAGGAATACATTGCTATTGTCGTTTTACAATCTCATCTTCTTTTTCCCAATGCCTATCATCTTGGCTTTGCTTATCAACGAGGTAAGGGTATCTATATATAAGCGCATAGTGCAAACGTGTGTATACGTTCCCCATTTCATATCCATGGTGGTCATAGCGAGTATAACCTATGTCCTTCTCACCACTGAAGGCGGGGCTCTTAACCAATTGATTTTCCATTGGACAGGGCAAAAAATAGATTTTCTCGCAGATCCCAGGTGGTTCAGAACGCTTATCATCAGCCAGAGCATATGGAAAGAAACCGGCTGGGGGACGATTATATTCCTAGCGGCGTTGTCCGGCGTGGATCCAACGCTATATGAGGCTGCTATCGTAGATGGAGCGACCAGATGGCAACAAGCCCGGTATATAACGCTGCCGGCTATCAGCAGCACTATAATAATTTTGCTTATTTTGAGATTGGGCAGTATTCTGGACACAGGTTTTGAACAGATATATTTGATGATGAATTCGCTAAACCGCGAAGTAGCTGACGTATTTGATACATATGTATACACTATGGGTATCACTCAGGGGGCGTTCAGCTATAGCGCTGCAGTAGGGTTGTTTAAATCAGTGGTAGGCATCATATTGATAGAAGCCGCTAATTACCTCGCCAGAAAGGTGGGAGAGACATCTTTGTTCTGATGCACAAGTAAATCATGTCAAAGGGAGTGAAAAGTGAATGCGTCAGAAAGCCGGTTTGGGTAGCCGTTTGTTTGATGTGTTCAATTATACTTTTTTAGGACTATGCGCCTTAATAACAGTTATTCCTTTTATATACGTGATAGCAGCATCTTTTGCTACAGATGCGGAAATTGCCAAAAGGCCGTTTTTCCTGATTCCACACATGCCTACGCTGGATACTTATAAGTACGTTTTTGCTTCACCGAGTTTAATGAGGAGCTTGCTTAACTCTGTCTATATTACAATAGTGGGCACTTTAATAAATTTATTTTTCACATTTACCTTGGCGTACTCTTTGTCCAAAGATAATTTTATAGGTAAAAATGTGATTATAAACGGTATAATATTCTGCATGCTCTTCAGCGGTGGCATGATTCCCACTTACCTACTGGTAAAAAGCCTGGGGATGCTGGATACCTATTGGGCGCTATGGCTTCCCGGTGCTATAAGCCCGTTTAACCTTTTCATCGTCAAAAACTTTTTTCAACAGCTTCCCAAGGAACTGGAGGATGCAGCCAAGATTGATGGCTGCAGTGACCTGGGAGTGTTTATAAGGATTGTGCTGCCGCTGTCAATGCCTATTATCGCCACCTTTGCGTTGTTTTACGGGGTCGGCCACTGGAATGCGTTCTTTAGCGCTCTCTTATACATAAATGACTCGAGTAAATGGCCTATACAGGTTACACTTCGCAACATAGTCATGTTATCCTCTGGAATAATGTCCAATTTAGCGCAGTTTGACCCCAATTTCGTTCCGCCTCAGGAGTCGCTAAAGATGGCTGTCATAGTGATAAGTACTGTGCCTATACTGGCGGTTTATCCGTTTTTACAGAAGTATTTTGTGAAGGGCATTCTCATAGGATCATTGAAGGGGTGATGCAAAATGCCATAAGGTAAATAAAGGAAAATTTCCCGGCAATATAGAGACTTGAATGAGTAATGAGAAAGGGGGATTTTAACAGTGAGAGATTTCAGGAGATTTTTTAAAAATTTTATATCTCTGGCGCTCGTGATAATATTATTGTCAACAGCGGTTGCAGGATGTGGAGGTTCTAAAAGCAGCAGAAACAAAACTGCTGATAAAGGAAAAGAGGCTAATGTAGCCAGTGCGGAAAAACCATTTAAAATCACCATAATGACCCAGAATTTTGCAGCCGATCCGGCTCCGCCTGACAGCCCGGTGATTAAGGAGATGGAAAAATACACTAATACCCAGGTGGATATAACGTGGGTGCCTTCTACCTCTTACGAAGACAAGTTAAACACTGTTTTGGCCAGCGGAAACCTGCCCATGGTGGTATTTGCTCCCTCTAAGTCTCCTAGTATCATCAACGCGGTTAGAGCGGGTGCGTTTTGGGAAGTAGGGCCGTATTTGAAGGATTACCCCAATTTAAGCAAAGCTAATCCTATTATACTGTGGAATTCCTCTATAGATGGGAAGATATATGGGATATATAGAGGAAGGGATTTAGGCAGAAATGGTATAGTTATAAGAAAAGATTGGCTGGACAACCTGGGCCTTAAAATGCCTAAGACCATCGATGACTTTTACAATGTACTAAAAGCGTTTACCTACAATGATCCGGATAAAAATGGCAAAAACGATACCTATGGTATGATAGTGACCAAGTACAACGGACCATTTAACATCATGCTCACATGGTTTGGTGCGCCCAACGGATGGGGTGATGACGGTAGCGGAAAGCTGGTGCCTTCATTTTTCACAAAGGAGTATATGGACTGCTTAAAGTTCTGGAAGAAGATGTATGACGAGAAGCTTTTCAACAGGGATTTTGCTACTGTTGATCCGGCTAAATGGGAGAATTTCTACGTTGCAGGAAAAGCCGGTGTAAAAGTCGATGTTCTGGATTCAGCCCATCGAATACAGCAGGGATTGGAAAAGGCAGGGGTAAAAAATGCTGAAATGGATGTTATAAGTTCTGTGGAAGGACCTAAAGGGCTCAGAAATCTTCCTACATCGGGTTATTCAGGTATGTACCTAATATCTAAATCCAGCGTTAAAACCGTAGATGAGTTAAAGAAAGTTCTTGCTTTTTTGGATAAATTAGGGGACAAAAAGATGCAGGACTTATTGGGCTATGGCATAGAGGGTAAACATTACAATTTAGTAAATGGCAAGGTTCAACCGATAGAGAATTTGCCGGCGGAGGTAACACGAGAGGCCGCTGACCTTAATCAGCTTCTCATGTTTATACCGCCTGAAAATGGAACGCCTCGGGTACAAACGCCTCCTGTCAGAGAAAAAGAGAGTCAAGTCATGAGGGAAAACGAGAAAATAGTCGTGGGAAATCCTGCAGAACCTTTGCTCTCTCAAACTGAGACGTACGCTAAAGTGGGTCCTCAGCTGGACAATATTATAGAGGATGCCAGGGTTAAGTTTATAAGCGGTCAGATCGATGAGAAAGGTTTCCAAAACGCCGTAAAGCTGTGGCGAAGAACTGGAGGCGATAAGCTAATCGAGGAGGTCAATGAATTATACAAAAAGTACAAAGATAAGATGCCTTCTTTTTGATGGCAGAGTAAGTTAAAGTAAATTCCTCGCGCTTGGTGATGAGCGTGTAATTTTTCTCACAGGCGCGAGGGTATTTGTCATATCAATTCTCTATCATAAGGAAGTGGAATGCCTTGGATAAAGTGGTAATTCACTGGCTGGGCAATAAAAGGCCCAAAAAAGGCGGGGTGACATGGGGAATTCCCTGGAAACGCGGCGCATTGACTCGGGATGAGTTAGTAAAGATTGAAGGGGAAAACGGCGAGGATATTACCGTGCAAAGCTGGATAACGGCCTACTGGCCTGACGGAAGCGTTAAATGGACGGCTCATGCGGCGTCTTTTTCTGATACCCCGCCACAGAGGTTATACGCCTATAAAACGGTTGGCCCAGGCCCTTTGGTCTCACCTGATGTGGACGGATTTATGTCAGTTGAGCAAACCGATGACTGCATAGATGTAGACACCGGCATGATCACCTGCCGGATAAGTAAAAAAGGAAGCGATATAATTAAGTATATAAGGCGGGGCGATGTCACTGTATGCACAGGTGCGAAACTTGTGTGCATCCGTGAGAGCAGGAGTATCGCGTCAGGCCTCAGGGTGCGGGCGGAAGAGGATTTTGAAAGCCAGATTGTAGAATCTGAGATTGAGAGTCAGGGGCCGAGGCGCTGCGTGATTCGCATAAGAGGAAGGCATATAAACAAAGGGAATGCTGCAACGGGGATATATCGGGGATGGCTGCCTTTTGACATGAGGCTTTATTTTTACGCTGGCCAGGAATCCATACGGTTTGTGTACACCTTTTTTTACGATGGCAATCCCTATGCTGACTTCATAAAAGGTATTGGTATGACTTTTTCTGTGCCTATGGCAGGGCCTCTGTATAACAGGTACGTGCGCTTTTCTGGGGATAGCGGTCTGTTTTGCGAATCGCCTAAAAACCTCATGAATAAAATGACCTATGGGAAGTACGAGGATTTATACAGGATGCAAATAGAGGGAAAACCTGTATCGTTGGATCCAGAGCAAGACTCAAGATTTTTAGCCATGGTAGATGATTCGGCGGTATGGGATTGTTTCAAGCTCGTGCAGTATTCTTCAGATAATTACGCGATTTTCAAGAGGACGAATGAGCACTGTAGCTTTGTGGAAGCGACGAGGGGCAATAGATCTGGCGGCCTTGCGTGCGTTGGCCATGAAAAAGGAGGAGTTGCCGTAGGGGTCGAGGATTTCTGGCAGAAGTACCCGTCATCTCTAGAAACATTGGGCGTGGTGTCAGACATTGCCAGGCTTACATTGTGGTTTTGGCCTCCGGATTGTGAAGCTATGGACCTTCGCCATTACGATACCAGCACCCATGTGCTATCATCCTACGAAGGGTTTGACGAATTGAGGAGCACGCCTTACGGTATTGCCAACACCAGTGAATTTGCTCTTTATTGTTTTGATGGGATGCCTGGTAACCACATGCTCGTTGAAATTGCCGCAGAGTGCGCATCTCCGCCGCTTTTAGTATGTGAACCCGAGTATTATAGAAAAACGGGAGTTTTTGGTGAGTGGAGCCTTGTAGACAGGAGCACACCGCAGAGAGCTTTTATAGAAGACCAGCTAGATGCACTGGTAAAGTTTTATAAAGGGGAAATAGAGCGCAGAAAGTGGTACGGTTTCTGGAATTACGGCGATGTAATGCACAGCTACGATAAAGTGAGGCATACATGGAGGTATGACATCGGCGGGTATGCTTGGCAGAATACAGAGTTGGTACCCAACATGTGGCTGTGGTATATGTTCTTGAGGAGCGGAAGGGAAGATGTGTTCAGGATGGCTGAAGCCATGACTCGCCATACATCAGAGGTGGATGTCTATCATTTTGGCGAATACGCAGGTCTTGGGTCCAGGCATAATGTGCTACACTGGGGCTGTGGATGTAAAGAGGCCAGAATAAGCATGGCAGGCCTTCACAGGTACTATTATTACCTAACCGCAGATGAAAGAGTGGGGGATGTGATGGATGAGGTAAAGGAAGTGGACTACACCGTCGGCAACCTGGACCCCATGAGGGCATATTACCCGCCGGATCCGCGGTTTAAAACCCATGTGAGGATAGGACCCGATGTCATGGCTTTCTGCTCTAACTGGTTTACTCGATGGGAACGCTATGAGGACGAGGTGTATAAAGCCAAACTCTTTAAGTGTTTAGATTTTCTAAAAAGTCATCCCTATGCATTGGTTTCGGGAGGCGTTTATGGATATGACCCTGACAAAACGCAGCTGCACGATTTTAAGCTTTCAGGCGGAGACCCTTTTATGTTTTGCTTTGGAAGCCAGTTTATATGGGTGGAAATAGCCCAGGCCATAGGTGACAGCGTGTTGGACAACATGATCATGGATATGGGGCAGTTCTACAGCTCTTTTATGGAAAAGAAGGACGAAAAATTAGCCGAATGGGGAGTACCAAACAGAGGATTCGATATGTCGGTATACAGCAGCGGTCTTGCGGCTTATGCTGCTAGCCGAAGGGGCATCAAGGGATTGGCGGAGGAGGTGTGGAGGACCCTCCTGATGGATGGTGAAAAGTCGTGGGTAAGATTGCCTGTAGAGTCAGAAGAAGTGACGTCACTTATAACCTGTGTTAAGCCTGTCACGGAGATCCCATGGATATCCACCAATGCGGTTTCACAATGGGCCCTAAATGTTATAATGAGTATGGGGCTCATAGGGGATACGGTCCCCAAGGGGATACATGAGCTGTTGAAAAAGCGACAAAGTAGATTAGGAGGGGGAGCAAGTGACAGATAAAGAAATCTTGCAAAAGAGCACTTTAAGGTTGGGCGTAGACGTACCTGATGGCAATTACATTGTAAAGGTATTAATAGGAGATGAGAGCGGCAAAAGCGAGGTCACTGTAAAGGCTCAGACGAGGAGGCTCATGGTTAAAGAGGTTGTTTCAGGGGGATTGACAGAGAAAGAGTTTGCTGCAAACGTAAGAGGAGGGAAACTCACCCTTGAGTTTTATAGCCATGCGCCTCTGGTGAGGGGTATAGATGTCAAAAAAGCCGGTGATGTGACGGTGATATACATAGCAGGGGATTCCACCGTATGTGATCAGGGAAAAGAGCCATGGGCAGGATGGGGCCAGATGCTTCCATGCTTTTTTACCAGCAAAGTGGCTATTGCTAACCATACCTACTCAGGTAGGTCTACAAAAAGCTTTATAGAAAATGGAAGGCTTTACGATATATTGAAGACCATAAAAGAAGGGGATTACCTTTTTGTCCAGTTTGGCCACAATGATCAAAAAGAGGATTGGCGCCACACTGAGCCCTATACCACATATAAAGAAATGCTCAAGATTTACATAAATGAGGCGAGGGAAAAGGGGGCCATCCCTGTCCTTGTGACTCCTATGCACAGGCGCTTCTTTGATAAAAATGGCAAAATCGTAAATACGCTGGGGCAATATCCTGAGGCCATGAGGCAGCTGGCCTGTGAAGAAGGGGTGTTTTTAATCGATCTTAATGCAAAAAGTGAAAAGCTTTTTAATCATTACGGCCCTGAGGGGACAAAGGCTTTGTTTGTCTATGCTTCTCCTGGAGATTATCCTGGATACCCCGACGGCATAGAAGACAATACCCATTTTAGCGAATTTGGAGCCTACGAACTGGCACGTCTGGTGGTAGAAGAAATAAAAGAAAAAGGGCTTCCATTGGCGATGTATGTCAAAGGGTGATGGGATAAAATGGGGATAGGATTTTCCAGTTTTAAAGACTTAGCAAAGGACTTTTGTGATCCGCCTGCTTGCTATAGCGTGGTGCACTGGTGGATATGGGCAGGTCCCATGACAGAGGTGAGGGTATGCCGCGAACTGGACGAAGTGAAGTCTCTGGGTATAAAACAGGTACTTATAGGAGCTGGCCATGGTGTGGAACCCGGGTACCTTTCTCATGAATGGTTTGAAAGGATTCGGTTTACTGTAAAGGAAGCAAAAAAAAGGGATATAAAAGTGTGGATAGCAGATGAAGGGAGCTATCCCAGTGGCTTTGCCGGTGGGGAATTTACCCGGCGACATCCACGCCTTCGCATGAAAGCTTTGGTGGTGGGTGAAAAAATAGAGGTAAAAGAGGGCACAAGAGTAATAAGAGATCTTTCACATAACACCGTAGGGGTATTGGCGGTGGAAAGCGAAACCCAGCAGAGCATAGCCCTTGATATAAAGGGTGGAAGGTTGGATTGGACGGTCCCAAAGGGACATTGGCAAGTTATGATGATAAAATGGGATTTTCTAACCTCTCCCACTCGATATGTACATCATCCTACTGGAGCCAAGGACACTACCTATTCCCTTTGTGATTATCTGGATAAAAACGCTACCCATCAGTTTCTGCAAGATGTCCACGAAAGGTACAAAAAGCACATAGGAGATGAATTTGGCAAGACAGTGTTGGGCTTTTTTGGCGATGAGCCTGACTACAGTATTCAGGGCATACCCTGGACCCCTGGTATTTTTGATAGGTTTAGTAGAGAAAAAGGTTATGAAATACAGCCTTATATCCCGTACTTTTTTGCGCCGGTGATGTCTGAAGAGGTGCGCCGGGCCAAAGCTGACTATTGGGACGTGTGGTCTGCCTTGTTTTGCGAGAACTTTTTTAAACCTCAAGCAGAATGGTGCGAGAGAAACCGCCTCAACTACATTGTGCACTTGAATCACGAGGATATGCTCATGCAGCTTACAAAAAGCGAGGGAGACTTTTTCAGGTGTATGCGCTATGTTCACATCCCTGCTGTAGACGCTATATGGCGCCAGATATGGATGGATAAAGCAGCCGATTTTCCCAAGCTGGCTTCTTCAGCCGCTCATCTGTTTGACAGAAAACGGGCGTTTAGTGAGAGTTTTGCGGTGTATGGGCGGGGTCTTTCCATTGAACAGGCGAAGTGGGTGATAGATCATCAGGCTGTGCGCGGTATCAACTTCTTTTTAACGGCGATTTTTATGGATAGAGATCACAAAAACCCTCAATCAGAGCATTTTCCACTTATTATAGATTACATAAATAGGATCTGTTACCTTTTGTCAGCCGGTGAACCTTCAGCTCAGATCGGTCTGTATTTTCCTACATTAAGCATGTGGCTGGGAGATGAACAGGCGTTAAAAAACACCCTTGATGTTGCGGGGGAACTGCTGGAGCACCAGAGGGATTTTGATTTTGTCGATGAGCAGGCCATATGCTTGGGTCTGATTTCAAGGTATAGATGTATCATCGTGCCTGGAGTATCCGTCATATCCCAAAAAGCCCTTGAGCTATTGCGCGGTTTTGCTCTAGAAGGCAAAAAAGTGGTGTATTTAGGCGACAAGCCACCTTTAGTGGTAGAAAAAAGCTTTCTTCGCGCTTGTGATTATGCCGATATGAGCTGGTCACTGTGGGAGCCTTCGGGTAAGGTACAGGCCAATGTGCTTGAGGCGCTACCTGCGCCCGATGTGGAAATTGAAGGAGTTTATCCCTCCATAAAGTATGCCCATAGGCGTCTGGTAGACGGTGAGATATATTTCTTTTTCAACGAAAAGGATGAGAAGGTAACGACTTATGCCTTGCTTTATGGTTCTGGGAAAGTTCAGGTATGGGATGCGCGAACGGGCAAGGTGAGGGCTCTTGATTGCATGCCAGCAGGAAATGGATATGTGAAAATACCCCTTGTACTTGAGCCTTTTGAATCAAAATTTATAGCTGTGGGGGAATCTCTCCCCGCTGCGGAAGGAAGAGATTTGCTTATGGATAGAGGTGAGGTCGTCCTGGACCTTTCTGACCAATTGTGGAATATTAAGATAGGGGAAGATGAAAGAAAGGCTCTCCTTTTGAGCTGGGAACAATTAGGGCATCCTGCTTATTCAGGCGCCGCATACTACTGCAAAGAATTTACTTTTCCTGAAGATGTGCTTAAAACCCGTAAGAGGCTTTTCCTGGAGTGCGGCAGGGTAATGTATTCAGCCAGAGCCTGGGTAAACGGAGAAGATCTGGGGCTCTGCGCTTGGCGCCCTTTTAGGTGGGATGTGACCCATATTCTGAAGCCAGGAGCAAATGTAGTAATGATTGAGGTGAGAAATACACCAGCGAGCGAAATACTGGGGGATGCTTCAAAGGCGGAGAAACTCAGACAGGAAGCTTTGAAAAACTTTTATCTTTCTGTTTCCATAAAATTTGATATGGAAATGGTTCCTTCAGGTCTTATGGGACCTGTGAGGATTGTGTCTTATAATAGTTAAATCAATAAAAAATTATGTGAGGGGGAGTATCGGTGTTTAAAGTTTTAAAAGGTTTTAAGTTTTACTTTATGATAGCAGCCGTGTTTATATTTGCTTTTGTGCCCACTACGCTGTATTGGGGTATGAGCGGACAGCGATATTCAAATGGCGGCAGTGCTCAAAATACGGTGTTAAAGGAGGTTGTAAATAAAATGCCAGAAATGAAGCGCCAAATGGAAAACCTGGATCGAGGTTTAATAGCCGTAAAAATAGACAATGGCGTCTACATTGGGTGGCGGTTGTTGGGTACCGATCCTGATAGCATTTCTTTTAACATTTACCGCGACGGGAAAAAGATAAACTCTTCGCCTATAGGGACAAGTACGAATTACTTAGATCCTGATGGTAATTTAAATTCAATTTATTATATCCGTGCTGTTGTGGACGGCAAAGAATTGCCACCGTCTGAAAAAGTAAAGGTATGGAGCACAAATTACCTCTCAATTCCTCTTCAAAAACCGGCAGATGGCATCACGCCAGATGGTGTTTCCTATACTTATAGCGCCAATGACGCCAGCGTAGGGGATCTCGACGGCGACGGTCAGTATGAGGTTGTGCTTAAATGGGATCCATCCAATTCCAAGGACAACGCACAGAATGGATATACAGGCAATGTGTACATTGATGCTTATAAACTCAATGGCAAATTGATGTGGAGAATTGACCTGGGCAAAAACATACGCGCAGGTGCACACTATACTCAATTTATGGTATATGACTTGGACGGCGACGGCAGGGCTGAAATTGCCTGTAAGACAGCAGATGGGACTGTTGATGGGATAGGAAAGGTAATTGGCGATCCCAATGCGGATTACCGCAACGCACAGGTCGAATACTTTCAGGCCCTGAATACCTTACTATATTTGACGGAAAGACAGGTAAAGCGCTGGTGACCACGGATTACGATCCACCTAGAGGTAATGTTGCTGATTGGGGAGATAGTTATGGCAACCGCGTAGATCGTTTTCTCGCAGCCGTAGCGTACCTGGATGGCGAGAGGCCAAGTCTTGTTATAGCCCGCGGTTATTATACGAGGACGGTGCTTGTGGCGTATAACTGGAGGGACGGAAAGCTTACCAAGTTATGGAGGTTTGACAGCAATGACCCTGGTAATTCAAGGTATGCCGGACAGGGCAACCACAATTTAAGCGTGGCGGATGTGGATGGCGATGGTAAAGATGAGATCATATATGGATCGTCCGTTATAGACCACGACGGAAAGGGGCTTTATACTACGGGTTTAGGCCATGGAGATGCCATGCATGTAGGGGATTTAGATCCCAGCAGGCCGGGCCTTGAAGTATTTCAGGTTCACGAAGTACCGTCCGGTGCCGGCATAGAAATGCACGATGCCAGGACAGGTGAGATAGTATGGGGATTGTCTACCACAAAAGATACCGGAAGGGGCTTATCAGCTGATGTGGATCCTAGGTATCCAGGTGAGGAGATGTGGGCTGCTGGCCCATATGGCTTGTACAGTTGTAAATGGGAAAAGATAGCTGACAGCAAACCGTCGTCGATAAATTTTGCCATCTGGTGGGATGGAGATCTGCTTCGCGAGCTTCTTGACTCAAATAGGATCGACAAGTGGGATTATGTAAATAATCAAACCATTAATTTGCTTACAGCTGAGGGATGCACTTCAAATAACGGCACAAAAGCTACTCCTTCGCTGCAGGCCGATATACTGGGGGATTGGAGGGAAGAAGTGATATGGAAAACGGCTGATAGCACTGCACTCCGTATCTATACAACTACAGAAGTTACTGAACATCGTATATACACGCTGATGCACGATCCTGTATACAGGCTTGGTATTGCATGGCAGAATGTAGCTTATAACCAGCCTCCCCATACGAGCTTTTATTTAGGCGGGGGCATGGCTAACCCACCGAGGCCGAATATTTATTTAGCTCCTCATAAAGCGCAAAAATGAGTTATGTGATATTTAAGGTATGGCGCGTTTAAATAAATGCCATACCTTTTTATGTCTGGTTGTTTATTAGACAAAATAAAAAAATTGAAGGAACAAAGAAAGAGTTTGAAAACGTGTTGTTGAATGTGAAGGGCATTTACCGCTGGATTACCTCGAGGCAGGTAATATGGGTTTTTGCAAGGTATCTTAACACATATAGGAGAAAAATGGAGAAAAAATGAGAGATCGCGAGTATTATTCTGAAAAAAAAAAAAACGGAGAATATTCGGTGAATTTGGTCAAATTTGGGCTTTGAAAATGTTTTTATAAAAGAGTATTCTAAAAGCAGAAGATGAAGATATACGTACATTTTAATTTTTATTTACAAAATGTACGTATACTACGAAAATGAAAGGAAGGTGGTATACAAATAAAAACGCTTTTTAGGTGATTAATGCTAATTAATTGTTTTAAGAGAACGGTATAAGAGAAGTTAAGCAAATAGAAAGTGAATGTTACATATAGATTGCGACAATATATAACACTTATTATTTGCAGGTACTGAATATGATTTTATTTGATGCTGTGGAGGAATAAGGTTATTAGTTATGTATCCCAGATGTTTTCTAAAGGAGAAAATGGAATAAGCAAGTATTCGAGAAAGGAAGAGGTACATTATGAAAATAAAAAATAAGCTTATGTATTCAGATACTTTTTGGGCCATTTTACTTTTACTCCCTAATGCGCTGGGATTTTTTATATTTACATTATTTCCTGTAATTGCAGCGTTCTTATTGAGCTTTACTGAGTACGATATGATGTCTCCGGTAAAGTGGATAGGTTTAAAAAATTACGTTGATTTGTTACATGATCAGATTTTTAAACAGGTGGTAATAAATACATTTTATTATAGCGTGATAACGGTTCCTGTAGGAATCATTATTTCATTATTTTTAGCTATTGCGTTAGATCAAAAAATTGCTGGAATAAAGTTCTATAGAACGGCTTACTTCTTACCTGTTATTTCATCGATGGTTGCTGTTGCTATGGTATGGCAATGGATTTTTAATCCCGACTATGGTTTATTAAATTATTTGCTGAGTTTAGTGGGAATAAAGGGACCTGCGTGGTTGAGTGATCCGCGGTGGGCTATGCCTGCTATTATAGTAACTAATGTATGGAAGGGTCTGGGGTTTAATATGCTTCTATTCCTTGCGGGTCTTCAGGGAATACCTTCCTCATACTATGAGGCAGCTGATATTGAAGGGGCAAATTGGTGGGTAAAATTTAAAAATGTCACGGTGCCATTACTTTCTCCTACGACATTTTTTGTAATAATAATGAGTTTTATAAGCTCTTTTCAGGTATTTGACTCAGTTTTTTTAATGACAGGAGGAGGACCTGGTCGGTCTACATCAGTTCTGGTTCATTATTTATATCAAAATGCATTTCAGTATTTTAGGATGGGATATGCGAGTGCCCTTGCGTATGTATTATTCTTTATTATATTTGTAATTACTTTAATTCAGTTTATTTTCCAGAAAAAATGGGTTATTTATTAGGGGGTAGAATCATGAAGAAAAAGAAAAGTACGATTATTATTACACATATAATATTGATGCTAGGCGCTATTACAATGATACTTCCTTTTCTTTGGATGATTAGTACATCATTAAAACCATTGAGCGAAGTATTTGTGTTTCCTCCAAAATTTTTCGGGAGTAAAATAGTATGGCAAAATTACACAAAGTTAACAGAGAGGTTTCCGTTTTGGTTATTTTTTCTAAATAGTTTAAAAATATCAATAATCGTGGTGTTTGCTCAACTAGTAACAAGTTCTATGGCAGGATTTGTGTTTGCCAGGTTAAATTTCAGGTTTAGAGATTCTATATTTGCTTTGTATCTAGCTACAATGATGATTCCAGGCCAGGTTACAATGATTCCCAATTTCATTTTAATGAAGACTTATGGCTTGGTAGATACGCATTATTCACTTATTTTACCTGCTTTAGTGTCAGCTTTTGGTACATTTTTAATGCGTCAGTTTTTCCTGACCATTCCTAAAGAATTAGAGGAAGCTGCTAGGATAGATGGTTGTACACCATTTGATATATATTGGCGCATATTTTTGCCATTGTCAAAGCCTGCTATTGCTACATTAGGCATATTTGTTTTTATGGGTATTTGGAATGATTTTCTGGCGCCGTTGGTTTATATAAATTCTCAAAATAAAATGACATTGCCTTTAGGTTTGGCTTCAATGCAAGGTATGTATTCAACTGATTGGCCAGCGTTAATGGCAGGAACTACTATTAGCTTAATTCCTATACTTGTTGTATTTTTGGCAGCACAGGATTTATTTATTAAGGGTGTAACGCTTTCAGGATTAAAAGAAGGTTAAAGCATATGGCAAAGGAGGGATATATAAAGCTACGGAAGTGAGGTTTCAGAGAAGGGGGTGATAGTAAATGTGAAAAAGCGGAAATATGGTGTTTTAAAGATATTCGATTGTTGTAAATTTATCCAAGGGGGTTTCGAAAATGAGAAAGAGTTCTTTATTGATTGCGTGTATGTTCCTACTGGGTATACTGATGAGTGGATGTTCGGGACACATTAAGCAGACTGGGAACCAAAAAGGAACAGATAATAATAAAGTTGTCACTTTAAAAATGATGGGTTGGGAAGCCAGTCCGTTGGAAACGAAAAGTGTAAAAAATGGACTTGCAGAATTTATGAAAATGAATCCTAATATTAAAGTTGAATATACCACAGTTCCAGGGTCTAATTATGCTTCTAAATTAATGACTATGTTAGCTGGTAATGCTGCTCCTGATGTTTTCTTTGCTGGTACTGATTTATATAGAAAATTGGCTACAGAAGGACAGCTATTAGACATTACTGATTACTTTAAAAATAGTGAATATAAAGAGGACGATTTTCTCCCAGGTACTATGAGACTTATGAAAGTAAATGGCAGATTATACGGAATTATAAGTTGTATAGTAGGTCCTGAGTTATTTTATAATAAAGACTTATTTGACAAAGCTGGTCTTCCATATCCACCAAGTGATCCTAATAAAGCATGGACGTGGGATCAGTTTAGAGATGTGGCGAAGAAACTCACTATAAAGCAGGGTAATAAAGTAATACAATATGGTGCTTATGGATTTGAGCAACAATATGTGACAACCGCTCTTCTTATGGAGAACGGGGTCAAGATATTTAATGATAATTATGATAAAATGATAATAAATACACCTGAAGCTAGAGAGGTTTTTCAAGCGGTGTTGAATTTGCGTAAGGTTGATAATGCAGCACCTGATGCAACAACTTTAGAGATGGTAGGAATGCAGCCTCATCAGATGCTTGAAACGGGAAAGGTTGCTATGTTAGCTGATGGATCGTGGTCATTACAAGAGTTATCTCAAATGAATTTCCGGGTCGGAGTAGGTGTTTTACCCAAATTTAAATATTCAACAACCCATGTTCAGGCGCATATGCATGCTGCGTGGGCCAAGACCAAGCATCCAGAAGAAGCTTGGAAGCTTATAAGTTTCCTGTCATCGGATCAGTATCAGATCCAAAATGTTAAAGAAGGTTTGTGGTTACCAGATAGGAAATCATTGTATACAGAAGAAGGTATGAAGAAATGGTATAGTGATAAGGTTTATGGCGAAAGCTTTAAACCGATGATTAATTGGTTTATAAATGCAGATGTTTATCCTTATGCCATGCTTACTCATAATAAAGTCAATGATATTTATACAGAAGTGACAGATCAGTTTTGGCATAACAACAAAGACATCAATTCTGTATTGTCGGAATTAGAAAAAAGAGTAAATGAAGAACTGGCCAAAAAAGATTAGATGATGTTGCAAATACAAATATAAAGGAGTTCTCTCCTCGTATAATATGATTTGTAATCAACCAAAAAGGTCGACCTTTAACAAGATTAATAAAGAACCTTGATATTTAAATATTGTTTCATTAAATTTCACTATGATTAAATCTATCAAGTGCCACTTGATACCTATGCATACATCGCATAGCTACTATCTATGTTTGGGAAGATGGGTTGTCAAGCCCGAACGCAGTGAGTTCATTTTAGGCTTGACTACACATCGACCAAACATATAATCCTTCACGCGATGTATGCTCGATTGCTG